>JAZLGF010000014.1:0-4872 GCA_045616165.1 Lachnospiraceae bacterium
GCTTGGCGGTGATAACGATATGATGGGCTCCAAATACGATTTGAAATTCATAATAGCGTCAGCCCAAAAGTTTGACGACAGCGTGGAACGCAAGTGCTCCATACACGACAAGGATGTGCCGTGCGACCTACCCGACCACCATACGGTTGCCGTTACCGCCCGTACAGACCTTTACGAAGGCTTCCGCACCCATGCCTTCAACTATGTCGTGCAGAACATCCCCAACCTTGACCTCCGTTTCGACGACGCCAACAAGACCGTCTTTGCAACCTTGCCCAATAACGACAAGTTTGCCGATGACGCCTTGTCAGACCTTCTCATTAACAGCAAATTGCTGTCACACGAAGTTGTCCGCGAAAAAGCCATCGAGAAAGACTGGAACGACGACGTGAAGAAACTCCACGAAATCAACTATAAGATCCAGACAACTCTCAATCTGAAGAAGGAACTCGACTATCCGACGTT
The DNA here is from genome assembly GCA_045616165.1 of Lachnospiraceae bacterium. Lineage (GTDB taxonomy): Bacteria > Bacillota > Clostridia > Lachnospirales > Lachnospiraceae > RGIG5612. The sequence continues at coordinate 466 of JAZLGF010000014.1, forward strand.
CCGTGAGTTATACCCGCAATACCGCCTGAACTGCAAAGCCAAGGAATTTCTCGAAAACGTGGTCAAAACCATTGCAGACCAGCTTCCAGAATCTCCACGCCTGATTGCCAAGGCAGAACAGGAAGCCCAACAGGAAGCGGACTACTGGAAAAAAACGCACCCGAAGTTCAGATAAAAAAAGAGCAGAGTTTTAATCTCTGCCCTTCTTTATTATTTATAACCATTCCAACCTGGAAATATAGTATTTGTTAAGCTGTTCCCTGAAGTGTTTTCTATTTTAAGGACCTCACAATTTATACCGTTTGGCGTTATTCCAGCTATTCTATAGGGTCCATATTCCTGACCAGAATTCGCTGTGAAGAATACTCTATCCCCCACATTAAGAACTCCACAAGAAATGTTTACAACAACTTTCGCCGAAGTCATACTTCTTTGATATACATTTGTTACGCTAAATTTTGCACTACTTGAATACGATTTGTCAGATGTATAGGAAGAAGCACTGCTATACGCATATTGCTGCTGGCTTACATTTGCTTTTTCTAATTCTAATCTAGCATTTGATGAAATATTTTTAATCTCTCTCTCGTATTGTTGCACCTCGTATTGGTTGCAGCTTTTGAATATTTGTCTTTCTACGACCCCTTTTAAAATATCTTTTATCTTAATAACAGCTTCAAATTTTTCCTTTTGGTCTTTAGGCAACAAACTAAACTTATGAATCCCATTATTCTTCATATATTCTATGGGTTCATCGATTAGTGTTACGACTCGTTTGAAAATATTTTCAAGGTTTCTAAATTCTACACAGATATTCGTAATAGATGCCTCAATTAAATTCAGCCTTCTAAGTTCTGTTGAACATTTATCCGCAGCTTCTTGTATTATATACTCTTTTTTATCAAGTTCTTCATTAATCTCGTTTGCGATATGTCTATTATACAAATATCCACCTAAAAATCCTGGTAAGCCCATTAACATTGGTAAAAACACATTTACACCAGGTATTTGTATAGGTTCTATATAAGATACTTGATTAGAACTTAAATATACTTCACGAATACTATAAAAATGTTGTTCTAAAGGATAATCTTCAATTTTATAATTTTTTAGAGCTCCTAATTTATCTGCTAATTCTCTAAACAGATTCTCTTTGATATTTCTTTTACTGTCATTTATCGATTGAATAGCTCCGTTTATTCTTTCATTTGCCCTCATGGAATGATACTCATATTCATATTGAATATCTTCAGCTCTCGATTTCAGTCTTTCTCCACGCTCTCTAGCCTCATTAACTAAATTGCGTCCTGTGACTGTATTGTATGTGTCTGAGGCTGTATCATATACTTTTTCTGCTGCATCGAAAGTGTCATCTATCATTTCATCAACACTATCCTCTAAATCTTGACGCCCCTCTTTTGTCAAAGATTTGTATGCAATATATCCGGCTGTGCCAAGGGGATTAAGAGCTGCCACTCCAATTTTCCCTAAAGTTTTAAGTAGTCCCATATATCTATATTTTAAAACAAAATTTCGTCAGAATCGTCTATTTGCTGTGCGCATTCGTCTGCATTTGAATAATTAAGTTTGACATTGCAATGCTGTGCCAAAGCGTCAAGGCCTAAGTTCAAAGACTCGATATTCCCTAAATCAAGAGCACTATAAATATCATTGGTTAACCTATCCATTTCTAATCGTTGCTCCCTCAACTTTAACAGAACAATCTCGGTCATTTGTTCTTTTGCTTCACGAATATCCTTTATTCTTTGGTCAAAAACTTCTTTTAACCTTGCTCTTCTCTTTTCAGCTTTAACATTAAACAAATCTGCCTTATTCAAGCCATACATAATGAAGGCGGAAGAAATGCCTGATAACATTACAGATAACATAACAGACCATGGCTCTCCAATACCAATATTGTTAAGAGCAGCCTCAATGAACACACCAAATAAAGTAGCTACTGTTCCTGCAAATAGTTTCAATATCGCATCTCCCTTTTCTGCACTACTCATATTTGCAGAGTTTTCTCCAAAGAGAATTTTGCAAGATTCCACCGCGACCTTTACTCCTTCTTTTACAACTTTAAGCAGTTGCTTAAATACGCCTACAAAAAGACTTATTATTCCTTCTATCAATGATGATATAAGGTTCAAAATGAATGATTTGAGATTTGAACCGATAAACTCCATCACATTACTTATGGTGTAGTCTTTTACCCTTTTAAATCGAATTGATAGAGCCTCGGATACAGAGCTCGCACCAACTCCTTCTTCAAGCCCATTCACAAAAATATCTTTAACTTCATAATATAATGGTTTCAAGATATATAAGATGACATTCCCTATAGCGTAATCTTTTGCTTGATTTATAGCATTGGATCCTAGCTTCTTCCCTATTTCAGCTTGTCTTTCTTTGCCAAGCTTATCATCTATAGCATTTCTTTCTGCTTCTGTGAGTTTTCTTCCTAGTCTTTCTTCTTCTTGCTTGTGTGCTTGTTTTCTGACATCACGATCCGCAATACCTTTTCCTACAAGATTCTTAAGTACCGTTTCATTTATTTTGTTATTAACAGCACTTTGCGCTTCTTTCTCCATATTTAACATCCTAGACTTTGTCTCATCTGATAAATCAATATAAGCTTTTCCCTCTTGCTTTAATTGTTCTTGCATTTTGATAAAGTCAGAATTTGAGCTATCAAGTTTTCTCCCATTTAGATATCCAGAAGTCAAAGCCAAATTTTCATCTATATTTGCAATGCTCTTTATATCTCTATCGCTTAATGCGTAATTGCCTGCCATTTGTTTATGCAATTGAGCTAAAGGTACGATATGGTCGGGTTCTGCTTGGTAATCATGTTTATCATCGTTCCTTCTTAAATCTGGATTGTTACGATATGCTGTTATGTTCCTTTTCCCTGTATATTCGTCTTCTAAATTTTTTCTTCCTTGGTAATACCTGATAGCATCTTTTTTGTAAACATTCATTTTGTTTTTATCCTCAAATGTTTTTCGGTTACCTTGGTATTGCGTTCTTTCTTTTTCCGAATATTCTTTTTTATTTTCCTCTGCGTTAATGTATTCAGTCAGTCCGTCTGGCATATAGGAAGAACCTTCAGATTCATAAGAAAATGCTTCACATTCTTTGATAACTCTTGAAGCAGTAAGTCCTTTTTTTCTAGCAGCACGTCCAAACGAAGTTCCTAATATAAACCCATCAGCGATTGAATAAAATACTGGATATACAATCTCCTGCACAAGATTTTCCCCTGTTTCAAATTCTCTATAAACTTCGTCTATAGCTTCTTCTGCTGTTTTCTCATCATACAGCTCAATATCCTCAAGTATTTTTGGTAAATCCCAAACAGAGGCATTTTTTAACTTATCTATTTCTTGCTGTTTTATCATTGTGTTACTGAGTTTAATCAAATGAATACAAATTTAATTTTTAATACGAATTTTGTTCAATTTCATAATATGTTTGACAACATGATCTCAGAATATATCAAATACTTTCTTCTTGTTCATTTTTAGGGGTTATTGGGTTTGTCGAAAGCCTATATTTTATAATTTTGTATCAAACACTACACAACAACCTATGAATGAGTTAAGTTTAGAAAATACTGAAATAAAAACAAGGTTCCACAATACTACGATTGTGGTAACTGTATTTGACAAAGCAAACAACAAAGTTGCCGCTGAATACACCATATGGACAAAGGACCTTGGTGAATTTTCACTTGAAGAAAACGAAAGCGACTTCAAATCTTCACTTCTCTCAGAATTTAGCCCAGCCTACTATGTAAATCAAGAAGTGATTGATGCAGCCTTTAACGATTGCCGATCTATTATAACATCAATGAGTCTTAAAGAGTAATAGAATCCTCCATACACGTAAGAAGAACCTCCATTTACGAGCAAAGGCTTTCACCCATTGCTCTATTTCTAATACCCAAAGGAGCGAAATCAAAGGTCTCACCAACAGAGTTGTCTCGACGTCCGATTTCGCACCTTAACCCTTATCTTCTGTTTATTCCTACATAACACAATAAGATACTCTGTCAAAAATCATAAGGCAGAGTCTTGCCCATTTCATTACACGAAGGGCTACATCGTTCCGATGCCGCCGTCCGTTCCTTTCATTTGTCGGCGACACTGCCCTGACCTTAACACTTTCAGGGAGCGTTAACGGGCTAAAATCTTGTGCAGAGCACGTATTTCGACCCGTTAACGCACCCTAAACTGCTATCCGTAATCCTCCGTCACAAACAAAAAAACCGTATCTAACTTCACAGTCAAATACGGCACATAAAAGTTTTAATTCATACGCAACCATAGGATTGCATATAAATGCGGTGCAAAATTAAATAAACTTTGCCCAATAACTACATTTCTATCAGAAATTCAGTCG
>JAZLGF010000015.1:0-3037 GCA_045616165.1 Lachnospiraceae bacterium
GAATGAATCAGATAAAGCTCTTGATGAACGAATGGAATTTTTCTCAGAGTGCTTCGATGGAACTTTCAATGTATACCAGATCCGATTAATATTAGCAAATGTTAATACTGAGATGGTCGGCGATAGTCAGTATGGAAAAGATATTGCAAGATATGATTATCTTGATAAAATGTACAGAAAATTGGTTTTTGAAGAGCATGAGAGAAAAATAACCAATCGTTTCAAGTATTTTCTTTCAATGATTAAAAATGACAAAATGGACAGATAAGAGATAAAATATCTGATTTCTGAAATTATAGTGGTGGACAGATCTGATACGTTCTGTTCACAATTTTTGTTTTACCAGTTAAGTTGCCCAAACGGATGAGATTGAAGCTGTAGCAACAGAGATGTTAGAAATTTAAGTGGTGAGTAGACTATATCAAATCTGTTCGCCACTTTGTTATATAATAAGAGAAGTGTTCTTGACAAAACAACCAAAACTATAATTATATTCCAGCATGTAAAAAGTCAATAAATTGTTGACTTTTTGTTTTGGGTTTGGTATAATAGAGGTACAAAATGAGTAAACTGGTTTAAGGAGTAGCTAAGAGCAAAACATCCTAAAAATCCAAAAAATAACAAAATGAGAAACTGAAAAAATGATACATCAAAGATGACCTAATTTCAGTTTCTTTGTGTCTTTAAAGTTTCGCTTGTTAAGCGGAATGTAACATTCAATGTGATACTGTTCTTTTACAGTATTATAGATTAGCCTTGGCTTTTCCTGTTTTTAGGGATTTGTGATGTTTTGCTCGAGGCTATTAAGGAGAATAATGGAGGTGTGTTATGTATACAACAGATTTTAAGCAGGTTGGTACTAATATCAAGAGAGAGATTGAGAGTCGAGGTATAACACAACAGAAACTCGCAGATGTTCTTGGAATTTCAAAACAGGTAATGAATAAGATTATTAAAGGCTTAAAAGCCATTAATGTTACTGAATTAGCGAAAATAGCAGATATTCTTGGCGTTACAACTGATAGGCTTTTGTCTGCTGAACCCAATACTGTTACTGATGTTAGTTTAAACTTTATGGGTAAAATCAAAACGAAAGAAGAACAGGAAAATATTAAATTCATCCGTTCTGCAATTGATGATATATACTTCTTGGAGGAACTATTGCATGACTAAAAAAGAAAAATATATTCTTGTAGAACAGGATATAAAGGAAGTTCAGTCAAAAGCATCGGCAAAACTAGAAGAATTAAATAAAACAAAGGATATCATCGGAACACAGGTGTTTTTTATACTTGAAGCATATTCTAAAGTCATCTATTATCCATTAGGTGAAAATGCACCATGGGGGTTTACAGATATTAAAGGAACAAACGATATGCAATCAGAAACAGTTTTTGTGGTTTTGAATTCATCCGTTCCTATTGATTGCCAGGTGTTTGCGGCAGCGCATGAATTATATCATATATGGTATGAAAGAAAAGAGGATGTTATTACTGACTCCGATCTTGACTACTCTGATGACGATCGTACTGAGCAGATGGCAAGTCGTTTTGCTGCTGAATTTTTGGTAAATGAGATTTTGTTAAAAAGTGCAATTGACTCATATGTAAAGAATCCGAGCATCATTTCAATGAAAGATATTCTGAAGCTTTCTGAACTGTTTGTGGTTCCATATAAAACTATGGTAAGAAGACTGCATGAGGTAGACTTATTAACTACTGAACTGCAAGAAGAATATCTTCAAAAAAGCGACAAAGAGCTCACTGCTGAAAAAAAACGATACGCAATTAGTTGCATGAAAGCTGATGAACGAATCGCTATTGCTGATCATATTGAGCTTTCAGTTGAGGCATACGAAAAAGGCCTAATCTCCTATGAAAGACTGGAATACCTTTTACGAAAAAGCAATCTCACTCCGGAAGATGTTGGAATCATAAATGAATCAGATTATCAATTTCCTTCAGACGATGAACTGGATGACATCATGGGGGAATGAGACATGTATGAAAAGATTATTATTGATGCTGATCTCTGCATAAAACTTGGTGGAAGTGAAAAGTATAGGTTTCTTGTTGAAGTATTGCCTTTGGTATCTGAAAAGATCTATATGCATAAACATGCATTTGGAGAAGTGCTTGTTCCGCAGAGCGCTAAAAACCAGCTCGAAGAACTAGTAAAAAATGGTACTGTTGAGATTGTATCTGAGGATAAACTGAATACGCAAGAAAAGGCTGTCTACCAAATGATTTATAAAACGTTAGCAAATGTAATGATAGATCCGAACAAGCCGAATAAAAACAAAGGGGAAACTTGTTCTTTAGCGTATGCCAAGGCTACTGGAATACCTATTTTTGCAACCGATGAGAAGACGCTCCAACCCATCATTGATAAGTTGTTAAATACTGGAATTAATGATATTAATTGCTTACGAATTATTGATATCGCCAAATTAGGGCGTGAAGGGAAAATCAATCTTCAAAGGAAATATTTTAAGGCAATGTGGCGAATTGCAAGTAAAAGAATCGATGCAAACGACTTTTTTGACAAGGAAATATGGCCACTTGATCAAACATAATAATACTATAGATGCTAACGTTGCATGGCAGAGAGATTTACTGCTATTTTTTTGACTTAGTATTAACTCCCTTACTACTAAAGAAGAATGATAAATAAAAAAATCAAGAGTTGATTTTACCTTGAATGCGGCAAGAAAAAATCTTCTCATATTTGTAGTTTTTACCTGTACTCTGAGGCATAAAGATACATCTTGGAAATATTTCCAAACGTAAGTGCGTTAATAACCAAAGCAAAAGCTTAATAAGGATGTAGGAAAAAGGACATATAAAAATGTCGGAAAACCTACATCTTTATTTTTAACATTTGCAAAAGAGCTGTGATGCAGTTCACACATCATTTATATTGATAAAAAGTATTAAGGCAACACCGCACAATTGCCAAAAAGCAGAAAAAGTGATATAATGTGTTAAAAGAAGAAAAAAGAGAGAGAAGTGTACATGAAAACATATTCGGAACGTGA
>JAZLGF010000016.1:0-12337 GCA_045616165.1 Lachnospiraceae bacterium
AAGGAAGATGCAAGGCTGGACAGCATATTACAATTTTGATGTAAACAATTTGAATGTGGACTTTTGTGGTATAATCAAATAGTAACAAATTTTAATTTGTCGATTGAACGAGAAGATGTAGCATTTTCGATTATTTGTTTAGAAATCATACTAGGGAGAGCAAAACATGAAAAAAATTTTAGCTTTAATTTTGGCAGCATGCATGATTATTTTAACTACAGGATGCGGCGCTGGTGCAAAAGGCAGTGCTGTTGCGGATATGGTGATTGCCGGAAAAATCATAACAATGGATGAGGCAGGAACTGTTGCAGAGGCAGTTGCCGTAAAAGATGGAAAGATTATTTTTGTTGGAACAAACAAAGAGGCCGAAAAATATGTCGGTGAAAAGACAGAAGTTTTGGATTATGGCAGTAATGTAATTTATCCTGGGTTTGTGGACGGGCATTCGCATGTCGGCGTAATGGCAACAATGCTTTGCAATGGAGCTATACTTGATAATACAGTTATGCTTCGCCAGAATGCAGAAACAATGAAGAAATTTATAGAGGAAAATCCGGGTCAGGAAGTATATAAGGGAATGAACTTCTGGATTAATGAGGGTGATCCTGATGCGCCTACACATGAAGTTCTTGATAAATATGCATCTGACCAAGTTCCGATTGTAATATTCGGCGGTGGTGGACACAACGCAATCCTTAACCAAAAGGCTATAGAATATTTTAATATAAAAGATCTTATCAGCACATATGGAACAGATGGCATAAAGGTTGATGAAAAAGGCGAGCCAACAGGTTACCTGGTTGAAACGCCTAGATTCGAGATATCCCAGTTGATTCCTATCAGCAAGGATGACCTTAAAGAGTTTTATTATTATATTCAGGATATGGCTATTCAAAATGGATATACATGCGTCTGTGATGCAGGAATTGTTGAAACCGAAAAATTACCTATGGTTAGTGCCTTAAAAGAACTAGCAGAAGAAGGAAGACTGAAATTAAAAATTCGTGCGCTCGTGGAGATTGCGGATACATGCAAAGACCCATTGGGTGAGATTGACAAGATTGCCAAGCTTGCAAAATCCTGTGACAACGATTATTTCAAAATAACAGGTGTCAAAGTATATCTTGACGGTGTAGTGGAAGCACTGACTGCATGGACACTGAACCCATATACGGAAGCGGCAGGAAAAGGAAATAATTATTACGGGTATGTAAGATGGAATGATAGTAGAAAAGAAGAACTTACTAACATTATAAAAAAAGCAAACGAAAACGGACTCCAATTCCAAATGCATGCGATAGGCGAAGGCGCAGCTACATATGGACTTGATTGCTATGAAGCTGTAAAAGAGGTTATCCCAGATATAGATGCACGTAATGGACTTTGCCATCTAGCATATGAAACGGATGATATGATTAAACGTTTTGCTGATAATGATGTCATTGCATACGTTAACCCTCAATGGTCAACGTGGAAAACCGGCACAAAAGAAGACGAGATAAGGACTTACGGTGAGACAGAAGCGAAAAAAATGTATAGGGTAAAATCTTTTGTCGATGCGGGGGTTATAACAAGCTTCCATACGGATGGAGCTGGAAATATTCCTAAAATGATGTTTACGGCAGCAACAAGAAAAGATCCAACAGGAGCACAGATAAGACAAAACAGTTCATACATGTCTGAAGAAACATTAAAGACATTTCCAGATGAAATACGTGGCGAAGAAGAGCGACTTGATGCAATTACAAGCCTTAGATGCTTAACAACTACTCCTGCATATTGCGTAAAGGAAGAAGATAATCTTGGAAGTATAGAGGTTGGAAAATCAGCAGACTTTGTTATTTACGATATGGATTTTTCTAACAATGAAGTAGTGTCAAATGTGTCATGTTTGAATGCAACATTGTTATCTATGTTTAGCAACGGAAGAATGATATTCCCAGCAAATTTATTTTAATAGGAAACGGCGCTAAACTTAATGTACAAGAGTTAGTTAAAATAAATAAAAGATTGGCTTATATTTTATAAAATGTTATCATTTTAAAGTAGAGTACTAATTTGTTATATGTATTAGTGAGGTATTAAATGAGTATTGTAAATATTATTAGCATGCTTGGAGGGGTTTGTCTTTTCTTGTTCGGAATGAACTTGATGGGAGATGGACTTAAAAGAGTTGCAGGAAGCAAACTAGAAATTATTTTATATAAGCTAACAAGCACCCCGCTTAAGGGAATTTTGCTGGGTACTGGAGTAACAGCAGTTATTCAAAGTTCCTCAGCAACATCAGTTATGGTTGTAGGTTTCGTTAACTCAGGCATGATGAAAGTTAAACAAGCAATTGGTATCATCATGGGCGCGATAATCGGAACTAGTATAACGGGATGGGTAATATGTCTTTCGTCATTAAATGGAAGCGGAATTTTTGAAATCATTTCTACAAATACTTTAACAGCCGGATTGGCAATCGCCGGAATAATTCTTCTTATGTTCACCAAAAAAGAAGTAAATCATCATATTTCATACATCATGCTCGGTTTTGCAGTTTTGATGTTTGGAATTTCTGCCATGTCATCAGCAGTTGAACCACTAAGAGAAAGCGCAACATTTATTAATCTTCTTACAACATTTGAAAATCCATTTATTGGAATTTTGATAGGACTTGTATTTACCTGTATTATTCAAAGCGCGTCAGCAGCAGTAGGTATCTTACAGGCACTTGCAGTAACGGGAGCAATTAGTTTCCAACTATCATTACCAATAATTATGGGTATTGCAATAGGAGCTTCGGTTCCAGTGTTGCTTTCAGCGCTTGGTGCAAATGCAAACGGAAAAAGAACAGCATTAATTTATTTGTTAGTTGATACTTTAGGTGTAATTGTTTTTGGAGTAATCTTCTATGTTCTTGATGCTATTATCCAGTTCTCATTTATGACAACAACGATGAATATGGTAAGCATAGCACTCTTAAATACTATTTTCAGAATTATTATTGTTTTGCTTCTTGCGCCGTTTATTGGACTAATTGAAAAACTTGTAAATCTTATTGTTAAAGATAAAAAAGAAGATATTGTAGAACTTCATGCAGTAGAAAGATTAGAAGAAAGATTCCTTGAGTATCCATCGCTTGCAGTCGAGCAAACAAAGATTGCAATGAGTTCTATGGCAGTATTAGCAAATGAAGATTTAGAAGGAGCATTGAAATTATTTTATAATTATTCAGATGAAGGATTTGCAAGGGCGTGTGAACTTGAAGGCATTATTGATAAATACGAGGACAAAGTATCAAGCTATCTTGTCGGATTGACGAAAAAGTCGTTAAATGAAAAAGAAAACCAAGAGACCAACTTATTCCTACATTCCGTAACTGACTTTGAACGTATAGGTGACCATGCAAGGAACCTTGCGGAGTCAGCAAAAGAAATAAAAGATAAGGATATACAATTTTCTCCATATGCTATGGAAGAATTAAATACATTGTTTGCAGCGATTAAGGAATGTCTCGAAAATACGATTAACGCTTTTGTAGAAGATGATATTGAAAAAGCATACAAAATTGAACCACTCGAAGAAGTCATAGACTTACTTTGCGATACATATAAGGCAAATCATGTAGAAAGAGTTCAAAAAGGAATTTGCTCATATAAAGATGGATATGTTTATAATGACATGCTCACAAATATTGAAAGAGTTAGTGATCACTGCTCAAATATCGGAATTGCAATAAGAATTAATCATAATGAGTTAGAAGGTAAGCATGGAACGATTTCAAAAAATGAACTTGAAAAAACACATGATTTTGAAAAATATTATAACGAATATGCTGAGAAATATAAATTATAAATAGTGCTTTGTATAGAGTTCATGTAAAAATATTAGATACATTTTAAATCTCTAGAAATTCTTTCAACGCTTTTATGGCACCGCCATGAGCGTTGTCTTCTTTTGTTACATGTGTTGCTTCTTTTTTTACATCATCAAGAGCGTTTTGCATAGCGAAAGAATACTTAGCTGCCTTAAACATAGGTACGTCCGTTTCGCTATCACCAAAAACAACTATGTTGTCAGGAGTGATATTAAAGTAGTCAGCGAAAAAGGATACAGCACAGGATTTGTTAGCACCTTTTGTAGTTATTCCAATAGTACCTCGTCCGGTTTCATGAACCTCATAGTCTTTTTTAACATCGTCTAATAATGTATCCATTACCTCAAGAGCTTGAGAAACACCACCAGCACAGCAAATATGAACCTTAACTATTTTGTCATCTTCTGGAATGGATTGCGCTCCGAATGGAACATATTTTTCTAATCCTGCTGCTAGAAATTTTTGATAATCTTCTTCGTCTAAATAATTTTTTTCAAGTGATGAACACATAACCGCGATATAGGGGTTACCTTTAACGGTTGCTTTAACTCTATCGATTGCTTCAGGATTTATATAATTTACTTTTATTAGTTTATTACCCTCAAAGAAAGCATTGCCATCTTCGCCACTAATAAGTAAACCGTCTACACCTTTATCAAAAAGCTTAAATACATCATGCGATGGCCTAGCACTTGCGATTGCTATTTTAATGCCAAGGTCATTAAAGTTTTTTAATTCTTCATAAAAGTTATCAGGTAGAACTTCTTCTTGAGTAAGTAATGTTCCATCTAAATCAAAAATTGCTAATTTAATATCGTCCCTCAATTTTATCTCCTTTTTATTAAATTTATATATTCGCGTCGATTTTTGTATCGGCCGGTTCTTCTAAAAGCTCAGGGTGCATTAGAACATATTCAATAAGTTTAGCACTCTTTGCAAAGTAAAAACCGTCGGCAATTCGTTCATCAAGAGTGATGCCGAACTCGCATTGCTTTTGAATTTCTTCACTTCCGTCTGGGTTAATAATTTTAACATCAAGAATTTCACCCATGGTTGCAAGAGAAGAGCATGTACCAAAGTTTGCAAGGTTATGATAAATTGCACCGCAACGAATAGAACCAAGGTTTGAGATTATCATGCTGCTATAGTAAATGTTTGTAGATGCGAGTGATTCAGGAATCCATCCATGCTTGTCAGCAAACTTAATAACTCCAAAAAGAGGAACTCTAAGGAAGTTTGGAAGTTTTCCTAAAATATCAATTGCGCTATTAGAACCTTTCTTTTCAACATCTTCAGCCTTGCCACGAAGATTAGAAATCTTTTTTTCCAATTGTTCTTTAATTGTATCGATGTTATCGTCTGGTTTAACATCAATAAAAAGCATAAGTTCTTCAGATTTATCATTTAATGACATTTTAGCAACAAAAGCTAAAACAACATTATTGTGAGCATAAAGATGTCTATTAGTAATAAACTGATTTAACTTTGGACGGTTATAGATAACCTTTCCAATAGCTGTTGCGAATGCATGAAAGTAAGTGTAATGCTCACCAGACGCATTTTTCTTTTCGATATAATCAACTAACGGAGTAACATTTAATTTTTGATTAATGAAAACTTCGTTCTCCATACGTCCTGGTTTTAAGTCCATGCAACATTGCATAAGACCATTTACTTCAACACGTTTTGCATCCTTGCGGTCGCCAAATTTTCTCTTAGCCATTTAGACCTCCTGATTAAGATTATTTACTTTTAGAAAATGGGATATCGCCAATATTAATTGAATTAGTGGTATCTAAATCATCAAAGGTTTGAGTCTTAAATCCATCAGCTTCAATCGTTAAAGAATATTTACCTATTGGTAAATCCTTAAACCAGAAGTCTCCAAAAGCGTCAGTAGTTGTCTCATAGGAAAGAGAAGAATCTGATTTACTGGATAAAACGCATTTCGCATTTTTAATAACTTCTTCTTCGGCTTCATCATAGATTAATCCTGCAATAAATTTGCCAGGAATATTTTTATAATAAACTTTAGGAGCACATCTACTTTCAGGTTTTAAGCAAGTAGCTCCGTCTAGCTTATCTTTAATTTTTTCTTCATCTTCATAGATGAATGCTTCAGTAGGGCATACAGATACGCAACGAGGAGCCTTTCCTTCGTCAATAAGGTGAGCGCATCCGGTACATTTTTGAGCGATATTTAATTCGCTGTTAAAATAAATGCTACCGTATGGACAGGCACTTTCACATGCTTTGCAGCCCGTACATTTTACAGGGTCAATTATTACAAGGCCATCGTCGCGTTTATAAATCGCACTACTTTCACATGCGTTAAGGCATGCAGGATTTTCGCAATGACCACATATTTCAGGGATATAATGGATTTTTACTTTGGGAATGCTTCCTTCAACATGTTCCGTAACTTTTGTCCAAAATTGGCCTGTAATAGGCTGCTTTTTAGCATATGGAAGCCATTCATTGTCGCAATGTTCATCTTTACATGCAAGCTGGCAGTTATAACAACCAGAACATTTAGCAACATCTATAAAAAAGACTTTTCCCATGTTAGTTCCTCTCAAACTCGTCTCAATTTTTAACCCAACCTTCAAGACAAACGCCAGCTGCGTCGTCATATTTTCTTTCGAATGCCCATGGAGCTTTTTCTTTCCATGTAGCCCAATCATTGTCTGTAACTTTAGCAACATTGCAAAGGAATGAAGACGTAGCCATACCCGTAGAATTCTTACCAGACGTATTTAATGGGGTGATGTTGTTAATTGCACCACCTCTGTCAACTTCGCCAGGAATAATAGGGTCAAGCCTTGAACCGTGATCTACATAAGCTACTTTATCTTGCATTCTAGGAGTTACATAAGCTCCGCAAAGAACAATACCTCGCTCGTTAAATACTTTAACGATATCGCCATGTTTAATACCACGTTTTTTAGCTTCATTTGGACTAAGCCAGCATGGCTCGTAAAGGTAACCATCTTCACCTTTTATTTTCATAGTCTCAATTTCACGTGTCCATGGAATATCATCACATTGTGCATGAATTCTCCAACGACCGTGGTTAGACATACAAATAAGCGGATATTTTTCAGCACGTTTTGAACTTAAACGCTCATCATGCCAAGGAGTATTTTCAACCCAGTGAGCAACTGGAGGTCTTTCTTCATCGTCAGGGAAGTACTTTTCTATATCAGTAGAAGAGTATTCTAAAAGTCCTGTTGGAGTCTCTAATGGATTTTCCTTAGGGTCTTTTTCAAACTCGGCAAATCCGGCAGGCTCATCTTGGACATTTTCTTTAACAGGAATAGTAAAGATTTTCTTTTCATTAAATTCTTCCCAACTCATTTTTTCTTCGCAACCAGATGCTTTATAGAAAAATCGCACACGTTCTTCTTCTGTTAAGCCGCCGGTATATGCTTTGACGTACTCAGGGCCGAATTGCTCTAAAATTTTAACGCATACATCAAAGTCACTAAGAGATTCACCGACTTTATCTACGCATGCTTCTTCTTTATAAATATTTACAAAAATTCCAGAAGACATATCATTTCCTAAATCTTCCATTTCATGTTTTGTACAAACAGGTAAGATTATATCTGCAAAGTAGCAGTCATTTTCAAGCCATGGATGTTGTACAACCATACATTCAATTGAAGGATCTCTATAAGCTTTCTGGAATGAAAATCCGTCGTTCCAACATGTAACGTTACAAGGAGCAGTAGACCAAATCATATGAATATTTGACATACCTTCTCTAGGGTAAACGTTATGAATAAACTGATCATAAGCGGTAGATTTTCTTTTACCGTTTTTGTCAGGCAACTGGTTTGTAGAAAAACAACTAAGACCGTACCAGTCACATTTTTTATCTAAAATAGCACGCTGAACATTACAACGTGGAATAAATTGTTTTGGTCCTGGAAGTTGTTCAAATAAATCGATAAGTTCAGGTGCTCTTTCCTTTTGTGCATCCGATAAAACAAAACGATGACTTATATCGATATGCGCAGGAACATCTCCCGGAACAGTTCTAAGTGCGTCACAAATATGTGGCACTGCCGGAACAAATTCTGGAGTATATGGAAGAGGATAGTTCTTAGCCCACATATTCCACTCAATAAGTTTACATTGATGAACACCTGGCTTTCCAAGACCACGCATACCAAGAAGCATAACTTCCATTCTTGCAGGCTCGGAAGAGAAAGGACCCCTTATATAACTTCCACCATTTCCATGGCAAATGGAGATAACTTTTTCAGCCCAGTAATCCGCAAGCGCTTTAATAGTATAAGTAGGTACGCCACACTTTTCAGACGCCCACTTAGGTGTCTTAGGCACGCCGTCTTCCTCTCCTAAAACATAATCTGTAAATTTATCAAAACCATAAGCATGAGTATCTATATATTCTTTTTCAAAAGTTCCTTTTGTAATCCACTGATAAGCGATAGCTAGTTGCAAAGCAACGTCAGTATTAGGCAAGATAGGAATCCATTTGTCTGCATGTATAGCTGCGCCGTAATTAAGCTCAGGACATACATAGATTTGTTTTATTCCAAGTTCAGTGAACCAATAAGAAAGTAGAGTAGGCATATGAAGACCAAATCCCAAAGGAGTAACCTCAGGATCACATCCCCAGAAAAGAAGAGCATCGCAGTTCTTAGCCATATCCGGAATTAAATTTCCTTGAGGATTTTGTTCACCTACAGGTTCGCATCCCCAAACATGTTTAGCTCCCCAATACCAGCCTTCCCATGAATCCATATTTCTCATCTGCTGAGTATAGCCACCGAGCAATGAGAACATTCTATTAGGGCAACCATGTGATGGAGCAACGTTTTTTCCTTCACCGTGCATATCAGATTCACAAAGTATAGCTTCAGGAGCATATTCCTTATGCATTCTTTTTATTTCGTCAGCACAAAGTTTTGCTGCCTCTTCCCATGTAATGCGTTCGTATCCAGAAATACCACGTGTTTCAGGATGACGATCTCCGTTAGGATCCCAATCAATTCTCTTAAGAGGGTATTTAACACGGTTTGGAGAATAAACTCTTGTCTTATAGCAAAGACCCATATGTGTTAAAGGAATCTTATTTGGAGGCACAAAAGTTTTGCCTTTAGCTTCAATCGTCCAAGGCTTTAAGGTTTCATTTTTATAATCCGTACCAAACGTATAAGGATTGATACGAGTGATTTTTCCATCATTACAGTCGACTTCACAAAGAGCGCCACTTTCTGGGCCCATCAAACTAAAACTTACAAGTCTTGTGTAATCTGGTTTAACGTTCATTTATGCTTCCTTTTTATTTTTAATCATCTTTGTAAGGATGAAATAGAGTACAAGTGTAATTAAAGCTGATACACCACCAACGATAAAGGTTGCTGTGTATGTACCTGTTGCAGCATACAATGCATTTGAAATAGTTCCGAATGTTATCGAACTAACTCCAAGTGCGAGAAGCGTGCAACCGTAGTTTGTAGCAGAATATTTTTGTCCAAAGAGGTCAGTACATGTAGCAGGATTAACCGCAGCAGGTCCTCCAAAGAAGAATGCTGTTAAAAGAACAATAGCGAAGTATACTCCGCCAGGAACAAAAATTAAAAGTGTGGCAAAAACGGCTGTACCAATAGCTAAAATCTTGAATGTAGTCATTCTGCCAATTTTATCTGAAAGGGCAGACATTGAAAAACGTCCACATGCATTAAAAATACCTGTTAAAGAAACACATGTAACTGCTAAAGCTTCACTTAAACCTCTTTGCATTCCAAGGCCTTTAATTAAAGGTGTAAGCATGTTCCATGTAGCATTGTAGAAGAAAATGCTTAAGATAAAAATCCAATAAATAGGAGTCTTAATAGCTTCTGCAAAAGTATAATCTTTTGTTGTAGCTATTGAGGATGCTTGCGCCTGAGCTTTTGGAAGAGAATCTAAATATTCTTTAGATGGCATCTTAATAAGTAAGCATGCAATCATACCAACAACAAAGGTTGCAACTGCTAAAATTTTTAAGGCAGCAGCTAAGTTCATTGATTTAAGCATTGCTGAAATAACTGGTCCAAAAATGACAGCGCCTAATGCAAAACCAGCTGCACCGAGACCTGATGCAAGGCCTCTTTTATGAGGCATCCATTTTTGTAGACATGATAGTGCCGCACTAAAAGTGAAGCCTGAACCAAGACCGGATATTGCGCAGTATGTAATATAGAAAAGAACGATAGACGCGCCCGATGTAATTATTGAAGAAAGGAAAAATCCTACACTAAACATTACTATACCGATAATAGCTGTCTTTTTAGAATTAATCTTATCGTTAATAAATCCGCCCACAAATGAACCAATACAAAATCCAAAGAGCATAAAGTTAGAAATAAGATTTACAGGACCTTCTTCCCATGCATAGTATTCCATTGCAGCACCTTTCATAACGCTCCAAATATAAACTACGCCAACGCAAATTAATGCGATTACGCAACAGATTTTTGATACAAGTCCAGTTGAAAAAGTAGACTTTTGTGTAGTTTCCATTTAAAAATTCCTCCATAATAAATCACATAAAAACTCACCTTAAATAGTACCATGAATACAATATATGTGCAAACCAAATCAATCAAATCAATTGACATTATATGATGGGGGGGGTAGAATTATTTAGTGTTTAAAATTTAAAGGTATTAAAGGGGAAAATCTATGAAGAAGAAGTTTTTACCAATTTTCATGTCTGCTTTATTAGTTATTGGTTGCATAGCACCAGTAACAGTATTGGCGGATCCACTAGAAATAACAAAGACTATTAATATTACATCCGAAGGAATTAAAACATTAGTACGTTTATCTACGGATCCTGCTGATGATAAACAATGTATACCTAATTTTGAATGGTTTGTAGATGAGGGGAATCCTTGTAGTAATAAACAAGTTAAAAGTACTAGATTGAATGGTGACATTTATGTTTATATTGAACCTGATTACTTTGCCGGTGGAAGAATAACATCTATAAAAATTAATAACGATTCTAAAAATGTTTCAACACCAACAGGTAGAAATGTGTATCCGCTTCCAAGTACGGAAACATACAGTATTGAAATTGAGGGTGTTCAGGAACAACATTATAATATCATGTGGGCTAATGATGGCGCAAATGTAGCTGGAACAGATTTTGATGACCCAGAAGTATTGCTACAAAATGGTTCTGCTAAAGTTGTTAAAGTATATGATAACAAAAATGACAAGAATGATATAACTAATCAGATTGAACATACTGATGAAGGCTGCGTTGACCCTGATGGAAAAGGATTTGTTGTTTTATCAGAAGGTAATGTTGTAGTTTTCGAATTTACTCCAAAGTATGGATATCAGTTAACAAGTGTATCAGCGAATGGAACTGAACTCGAGGCGCAAGAAACAATGAATCAATACATGTATATTATGCCTGCGACAAATATTCATTTCCAAGCAACATTTACTAAGACAAATGATGTTGTAAAATCTTCAACTGATAAAGTTACCAGTGGTACAATTAAAATTGGTGCTAATGAAATTAACGCAGGTTCTACTGTTTTATCAGTAAAAGATGCGACTTTAACAGATGAACAAAAAGCAACCTTTACAACAAAAGCTGGAGATTATAAAGTTTCTAATGTTTTAGATATAAAATTAGATCAAGTATTTTATAAAGGAAGCACAGATTCAAGTGATGTTTGGACCAACCCGTTAGGATACAATGAAGACCTAAAAACACCTGCAACTATAACATTGAAATTAGATGAAGGTGTAGATGGAAATACAGTTATCTTAATTCACGAAAAAGAAGATGGCACATACGAGACAATTGAAACTACTTATGATGAAGCAACACACACAATTTCATTCTCGACATCAAGTTTCTCTAACTATGCAATAGCTTCAAAAACAGTTGCTAATCCTAATACTGGTGATAATTCAGCATCATGGTTAATTTTATTAATTGTTTCATTTATAAGCATTGCAGGAATCGTTATTTATAGAAGAAAACAAAACATATAAAACAAATTCTAAAAATATAAGAATAGTTTAACAAAAGAAAAAATCCTCTCGAACACCGAGAGGATTTTTTAATTATGTGTCAAAGCAAACAAAATTATATGCAACACCTGCCATCTTGCCAAATTGCCCTTTACAGACAACTTTATGTTTTCTAACACCCTTTACAACAACTACGAGTTGTGTAAAGAATTATTGGAACTTATCTTAAATGTTCCAATTGATCGAATTGAAATGGTCGACACCGAAAAGTCTATCAAGACAGGCTACAATTCCCATGGCGTTCGCTTTGATGTGTATGTTAAAGATGAGGCTAATACGCATTATGATATTGATATGCAAGTCGAGCAAGATGAAGATCTTCCAAAAAGAAGTAGATATTATCACAGAATGTTGGATGCTCATCAATTAAGAAAAGGCGAGCCATATAAAAATCTTGCAGAA
>JAZLGF010000017.1:0-59530 GCA_045616165.1 Lachnospiraceae bacterium
TTTGCAAAAATATTAAAAAAAATCGCACTTTAATATTTATATTAAATATTAAAGTATTAAATACAACAAAGTAGTTTACGTCATTTTGTTAAAACAGCGTACTTTATGAATACATATTTCACTTAATGTTAAAAAAATAACAAATATATAAAGTGTTTATGCCTGGATTTATGATCATATATTATTGAATGTTAAAGAATAAATCAATATTTCTTTTATTTTAGGGAAATACATCACTCTTCGTTAATTTTTTTAAGAGAACGTTAATTTATTAACTAATGCCATTTATAATTATTTTTATCTTACTTTATAGTAGTATTCAAAAGAGGGGACTAATCTACCTGTTTTTGTTTTAAGCTTCTTGAATTACTTTAATTTGAGTTTTTATGTTTTAAATTTATATTTGATCTTTTAAAATTAAAAAACAGTTATTATTATGATATTTTCTGCTATTTTTTTATTTTTAATTATGGAGTATTTTTTATAATTTTTATTGACTTTTTTCCTATTTTAAATTATAATACAGACAACCAGTTAATATCATTGTAAAAAAGGAAGGGAAAGCGATGGATATTGAAAAAAAATACATGAATTTATTGATTAATAATAACAGCTATAATTCTACTGCAATTTTACAGTGGAGAAACTACTTTTCAGACTACTTAAATTCTATCGAAATTAAAGATAGTAAACAGATTGAAATTTTCCTGTATATTGTCGAAAATATTAATTTAGATACGAGCTTATTTATTGGAACATATAAGAAAATTTCAGAAGATGTTAAATGCAGTCAAACTACAATTGCAAAAATCATGAAAAAATTGCAATCAAGTGGATTTTTAAGGAAACTTCAAAATGGTGTTTGGTTTGTAGACACAAACGTATTTTACGAGTGTTCACAAAAAACTGAAGAAGAAAAGATTAATAGTTTGATTAAGCAAAAGGATGATGAAGAGGCACAAGCAAGCGAAACATTGAATATTTTGCCATTTTCTTCTTCTTCGTCAAAAACAGAAGATCCTAACTTTGTTAAGACAAAAGTAACTAATAACATAATTATTCTTAATCGCAACTTGGATTGTGACTCTTTGCATAATCTTGTTATGGATGAACTGTTTTATCCATACCTGGATTTGAAGACCCAAGACTTTTCATTAAAACAAAATGACTCTTCTGAGAATGATTATTATGAATATGAATTGTTAAACAAGATTAAAGCAAATAAGATTTGTGTATCTTATTCTTATTCAAAACAAGACACAAAAACTTCTGACTTCAAAACAAAAAATGTTGAAGAATTTATTCAGGGCACATCTTTTATTACTCCTATTACAACACAAAACTTTCTTTCATTATTTAGAAATTGGGCAAAACCAATTACAGTTGCTAGACAGCTTAACGGAAAAATGACTGAAAGCATTGAAGTTAAGCCACAAAAGCCTGGTGTAGCTGAGATTGTTTATACTAATAATGATGAATCAAAAGATGTATATTTTGTTAATGAATTTTCCACACCGGGTATTATTACTTGCAATTATAATCTTGCAGGAAATATTATTTCTTTTGCTAGAAATTGTTTTGAATATGCACTTAAGACAAAAACAAATCTTTTATTCACAGATAGAATTGATAAATCTACTATATTCGATAGAGCATACTATGATACATTCACAGAACTTTTTGAACGTGATTATAAAGAAAAGTTTAAAGAAGAAGGAATTAAATTTAATCATGGTTTGACTGATTCAACTATTGGAAATGCGATAAATAGTCAAGGCGGATTTATTTGGGCAATTAATAATCATGATGGTGAATTAATTAATAGTATGGTCACAAGTGCTTTCGGTGGTTCAGGTCTTATGAAGACAGTAATTGTGTCAAACGATGAAAGTTATATATTTAAGGCCAAAGATATTCTTGTGGAAGCTGAAGAAGAGGGTAAAAAACTTGTTAAGTCCGATAGCGCTATTGCATTAATTTATGCTTGGACATCAGCTCTTAGACTTAGAGGTGAAGTTGATGGTTTGTTAGAACTTATTCGTTTCTCAAACAACCTTGAGCAAGCAGTTTTGAATACAATAGGTAATGGATATATGACTAGAGATCTTGCTAAATACACTAATATTTCGGAACCGTATGTTTTAGGAACTAAAGATTTCATTTTAGCAATTAAAAAATATTTCGAAGATATCTATTTCGCGGTTAAAAAATAATTTAACCCTTTCCTTTCCCCAAAATAGCATTGGATGAAATTTTTCCAATGCTATTTTTTTTATTACGTTTTTAAGATATAATAATTAAAGAAAAATGAAGTAAAAAAAGGATTTAAATTATACTGATAAACTGTGAAGTGTTTTATTATATTTTTTTAACATTAAGAGGTTATAAATGAAGGACTCATATAATCGTGAGATTGATTATTTAAGAATATCGGTAACTGATTTATGCAATTTAAGGTGTAATTATTGTATGCCAGAGTGTGGAGTAAAGAAACTTTCACACGACAACATTATGAATGCAGAGGAAATTGAGGAGTTTGTTAGCTACGCTACAAGACTCGGAATTAGAAAAGTTAGATTAACAGGTGGTGAACCACTGGTTAGAAGAGGAATAATAGAAATTTGCCGTAAAATATCATCATTACAAGGCATAGAAGAGCTTTGCATGACTACCAACGGATTACTTTTAGATAAATATGCACATGATTTGAAGTTGGCTGGAGTGAAAAGATTTAATATAAGTATAGATACTTTACAGGATGCAAAGTATAAAACTATAACAAGATGCGACCAATTTGACCACCCTGTTAAAAAAATATTTGATGGAATTGAAAAAATACGAAGTGAAGGCTTTAAAAATATCAAAATTAATGTGGTTTTGCAGGGTGGAGTGAATGACGATGAGATAGAAGATTTTATTAATTTGACTAAAGATAACGATTATGAAGTTAGATTTATAGAACTGATGCCAATAGGACCGGCAAAAGAATTTGCTCAAAAGACATTTATCACAAATGATGTGGTATTAGCAAAGGATACGAGATTAAAACACTCTAATGACAGTGGAGTAAGCAAAATATATACTATTAAAGGATATAAGGGGAAAATTGGTCTAATAAGTCCTGTTAGTAATCATTTCTGCGAATTTTGCAATAGAATAAGGCTTACAGCTGATGGAAAAATAAAAATGTGCCTTCATTCAAATAAAGAAGTTTTAATTAAAGGGCTTCATGGAGAAGAGTTGTACAAGGCGATACAAGACAATATACAAGCAAAACCTAAAAACTTTGATATAGGCATAGATAACCCAAGTAATTCATTAAGAGGAATGAATCAAATCGGAGGATGATATGGAAAAATTAACACATTTTAACGAAGAAGGAAGAGCTAGAATGGTTGATGTTTCTAGTAAAGATGAAACTTTTAGAGTTGCAAGAGCTACTGCACTTGTGTATGTAAATGACACAACATATAACCTTATTAAAGAAGGCAAAATGAAAAAAGGTGATGTTTTAGCTGTAGCACAAGTTGTAGGTATAATGGGAGCTAAAAAAACTTTCGAGATTATCCCAATGTGCCATCCTATTAATTTAACAAGTGTTGATATAAATTTTGAGTTAGATGATGAAAAAAAGACTATTAAAGTAATTTCTACAGTAAAGTGTAAGGGTAAAACTGGGGTGGAGATGGAAGCTTTAACATCGGCTAATATAGCTGCACTCACAATATATGACATGTGTAAGGCTGTCCAAAGAGATATAAAGATTTCAGAAGTTTATTTGCTTGAAAAAGATGGTGGAAAAAGTGGCCATTATATAGCTGATTAAAAATTTATTAAATCATATTAATGTTAGGAGACTAATTATGAATTATAACATTGTAAAAATTGATGAGAAAACATGGAGAATAGAAAATATATTTGTTTATTCATTTTTGCTTGTTGGCGATGATAGAGCAATTATGATTGATAGTGGATGCAGTATTGAAAACATGAAAGAAGTTGTTGAGAGTATATTATGTGAAAATGGATATAAACAATTTGCTTCAATGCCAATCGAGGTAATTACAACACATGGAGATGGAGACCATACAAATGCACATAATCAGTTTGCTGCTTATTATGTGACAAAAGAGGATTATGAAATATTTGATTTTGGAAATAAATATCCGGATGCTCAGTATAAACAATTAACAGACGGCCAAATTATTGATATTGGAAATAGACCACTTCAAATAATTACGGTTCCGGGTCATACAAAGGGCAGCGTAGCAATTCTTGATCAGAAAAACAGACGACTATTTTGTGGTGATATGGTTCAAACCGGAAGAATATTCCAGTTTGGGCAGGCTCGTGTAAACGACCAGTTAAGAAGTAGTTATGAAAAATTAGAAAACATGAGTAGCCAGTTCGATGTTATATGCCCGAATCATGCAGTGCCTATACTTAAACCAGAGTATATTACTTCAGTAAAAAAAGCATGGGAAGAAGTAAATGAAGGAAAGGTAAAACCTGATTTAAGAGTACCAGATGAAAACGAATGGCCAGAAGGATTCTTAATAAAAGCATACGATTGCAAAGTATGTACGTTCTTGCTTCCTAGAGACTGTACCTTAGGAGAAAACTAGGAATTTATTAATGTCATATTTTTGGGAGCAATAGAAAAGCGAATGACAAATTAGTCGCATTATGGCAAAATGAAACCGAAATATGAAGCAAGAAAGCGTAAGGATTGATTTCCAGATTTTAATTAGGAGAAGGAAATGGATAAGGAAAAATTATTTGCAATAGCAAAAGAAAGTGGTTTTGAAACAGTAGCAGAGCTTGATGTAAGCACACTAAAAGCACTTCCAGAAGTAAGAGATATGTGTGCGGTAAATACATGTGGCATGTACGCAAAAAGATGGAGTTGTCCTCCAGGATGTGGGCAAATAAGCGAGTGCGAAAAAAAGATGAAACAGTATAAATATGGCATCTTAGTTCAAACAGTAGGAGACATTGAAGACAGTCTTGATTTTGAAGGAATAATGGAAGTTAAGGCTACACATGACGAAAGATTTAATAAATGCACAGATGCATTAAAGGAAGTGTGTGAAGATTTACTTATCTTAGGAGACGGAGGCTGTAACAGATGTAAAGAATGCACATATCCGGATGAGCCATGTCGCTTTCCTGATAAGGCGCATGCATCAATGGAAGCTTTTGGATTATATGTTGCAGATGTATGCAAAAAAAATAATGTAGCTTATAACTATGGACCAGAAAAAATGTGTTATACAGGATGCTATTTATATAATTAAAAGGAAGAAAAATGTTTACAGTAAAAATTTTACCAAATAATAAAGAAGTACAGGTACAAGGGGGAAGCACGCTTTTAACAGCACAAATAAAAGCTGGGCTTCATCCAGATGCACCATGTGGTGGCCAAGGCACATGTGGAAAATGCCTTGTAGATATTGTAGAAGAAAACGGAAATAAAAGAACTGTTAGGGCATGCCAGTTTAAGGTAGAAAAAGATTTAACAATCGAAATTGCAAAAGAAGAAGAGTTCCATATCCTTGAAACGGGAACAAATCGGAAAGTCATCTTAAATCCAGATGTAGATAAATACACAATAAAAAAAGAAAAAGCATTAGGCGTTGCTTTCGATATTGGAACAACGTCTGTTGTTTGTTATTTACTTGACTTAGAAACGGGAAAAGAACTTGCCCATGCAAGTATGTTAAATCCACAAAGCCAATATGGTGCAGATGTAATTTCACGTTGTGAATACGCAATAGCAAACGGAGTAGATAAGTTATCATCAGAAATAAGAAAAGCACTTAATGAGCTTATAGAAGAAGTATGTGATGAGGTGCATGTATCGCCAAATCAAATATATATTGCTTCAGTAGTAGGAAATACATGCATGCATCATCTTTATTTAGGAATTGACCCACAACCATTAACAGTTGTTCCATATGAAGCAGTTGTAAAAGATGAAATGGTAGTAGACCCAGAAACTGTAGATATGATTATTAATCCAAAAGGAAAAGTTCAAGTTCTTCCTAATATTGCAGGATTTGTTGGTGCAGATACAATCGGATGCATATTAGCTACAGAGTTTGATGAATTAGAAGACATAAGCCTTATGATTGATATTGGAACAAACGGCGAGATGGTGATGGGAAATAAAGACCATATGATAGCATGCTCAACGGCAGCTGGCCCAGCTTTTGAAGGCGCAAAAATCGAATGTGGTATGCGTGGAAAAAATGGAGCTATTGACCATATCAAAATAGAAGGAACAAATATAGTTTCACATGTAATTGATAGTAGAAAAGCTGAAGGAATATGTGGCTCAGGGCTCATGGATGCAGTAGCCGTATTTTTAAATAGTGGAATCATAGATGAATCAGGAAAGTTATTTAATCCAGAAAAAGATTCACTTGATGATGCAAGTGAAGTTGTAAAAGAAAACATAAAGAAAATCGGAAAAACAAAAGAAGATTTATTAAAAGTTGACTTAAAGGATAAAGTATATCTATCACAAAAAGATATAAGAGAAGTTCAACTAGCAAAAGGAGCAATCGCCGCTGGAATAGAGCTTATGGCAGAGAGCCTTGGAATAAAAGTTGAAGATATAAAAAAAGTAATGATTGCAGGAGCATTTGGAAACTACATGGATCCACACTCAGCATGTGAGATTGGACTTATTCCAAAAGTACTTGAAGATAGAATAGAAATGATAGGAAATGCAGCAGGCGAAGGCAGTAAAATAGCTACGCTTAATAAAGATGAGTTCATAAGAGCTCAGGTAATTAGAACGAAAGTAGAGTTCTTAGAATTAGCTTCTTCTCCTAATTTCCAGGATACATTTGTAGATAATTTGCTTTTTGAAAGCTAAAGATTTTTATAATAAATCGTAATAGATTTATATAAAAATAACTATGCAAAAATCCAAAAATATTGTAAAATATAGACGATTATGAGCATAAATTGTAAAAATTTTTAGATATTTTGTTAAGGCTCGAAATTAGGAGGAAAATAAAATGATTATTATTGGTGAGAAAATTAATGGTTCTATCCCATCAGTTGCAAAAGCAATCGAAGAAAGAAACGCTGATTGGATTAGAGATTTAGCTAAAAAGCAAACAGAAGCAGGCGCTACATATATCGACGTTTGTGCATCAGTAGAAAATGACGAAGTTGAAACACTTCATTGGCTTATCGACTTAGTACAAGAAGTAACAGACCTTCCAATCGCTATCGATAGCCCAGATCCAGACGCAATTCTTGGCGCTATGAAATATGTAAATAAACCAGGTCTTATTAACTCAGTTTCAGGCGAAGGAAACAAGATTGAAAAAATCTTCCCTGCAATCGCTGATACTGAATGGGAATGCATCGCACTTTGCTGTGATGACAAGGGAATTCCTAAGAGCCCAGAAGATAGATTAAGAGTATTTGGTGACATCATGGAAGCAGCTAAGAAGTATGGAATCGATCCTAGCCGTCTTCACATTGATCCACTTGTTGAAATGCTTTGCACAACAGACGATGCTATGGCAAACTTAGGTGTAGTTATGAGTAAGATTAAAGCTGATTACCCTACAATTCATGTTACGGGCGCAGTTAGCAATATCTCATTCAACTTACCGTACAGAAAGATTGTAAACCTTGCTTTCTTAGTACTTTCAATGAACGCAGGATTAGACAGTGCAATCTTAGATCCAACAAACAGAGATTTAATGGGAGCAATCTTTGCTACAGAAGCTCTTCTTGGTATGGATGATTTCTGTATGGAATACATCACAGCTTATAGAGAAGGTCTCTTTGGACCAGTTCAAAAATAAGTCCGTAAGGCTAATGCCTTAATATAAAAATTTAAATCTTATAGGAGGACAATTAAATGTCAAAAATTGATGAGATTGCTCAAGCAGTCGAAACAGGTAAGTCAAAAGTAGTTCCTGAACTTGTACAACAGGCACTCGATGAAGGTATCGATGCAATGGAAATCCTTAACAAAGGTATGATCGATGCTATGGGTGTTGTTGGTGAAAAGTTCAAAAACAACGAAATTTTCGTTCCTGAAATGCTCGTTGCAGCACGTGCTATGAAGAAAGGTGTTGAAGTTGTAAAACCTCACCTTGCTGACGCAGCTAGCGCTACAATCGGTAAAATGGTTATGGGAACAGTTGCTGGTGACCTTCATGACATCGGTAAAAACCTCGTTATCATGATGATCGAATCAGCTGGATTCGAAGTAGTTGATCTTGGTGTTGATGTTCCAATCGAAAAATTCCTTGAAGCAGCAGCAGATCCAGAAGTTAAAATCGTTGGATGTTCAGCTCTTTTAACAACAACTATGCCTTCACTTCGTGAAACAGTTGAAGCTTTAAACAAAGCTCCTAACCGTTCACAGTTCAAGATTATGGTTGGTGGAGCTCCTATTACTCAGGAATTCGCTGATGAAATCGGTGCAGATTGCTACACAGAAGATGCAGCAGCAGCAGCTGAAGCAGCTAAGAAGTTAGTTTAATCTAAAAAAGAACGAAACGTATTGCTATTGCAATACCGAATAAGTATCAAGCTTAAGGGCCATCACGAAAGTGATGGCCCTTTTATTTCTAAAATATCTTTGCGTCTTTATAGAAAAAAATATATAATTCTATAGAAAAAGAATTTGGTAAAAGAGGAAAAGACATGTTTAAAGCAGCAGTATTAACAATAAGTGATAAAGGAAGCGCAGGATTACGAGTAGATGAAGCAGGACCAAAGGTAAGTGCATTTCTTAAAGAAAATGGATATGATGTTACATATACAAAAATTATTCCGGATGATGAAGAAGCAATAATGACAGAACTTATTAATCTTTCAGGTCGGAATATGCCACTTATTGTTACAACTGGAGGTACTGGTTTTTCAAAAAGAGACGTTACGCCAGAAGCTGTTGAAGCTGTATGTCATAAAATGATACCAGGCTTTGGAGAGGCTATGAGAGCGGCTAGTTCAAAGATAACCGATAAAGCATGGCTTTCAAGAGCTAATGCAGGAATTAGGGATAACAGCATAATTATTTCACTTCCAGGAAGCCCTAAAGCAGCAGTAGAAAATTTAGAAGCAGTAATTAAGCCACTTAAACATGGGCTTGAAATATTATTAGGAATGGATAGCGAGTGCGCAACAAAATAATATGGACATAAGATATAAAAGTACAAGAGGAAATAAAGAAACAATCACTTCGTCACAGGCGATATTAAAAGGCCTAGCACCAGACGGAGGACTTTATGTGCCAAACAAGATTCCATGCTTAGACGAAGATTTAAATGAACTTGCTACTAAGAACTATAAAGAAATTGCGTTTATAGTACTTAGAAAATTCTTAAGTGATTTTACTGATGAAGAGTTAAAAAAATGTATCGAACATGCTTACGATAGCAAGTTTGATGATGAAAAAATAGCGCCAGTAAAAGAAGTTGGCGATAGTTTTTATTTAGAATTATTCCACGGAAAGACAATAGCATTTAAGGATATGGCACTTTCAATTTTGCCATACCTACTTACATGTGCCGCAAAGAAAAACGATATCACAAATGAGATAATAATTCTTACTGCAACATCAGGCGATACGGGCAAAGCCGCACTTGCGGGATTTGCAGACGTTAAAGGCACAAAGATAGTTGTTTTTTATCCAAAAGGAGGAGTTAGTAAAATCCAAGAACTCCAGATGGTTACTCAAAAAGGAGACAATACTAAAGTAGTAGCCTCAATCGGAAACTTTGATGATTGTCAAACAGGCGTTAAAAGTATGTTTAATGACGAAGAATTAAAGTCTAGATTAGATAAGAATAATTACCAGTTTTCTTCAGCAAATTCAATAAATATAGGCCGTCTCGTACCACAGATAGCTTATTATGTATGGTCATATTTGCAACTAGTAAGCAAGGGCAAAATTAAAGCAGGAGAAAAAATTAACTTTTGTGTTCCTACGGGAAACTTTGGAAATATTTTGGCAGGTTATTATGCAAAACTAATGGGCCTTCCTGTTAATAAACTTATATGTGCATCAAACGATAATAAAGTTTTGTATGATTTCTTCCAAAGTGGAACTTACGATAAAAATAGGGAGTTTATTTTAACTACATCTCCATCAATGGATATTCTTATTTCAAGTAATCTTGAAAGACTTATATATACTATCCAAAACGAAGATGAAGAAAAAACAAAAGAACTTATGAGCGAACTTCAAACAAAAGGAAGCTATCAAATAGATAAAGAATCAAATATTCTTAAAAACTTTGAAGCAGGTTTTTCAACTCAGGAAGAAACAGCAACTACAATTAAAGAAGTATATGAAAAATATAATTATGTAATTGATCCACATACGGCGGTTGCAAGCTGTGTTTATGAAAAATATAAAAAAGCTACAAATGATAACACACCATGTGTTATAGTATCTACTGCAAGTCCATATAAGTTTGCAAGAAGTGTAGTACATGCAATCGATAAAAACGTAAACCACTGTGTATGTGCGACAAGTAAAGACAAAGAATACTTAGGTGATTTTGAACTTATCGAAGAGCTTTACAAACTTTCAAATGTAAAAATTCCACAAGCTATTGAAGATGTTTTACATGCGGATATAAGACATAACAATACATGTGAACTAAAAGATATGGAAAAAGAAGTAACGAACTTTTTAGGTATAGATTAGGAGCATAGATGAACAAAATTATTGACTGGATAGCTATAACATTTGCTAGTTGGAATCATGAATTAGTAATATTTATTATTTCGCTTTTCCCAATATTAGAATTAAGAGGAGGACTTATAGCAGCATCACTTTTACAAGTGCCATACTGGAAAGCCCTAATTATTTGCGTAATAGGAAATATAATTCCAATACCATTTATTTTGCTCTTAATAGAGAAGATATTTAGCCTTTTAAAGAAGACAAAACATATAAGTAAGGCAATTTACTGGTTAGAAGAAAAAACGCTTAAAAAGAGAACACAGATAGACAAATGGGGATTTTGGGGACTTGTATTATTTGTAGGAATTCCACTTCCGGGAACAGGTGGATGGACAGGCGCACTTCTAGCATCACTTCTTCGTATGCCAATAAAAAAATCAGCCCCTGCAATTGGCATCGGCATATGCCTAGCAGCAGCCATAATGAGTTTCATCACCTACGGAATCCCAGCCCTTATAAGGTTATTCTAAAAATATAGCAATAATATAAAATTATAAACAAAGGAGACAACACATGTCTCCTTTAATTATTATAAAACAACAAAAACTAATCCGAATAAATTACGATATAATAATAAATCAATCAGCCCTACAAAGGGCAATTTGTAGGGGAATAAAGAGAAATTATAATGAAGAATAGGGTTATGATAAAAACCAGTATTCTAGGATTGCGTACATTTCACGAACATAAAACGTAGGGAAGAGCCACCAAGCAGTTTTAGCAGGATAAGGGCTTGCAATAAATCCTAATTCTTTGGCTTTGTTTAGGCTTCTGTATTCATGAAATTCATTTGTTATAATAACAGCATTGTCTTTTCTATATTTAGTTGAATTTAGGTTATTAATTATTTTAACGCAGTTCATAAGGTTTTCATGAGTATCTGTGGAAGTATCCTCTAAAATAATTCTTGTAGAATCTATGCCTTTATTTGTAAGCCATTTTTGCATTGCAAGAGCTTCACTTGTATCTTCATCTTTTCCTTGACCACCAGATACTATTACATGTGATTCTGGATTTTTTTCTAAATATTTGAATGTTGCATCAAGACGTTCGCCAAGCATAATGCTTGGTGTTGTTTTATTAACTTTACATCCTAAAACAATAACAGTTCCATTAGAAAAAGATGGCCCGCTAGCGGCACTAATCATGCAAACAGTAGTAGCAATAGCTAAAGTAATAATTACAAGTAGAATGACTCCAACAAAAAGTTCTAATATCTTTCCGATAGTTTTTTGCCAAAAACATGTAATAAAATGATTAACACTGGAAAAGAAAAAACCATATAGAAGTAAAATCACACCAACACAAATTCCTGTCGTAGTGCCTATATTAAAAGAAGACCCACGAAATAGTGGAAGTAAAAATAGTATGATAAATATTAAACCGATTGTGATTAAAATAATACTTTTATTGTTCTCCATTATTTTCTAAAAATTTATAAATCAGAAAATTCTTTTAATGTACCAGAATGGTTTAAGATGATAGCCTTTGAGGCTATCATTTTTGCTGTTTCAGCACCATGAATAATAACAATAACAGTTGAGCCAGTTTCCGAAGCAGTTTCTTTAATTAAATTAAAAGCTAATAGAACAGAATCGCCATCCATAGAAGAAGTAGGCTCATCTAAAATAAGCAAATCGTATTTCTTCATCAAAATACGGCAAAGCGCCATCTTAGCTTTTTCTCCACCGGAAATTTTTTTAGCATTTTTCTTAGCAATATCGTCTATGCCAAGTTTATGCATTAAAAGAGAGCACTTTTCATGTGCCGCTTCTTTTGTCATACCATCAGAATTTTGTAAAATATTATTTTCAACAGAAAGATTAAAAACAAAAGGAGACTGGGCAAGATAACCAATATTAATATCGGCTTTAATTTTTCCATTATCAGAAGGAATAATACCAGTTAAAATTTTTGCAAGAGTAGATTTGCCAGAACCATTATCACCCATCAAAGCGATAACGCTTCCGTCTTCAATTTCAAGTCCTTCAAAATCAAGGACAAGCTGGCCATTATAAGTTTTCTTCATTGCAGGAATTATCATTTATCCATCTCTCCTTGTAAAAAGGCCATAACAATATTTATGAGCAATCCAAAGAATAATAAAATAATACCAAGCGCAAGAGCAGTCTTGAAATTACCCATGCTTGTATAATTCATAATAGCTGTAGTCATTACATTAGTCTTAAACATAATAGCACCACCGACTATAGATACAGCGCCGACTTCGGCAAGGGCTCTTCCTAAAAGGAAAAGGTAAGTAGAAATAATATTATAGCGGCTTTCGTTAATAATAAGTAAAAGAGAGCGTCCTTTTTTTAATCCCATACCTTTTGCGCTTTCCTTAAAATTAATTGCAAAACCGTTAATATATGTTTCAACAAGACCAACGGACATAGGAAGTAAAAGAATGATTTGAGCAATAACCATACCAGTTACAGTATAAAGAAGGTGCAGTCCGCCAAGAGGCCCAACGCCGCTAAATAAAAGAAAACAAAAAAGGCCGCACACAACAGGAGGAAGACCCTCCAATGCACGGTCTATAGCAATAATAATTTTACGTCCTTTGAATTGTGAAATGCCTAACCAGACTCCGATTGGCACTCCGATAAGAAGTGACAATACGGAGCTGATTAATGTCATCTTAAATGTTAATCCAATTATCTGCCAGACAATTGGATCGCCGGTGAATATTAACTTAAAAGCTTCACCGAATGCACCACTCACTACTTGAGAATTCCTCCATTAGCTTCGAATGTTAAAAATGTAGCCTTATCAGATAAGATAAATCCACCTTTTTCATTAGCCATTGATAAGCATTGTCCCATACCAGCGTTAGCAGAAATGTACCAATCCTGGTAAGCTTCATAAGTTGTAGGTTCTTCTGTGATACCTAACTCTTCTGGCCAAAGAGAAAGTTCTTTTGTATGAGTTCCTGATTTATCACCACGTGATACGAAAGGAAGTTTTTCGTCAGCAATTTTCTTAAATGCAGCTTTTACGTCTGCTAATTTATCAAATTCGCCACTAGCATCTTTTGGTCCACAAAGAACGAAGTAGTTATACATGAAAGTCATTCTTGGGTTAGCCATTCCATGAACACTACGAGCGAATCCGGCCTCAATAAATTCTTCTTCTTGTGATTTAGCGTGAACTAAGATAAGGTCAGCGTTTCCGGCTTTAGCAGAAGCGATAGCTTTACCAGTACCGGCTGATTCCCATTCAATGTCGTAGCCATATTTGCCCTCGAAAATTGGCTCTAAGTATTGTAAAAGACCAGAGTCATTAACAGAAGTAGTTGTGCTCATATGGATAAGCTTTGTTTCTTCAGTTGCCTTAGCAACTTCTTCTACAGTTGCTGAAGGAGCGTCACCGGCTTTATTAATATAGAAAAGGGCAGTACCATATTCTTCAACGCCATAATCAGCGATAGCTTTTTTACCTTCATCTGAAAGCATCCAGGTAATAAAAGCATCAGCGCCTTCAGTATTCGTAACTCTTTGGTTTGTAACAGAGTTTCCGTCAGCATCAACCCATGGAGCGTCAGGATTAACAGCGATTAAAGAATAGTTGTTAATCATGTTTTCATCTTCTTCCATAAGGATAGTAAGAGCAACCTTGCTTTCAGCTCCAGTTTCTTTAGGCTCTTCAGTCTTTTTATTTCCACAAGCTACTAAAGATAAAACCAAAAAAGCAGCAAGTAAAATAGTAATAAGTTTTTTCATGTTAACCTCCAATGTAGTATTAATTATTTTTTGAATAATATTTTCTAAAAAACTTAAAATATTTAGCATTTTCATTATCAGTATAATTTATAGGAATATTTTTGTCATTTAATATTTTATTAAAATCCCATCTAGGCCAAACCTTCCAAGGAGTTAAAAATCCAGGATTAATAGCGCCTTTAGGGCACTTCATTGTACATGCCATGCACATAGTGCATTTTGTTCCAAATTTAGGGATATTATCAATTTTTATATTTGCAGCAGGACAAGCATTAACGCATATTTTGCATCCAATACATGTGTCAGATTTAACTTTATGTAGTGGTCCGTTAATCCATGCGCCTACCCATTGAAGTCTTATAAAGTAAGACCAAAGTATTGTAAAAACATTATATTTAAGCACTTTATAGTTTTCGCATGCAATATCGCTTGCAAGCTTTTTAGCCATAACATCTTTCGTGTGTAAATACATTTGTTTAGCCATAGCATCAGGATATTTAAACATGATGTTGTAAGGCATAAGCATATGCATGTCGATTCCAGGGTTAAATCCTTTTTTCTTAAGGAAATAACAAAGAGTATTGCTTGATGCATTATTTGGTCTAAAAGGCTCACCAGAAGTCTTAAAAATAAAAGCCCTCATACCTTTCTTAGAATCTGTTAAAGCAGGAAGATGTTTAACAAATCTTAAGAAAAACTGAGGAGAGTTAAAGCCGTGAATAGGGTAAGCAAAACCTGCAATATCATAATTGTTAGGGTTAGGAACATAGCCGAATTCGTCTGAAATATATGCAAAGTTGCTTCGGTCAAGCTCTTTGTCATATAAATCACTGTCTTTAGTGCATATGCGATAGAGCTCTGCTTGAATATTTACTTCAAGCAGAGCATTAGCTACCATTTCACTGGCAATATAAGTATTATCTGTTCCTGAAAAAATATAGATAATAGCTTTTTTCATTTATTTACCTTTGCCAAAACCATTAGGATAGCAACGAGACATAGTAACTGAGATAGCTTCTTCTAGACCATCTTTGCCATACCCTAAGAGTTTAGAGTTTGCTTCAATTACTTCATCAGGAATATAAATTTCAAAGTCCATAACATCGGTCATAAGTTTGCCAAGATTAAGTCCAGCTTCGTTACCTTTTTTAGCTTCTGCCTTAGCTATAGCGTTTGCACCCATAGCACAAATCTTAGCATTAGGCTGAATAATAGGTTTATTAATTTTAAGGCCTTTTTCAAATTCCTGAATCATCCATTTAAAAGTATGGTTGTCAGTAGCAACAGGGTATCTTTCGCCATGAACGCCATTTTCTAAAGCACCGATAATAGCTTCGCCTACATGTTCGATAGCAATCATACTAGTTCCGCCTTTAGGGAAAAAGATTGCTGGATAATGGAAGAATCTTTCAATATAAACATCTTTCCAAATAGGCATACGCTCAGGCATCTGTCCAAAGATATAAGGAAGCTCAAGTACCATAACGTCCATACCACCGTTAGCAGCGCCACCGCCAGATTCAGCAAACAAAGTTGCAGCCTGCTCAACACGTGAGCGAATATAAGGATGATTTTTAGCAAGTTCCTTTTCAGGATAAACTCTATCAAAATATGCAAAATATGAATTGTTTACAACACTTCTTTTAACGCCGGCTCTTCTTGCAGCACGAAATACTTTAGAAGCATCCGTTACAAGATGGCCGTGGAAAAAGTCATATGATGGAGCAGGAGGAGTATAACGATCGTCTGGGCCAACAGAATAAACAAAAGCGTCATATCCTTCAAAAATAGGAACGAGTTCATCTTCGCTCATAGTAAAGATATCGCCATGACCAACTGGTACTTCTTTTGGCCACCAGCCTTCAAGGTTAACATCGTCCAAAGCAAAAGCCCCAACTTCATAGCCACGTTTAAGGGCAACCTGTGTGGCATAATAGCCTAAAAAGCCCGTACCCCCAACTATCATTATTTTCATAATAATGTCCCTTCTTTCTATAAATTATTTACTTTTAATCAACCTACAAATTATATGATTTTTTATATTATTCTTCAAGAAAATCTATTGTTTCTGTGATGCTTTTTTTGAACGCTCGCGGAGCAGTGTGACTCTGCTCACTGTATAACGAAGCGAGTGGAGCTTACGAATTCGTTATCGGCGAGTTGGAACCCGAGCCAGGAACGAATTCGTAAGCTCCGCGAGCATTTAAATAAGGGGTTAAATAAGAGACCAGTAAAGGCTTTTCATTGTAATAGAAAAGTAGTAAAATATATTGGGTTTTTGTGTAAAACAAATAAACGAAAAAAGAGGAAAAAACAATGGGAAAATATTTTGGAACAGATGGATTTAGAGGTAAGGCAGGCGAAGGTCTTACAGCATCACACGCGTTCAAAATTGGAAGATTTTTAGGTTGGTATTATGGAAAAAATCATACTGATGATACAAGAGCGAGAATTGTAATTGGAAAAGATACAAGACGTTCTTCTTATACATTTGAAAATGGCTTGGCAGCAGGTATTACAGCCTCTGGAGCAGATGCATATTTGCTTCACGTTACTACAACGCCATCTGTTAGCCATATAACAAAAGATGAAAACTTTGATTGTGGAATTATGGTAAGTGCAAGCCATAACCCATATTTCGATAATGGCATTAAGCTCCTTAATGGCCAAGGCGAAAAGATAGAAGAATATGTTATTGAGGAATGCGAAAAATATTTAGATTCTGAAAAAGATTATATTCCTTAC
The DNA here is from genome assembly GCA_045616165.1 of Lachnospiraceae bacterium. GTDB lineage: Bacteria > Bacillota > Clostridia > Lachnospirales > Lachnospiraceae > RGIG5612. The sequence continues at coordinate 17,203 of JAZLGF010000017.1, forward strand.
GCAAGTGGCGATAAGATCGGAAAGACAGAAGACTTCTATTTCGGAAGAAACCGCTATATTGGTTATTTATCTGAAATTGCAATGAAGTCATTTGAAAACTGCCGAATCGGACTTGACTGTGCAAACGGTTCAGCATGGATGATAGCAAGAGCAGTCTTTGATGCACTTGGAGCAAAAAGCCAGGTAATAAATAATAGACCAGACGGCTTAAATGTAAATAAGGATTGCGGTTCAACCCATATAGAAGGACTACAACAGTTTGTTGTTGAAAATATGTTAGATGTTGGATTTGCTTTTGACGGTGACGCAGATAGATGTTTAGCAGTTGATGAAAAAGGCAATGTAATAAACGGCGATCAGATTATTTATATTTGCGCTAAATACTTAAAGGAGCATAACCAACTTCCAGGAAATAAAGTAGTAGTTACAGTTATGTCTAACTTAGGACTTTTCAAAGCACTCGATAACGTAGGAATCGGCTATGAAAAAACTAATGTTGGAGATAAATATGTATATGAAAACATGAAAGCAAACGGCTATGTATTAGGCGGTGAGCAATCAGGACATATTATATTTAAGCAACATGCAAGTACAGGAGACGGAATCCTTACAGCAATTATGCTTATGAACGTCATGATAAAGACACAACTTCCACTTAGTATATTAGCTCAAAACTGCAAGATGTATCCACAGGTTATGAAAAACGTAGTTGTAGACGATAAAGAAGCAACACTTAATAATCCTAAGGTAAAAGAAGCTTGCGATGCATGTACGAAGGAATTAGGAGATACAGGAAGAATATTGCTTAGAGCTAGCGGAACAGAGCCAGTACTTAGAGTAATGGCAGAAGCATCAAGCGAAGAAGTAGCAGAAGATAATGTAGATGCAATTATTGCGGCTATGGCAAGTGAAGGACACTTAATAGAGGTTAGAAAAAAATAATGAAAATAGAAATAAAAGATTTATATAGCTTAGAGCATACACTCGCAAAAGAATATCTAGAAGGATTTACATATCCATGGGAAGCATTATCCGGAATCGGTGATTTAATCGTTGAACTTGGAAAGAATCTTCCAAAAGAAGAATATGATAATCCTTACGAGAATGTATGGATAGCTAAAGATGCAGACCTTTATAACAACACAGCTTATATAAAAGGGCCATGTATCATAGGCCACAATACAGAAATTCGGCCAAGCGCATTTATTAGAGGAAATGCGCTCGTAGGAAATAATTGTGTAGTAGGAAATTCAACAGAACTTAAAAACGTAATATTGTTCGATAATGTCCAGGTACCACATTATAACTACGTAGGAGATTCGATTTTAGGTTACAAAGCACACATGGGCGCAGGTTCTATCACATCAAATGTCAAAGCTGACAAATTAAATGTTGTTATAAAAGGTGATGACGAAAAAATTGAAACAGGCAGAAAGAAAGTAGGCGCTATGTTAGGCGATAACGCAGAAATTGGATGTAACAGTGTATTAAATCCAGGTACAATTGTTTGTAAAAACTCAAACGTATACCCAACTTCAAGCGTAAGAGGAGTTGTACCAGAAAATAGCATATATAAAGACAAAGGGAATATAGTTTCTAAGAACTAATAGGAGGCAAACATGAAAGTAATAATCGCAAAAGATAAAGAAGAAGCTGCAAAATTGGCAGCAGACGTTATTGAAAAAGTAGTAAGAGAAGAACCAGAATGTACGTTAGGTCTTGCAACAGGTTCATCACCAGTAGGAATGTATAAAGAGCTTGCAAGAAGATGTGCCGAAGAAGGCCTAGACTTTTCAAAAATACATTCAGTTAACTTAGATGAATATGTAGGCTTAGACGGAAGTCATGACCAAAGTTATAGATATTTCATGAACACAAATCTTTTTGACCATATCAATATTGATAAGGCCAACACGTATGTAGCAAAAGGCACAGGCGACGTAGAAGCAAACCTTAAAGAATTTAATGAAGTGCTCGATAAAACAGATATAAGAATCCAGGTTTTAGGTGTAGGTCCAGACGGCCACTTAGGATTTAATGAGCCTAAGGCAGCACTTTACGATAAGGCACATGAAGAAGTTTTAGATGATTCAACAATCGAAGCAAATAAGAGATTTTTTGCAAGCAAAGAAGATGTTCCAACACATGCACTTACAATGGGCATGGGAAATATCATGAGAGCAAAAGCACTTCTTATGATTATTGGTGGAAATAAAGAAGATGCTGCAACAAAGCTTTTAATCGAAGATAAAATCGATCCAATGTGTCCGGCAACATTCATGAGAATGCACCGCGATGCTACAGTTGTAATAGAAAAAGAACTTGCAGACAAAATAGGATATAAAGGCTAATGGATAAAAGTAATTTTTTCGCAATCATGTCCCGCATGAAATATGTAGGTCGCTGGGGACTTATGAGAAACTCTAAAGTTGAATCATTATCAGACCACACGCTCGATGTGGTCATGATTACTCATGCGCTTGTTGTAATAGCAAATACATATTTTGAGAAAAATTTAGATGAAGGAAGAGCAACGCTCCTAGCAGCGTTTCATGATGCGCCAGAGATTATCACAGGAGATCTTCCAACACCAGTAAAATACTTTGACCCAGAAATTAAAAAAGCTTATGACCATGTTGAAAAAAGTGCAAAAGCAAAGATGATTTCGCAACTTCCTAAAGATATGCAGGATACATATAAAAACCTTATGAACGCAGAAGGCGAAAATGATAAAGAACTTTTAAGATATGTAAAAGCGGCAGATAAGATTTCTGCACTTATTAAATGTGTTGAAGAAGAAAAGATGGGAAACGAAGACTTTAAGGATGCAAAAGAAGGAACACAAAAAGCGATTGAAGATTTTGATATGCCAGAAGTAAAGTTTTTCATGGATAACTTTTTTAGCGGATATTATGACACATTAGACGGACAGACGAGGTAGGAAAATATGTCAAATAATAGTATGCCAACTTATTTTGGAACAGTGGGTTTTTGGGTAACAGCAATTATTGTTGTAATAGTTATTGGTCTTTTTGTTTTTTCAAATAAAATTTTTAAGGTTTACGAAAATAAAGTAATTAGCAAGTCAAAAGATCATAAAATTTCTATTCAAAGAAAAACAACGGCCCATTTTATTTCAAGTATAATAAAGGCACTTATTGTTGTTTTTGCAGTTATTGTTATTTTGCAAGTGAATGGAGTAAACGTAACATCTCTTGTTGCAGGACTTGGAATTTTATCCGCAATTATAGGTTTAGCACTTCAAGATTTAATTAAAGATATAGTATCAGGACTTAGAATTGTTTCTGAACACTATTTTGGCGTCGGGGATGTTATTGTTTATGGAGGTATTGAAGGTGAAGTTGTAAGTCTATCAATTCGTTCGACAGCGATAAGAGACATTAATAATAACCAAGTAATAACAATATCAAACAGAATGTTCGCAGATGCTTATAAACTTGTAGGCGAAGAAAATATTGATGTTAAAATTCCTTATGAAACAAAAACGCAGCATGCATCGGAAGTATTAAAAAAAGCATGCGAAGAAATAAACGAATTAGAAGCAATCGAGACATGCGAATTTAGAGGACTTCAAGATTTTGAAGATTCGGCTATCACATACAGAGTATGGTATAAAGGCCTTCCAGTTAATAAACCGGCAAATCACAGAGCCGTAAACGCCATCATCAAAAAGAACCTTGACGAGGCAGGCATCGAAATTCCATTCACACAAATCGATATACATCAAAAATAATTAAAAAATCTCACTAACAGTAGTAAATTCATCAATGGCGTCAATAAAATCTTTGACGCCTTTTTTCTTGTTATTGTTTTTCCAACATGCGATAACGCCAGAGTGGGTATTTTCCAAAGGTTTCCAAACAAAATAAGGGTTGTCATAATGCGAATAAAATTTATCCATAATAAAAATATCTTTTTCAGAACGTAGATTAAGAAGCTGCGAAAGAGCAGTATTAGTATACATTGTGATATTAGGTTGAAAACCAGCTTTAAAACAAAGAGATTTAATCATTCGATAGTAACTTGTTGTGTATCTAGCAGAAATACTAACAAAGTTATATTCTTGCAAATCTTTAACTTCAATTTTTTCTTTTTTTGTTAAAGGACAATTTCGGAGCATGCCAACGGCCAAAGGACAGCTTCGAATTTCTTTGGAAGAAAAATATGAGCCACCTAATTCCTCTAAATCATAAAGAACATTAAAACCAAAATCAATTTCACCATTAATAAGTCGCGTTCTAATCTCTTCAGAAGGATAATCCTCAACATTTATATTTATTGTGGAATTTATATGTTTGAAAACATCAATGATTGGGTAAATATAAGCATCAGGTTTATGAGTACTTAAAATACCTATATTAATTGAGTTTGCGTATCCGCCTTGTAAAATTCTTGCGTCATCAATAGATTTATCAATTTCAGAAATAACGCTGACCCATTGTTTATAAAGATAACTACCAGCATCGGTTAGAATAAGGCGTTTTTTATCTCTTATAAACAGTTGGATTCCAAGATAATCTTCAAGAGAAATAATATTTTTACTGATAGCAGATTGAGTCATGTTTAAAAGACGTGCAGCTCGGGTTATAGAATTTGACTCAACTACGACGATAAAGTAACGCATTTGGGCGATACTAACGTTAATCATATCCAAATTAAACATGATAGGCTCCTTTTTTCTAAAGCGTGCCTTAATCATAAACCCTAACCCAAGTATATATATGAAATAGGTATATGTCAACAATCCATTCCCGCAAGGAATGATGTGTCAACTTATATTCTTTTTTAATTTATAAATCGTTGAAATATAATTTTAATGGTGATATTAGACAATTTTTTTCATATATAAAATATAAAAATTGAATAATATTGCTAAAAGAGTTGAATAATTTAAAAAATATTTTTTAGGAGGAGGAAAGATAATGAAAAAAGTATTAGCAGTTGTTTTGGCTGCAGCAATGCTTATTTGTCTTGTAGCATGTGGTGCTAAAAAAGACGCTGGTGATGATACAGTAATCAAAATTGGTTACGTTGGACCTATCACTGGACCAATGGCTCACTTCTGCGTTGGTATCGATCGTACAATCGAACTTGCAGTAGCTAAGATGAATGAAAAAGGCTATGACATTGGTGGAAAACACTACACAGTAGAAGTTGTAAAAGGCGATTCAGAATCAGACCCTACAAAGGCTATGGAAGTTGCTAAGAAATTAGTTCAAAGCGACGGATGCGATATTCTTTTAGGAGAATGGACACCTGATACAATCAACCCAGTTTCAGAAGCTGCAGAACAACTTAAGGTTCCTGCTGTTATGGCTAACTCACCTGATATTAGCTGGACAAGCGCTGGCCCATATGATTGGGCATTTGCAGCACTTATGAGCTATGAGAACCAAGTTGATGAGTACTTCAACGCATTTGATCAAATGCAGACAAACAAGAAGATTGGTCTTGTACTTGATGCATCAGTAGACGGAATCGGTATGTTAGATTTAGTTACTGCAGCAGCTAAAAAGTATGGCTATGAAATTGTTAACCCAGATGTAAACGAATTAGCACAAGAAGGCGCTACAGACTTCACAGCTATCGTTCAGAAAATCCAGGCAGCTGGCGCTGACATCATGTTAGCATCGCTTCTCGGATTCCAGTTATCAGGTCTTTGGGCAAACGTTGATGCTTTAGGTTATCAGCCAAAGACAGTTATCCTTTCAAAAGGTATGCACTTCTCATCTGACGTTCTTACATTAACAAACGCTAAAGGCGATGTAACAGGCGCTTATACATGTATTGAAACTCAGTGGGATCGTCAGTTCCCATACACATCATCATTAATGGGAATGACAGCAGAAGAGTTATCAGCTGACTTCGAAGCAAATGTTGGCGAAGCTCCTGACCTTACAATCGGATGGGACTACGTATTATTTGATATCGTAGATCAAGCTCTTAAGACAGCAAAATCAGCTTCAGCAGAAGATATTCGTGATGCTATGCAAGGCATCCAGAACTTCGACTGCATCTATGGAAACATTTCAGCAGGTGATGATCATGTATTCTTAGTACCAATCGCATTTGGTCAATGGGTACCTGATGAAAAATGGGGACTTAGAAAAGCTCTTACATCAGCTAAACATGTTCCAGAAGTTCAACCATTCCTTGAGGAACAAGTTCCAATGCAATGGAAATAATTCTTTCTAGAGAATAATTTTATTAAACGGATATGTCGGCTATGGCCGACATATCCGTAAATCACAAAGGAGGTAAGGCATTGAATACCATATTAGCTGTACGAGATTTAGGAATATCGTTTGGCGGTAATGCCGTACTCAAGTCCATAAATTTTGTAGTATATGAGCAAGAAGTTTTAGGCATCATGGGTCCTAATGGTTCAGGAAAAACAGTACTTCTTAACATTATCTCTGGAATCTTAAAAGCAGATCATGGAGAGATAGAGTTTTTAGGACAAGATATAAGAAAAAAGAAAATTACTGAACGCACAAATATGGGCATAGGAAGAACTTTCCAGGTTCCAAGAGCATTTGAACATATGAGCGTTTATGAAAATATATTATCAAGTGCTGTGTATGGAAAAAATATTTCCGAAAAAGAAGCACACGCTAAAGCGGTAGATATCTTAAAACTTGTAAGACTAGAAGATAAAGCAAATGAACCAGCAGGAAAACTTAGTTTAATAAATCGTAAAAGATTAGAGATAGGTGCTGCTATGGCATCATCACCAAAACTTATTTTATTAGATGAAGTAGCTGGTGGGCTTACAAATGCAGAAGTAAATGAAATCCTTGAAATAGTAAGAGAAATAAAAGCACGTGGTGTAAGTATTGTTTGGATTGAACATGTAATTCAAACGCTTATGAATGGAACAGACAGAATCATGCTTATGGCAGAAGGAAATGATTTACTTACAGATAAGCCACAAATTGTAATGAATTCAAAAATTGTAAACGAAGTATATATGGGGGCTGATGACGATGAGTGACAAAGAAAAAATACTTGAGGTTAAAAACCTTACAGTAGCTTATGGAGACTTAGAAGCCATTCACGATGTCAGCTTAGAAGTGCATCGTGGAGATATGGTTTCACTTATTGGTGCAAATGGGGCAGGTAAAAGTACACTCCTTAATGCAATTATGGGAATTAATAAACCAAAAAGTGGAACAATTACTTGGAAAGATAACGATATAACTGGGCTTGCCACAAATAAGATTGCAAAAATGGGAATTGCTATGACTCCTGAGGGTAGCCATATATTTGAAGATATGAGTGTATATGAAAATCTTCTTTTAGGGGCATATCCAAAAGCTGCAAAAGCAAGACGAAACGACAGCTTAGAAATAGTTTATAAGACTTTCCCAGTATTAAAAGAAAAGGCTAAACAAACAGCAACGTTTCTTTCTGGCGGCCAACGTCAAATGCTTGCAATTGCAAGAGCGATTATGGCTTCACCTGATTTAATTATATGCGATGAAATTTCTTTAGGTCTTGCGCCTGTAATTATTAAAGATATTTATGAATCATTGCATTTAATTAATGCTGCTGGAACAAGCTTTTTGCTTGTTGAACAAGAAACAAAAAGAGCATTAAAAAATTCTGATTATACATACGTAATGGTTCAAGGAAGAATTGTTATGCAGGGCGAAAGCAAAACATTATCAGAAGAAAAAATAGCTGAAGTTTATTTCGGCGTAGATGAAGGAAAGGAGGCTTAAATAAATGTTACAGGCAATTATCACAGGCCTTCTTTTAGGCGGATTATATGCGCTTATAGGTGTCGGACTATCGCTTATTTTTGGTATCGTTAAAGTTACCAATATTGCGCATGGCGACCTTATGATTGGCGCAACATTCTTTATATTAGTATTTAGCCAGAGCATTGTACACAACGTATTTATTGCGCTTGCGATAACAATTGTCATCATGGCTATAATTGGTATTTTAATTCAAAAGTTCTTAATTAATAAAGTTATTGATCAAGGTGCTGAATCAGCAATGCTTGTTATGTTCGGACTTTCAATTGCAATTCAAAATGCATTAACACTTATTTTTGGTGCAGGAAACAACGCACTTGATTCCCCGGTCAAAGGAACAAACTTTATAAAATCATCATTAGTTTCAGTATCAGGTCAGTATGCTCTTAACTTTATAGTTGCAATAGTTTTGATTGTTGCTCTTTCAATTGTCATGGACAAGACACCACTTGGCAGAAGCATAAGAGCATCATCATCTGACACAATGGCGGCTGAACTTATGGGAATAAATACTAAGAACATGTACGTTTGGGCAATGGCAATTACGATGGCTGCTACAGCAGTAGCCGGTATGCTTATTGGTCAGACATATTCTTTCTTCCCTTATACAGGAACGCAATTTCTTATTGTCGCATTCGGCGTAGTAGTTATTGGTGGTATGGGAAGTATATTCGGAACATTAATTGGTGGTGCAATCTTAGGTTTATCACAGATGATTGCTGCCTTCCTTTTTGGTACCGCATATCAGACACTGGCAGGATACATTGTTTTGTTAATTCTTCTTACAATCAGACCGCAAGGTTTGCTTTCTAAGAAAATACGTAAATAACCTAGAAAGGAGGAATAAAAATGTCAAAAGATTTCAAGAAAACAAAAATGAGTAATATGACAAAAGCACGTTGGATTTCATTGATCGTTGCAGCTGTTGTACTTTGCACAATTCCTTTCTGGGGTGGTGAATATATAGTAAACATATTTACACTTATTCTTTTGTATATGGCAATAGGTCAGATGTGGAACCTTTTAGCTGGATATTCTGGACTTGTTTCATTAGGTGCGCAAGCATTCATAGGAATAGGCGGATATTCGCTTGCAATGGTAGCGCAAGTATTTAAGTTGCCATTCCTTTTAGGATTTTTACTTGCTGCAGTAGTAAGTCTCTTATTTGCACTTATTATTTCAGTTCCTATCTTCAAGATGAGAGATGTTTATTTCACAATCGGAACATGGCTTGTAGCGGAAGCTCTTTGTGTATTCTTCCAGACATGGGCATTTGTTAACTTTAATGTTGGTTATAACATCACCGTTTCAAGAAGAATAGGTCCGGAAGTTATGTACTACATTTCATTTGCAATAGGAATTATTGCGCTTGTTGCAGTAGTTTTAATCTTAAAATCAAAATTTGGTTTGGGACTTATGTCTATGCGTGATAACGAGTCAGCCGCAGAAATAAGAGGCGTTAAGATTTATAAATCAAAACTTATTTGTTTCCTTATTTCATCTGTAATCACAGGCGTAGCCGGAGCAGCTCTTTATCTTAACTTAGCATATATCAAACCTACAGTAGGATTTAGTATTGAATGGACAGTTTCTATGGTATTTATCGCGGTTATCGGTGGAATGGGAACTATAGAAGGTCCAATTATCGGAGCAATTATATTCGTAATTTTAAGACAACTTTTATACAACTTCTCGGGATTTAGTATGCTTATCCTAGGTGTTATCGCAGTTGTAATGATTATAGTTGCGCCAAAAGGTATTATGGGAATTTTTGTAAACAAATATGGATTTGATTTGTTTGGTGTTAAAAGAACATTTAAGCCTGTTAAAGCAGAATTTCCAAAACCACAAGAAGATAATTAATTGCAGTTGCGTTAATTATAAACCCTTTTTATCAAGGGGTGTGTTTTAGCTAATACGCCCCTTGAGATACAACAAGTAATTTTTCATAGGAGGAGATAAAATGTTAACAATTAGAGAAAACTTTATGGAAACTATTAGGGGCGGAAACCCTGACAGATTTGTAAAGCAATACGAATACCAAGAATGGCTTAATGATCCTTTATTCCCAATTTATTTTGGAAGTATGGAACATGGCCAATTCTATAATGGATGGGGTGTATTAAATATTTGGCCAGATGGCGAGCCAGGCCCATTTCCACTTACAGATCCAGAGCATGTAGTATGTAAAGATATTACAAGATGGAAAGAATATGTTAAAAACCCTAACATGGTTTTAGGCGAAGAAGCATGGAAAGATTGTATTGCTCAGGCTAACGCAATCGATAGAAAAGAAAAATTTGTAACAGCAAAAGTATTCTGTGGTCTTTTCGAAAAATTACACTATTTATTAGGTATGGAAGATGCTATGTGCGCATTTTACGATGAGCCAGAAGCAATGCATGACTTAATCGATTATTTAACAGAATTCGAACTTGAAGTTGCTGCTGAAACAATTAAATATACTCATCCAGATTGCTTATTCCATCATGATGACTGGGGAAGCCAAAGAAGTTTATTTATTTCACGCGACATGTTTGATGAATTCTTACTTGAGCCATATAAGAAGATTTATGGATATTGGAAAGCTAACGGCGTAGAAGTTATTGTTCATCATACAGACTGCTACTCAGCTGACCTCGCACCAGAAATGATTGAAATGGGAATCGACGTATTCCAGGGTGCTATTGATACAAATAATATTCCAGAACTTATCAAAAACTATGGTCCTAAGCTTTCAATTCAAGGTGGCTTAAACAATGGTAAATATGATAAAGCTGGATGGACAGTAGAAGAAGTAAGAAAAGGTCTTGGGGATCTTCTTGCATCATGCGGACCTCTTTATCTTATTCCTGCTCTTACAATGGGCGGACCAGAGACAACATTCCCAGGTCTTTACGAAAAAGTTGATGAACTTATTGGAGAATTCGATTCACAATATTTTCCTCTAAACAAATAAATTAAAAATATATCAATGAGAAGAAAGGTCTTTAACAGACCTTTCTTTTTGTGGTAGAATAAAAAAAATATTTAAATATAACCAAGGAGAATTATTATGGACGTTTCAACAATAATTTTTTATTTAATTTCTTTACTTTTAGTAGTAGACGGAGTTTATGCATTGATAAAAGGCACACAACTTTTTTCCAGTACTAAGGAAAAAGAACAGCGTGGTAAGTATCCAACTACTTATGAACCAGCACATAGGTTTTTTGGAGCTTGTATAGGTCTTGCAGGTATATGTTTTTTAGTATATCAATTAGCAAAGCAATTTGGTTGGTTTCAATCTTCAGTTTTATTGCTTGTAGGACTTGGTATAGTAATTGTTGGATTAGTAATTTATTTTATTATTCTTAAAAAGAAACCAAAGGGTGAAAAAACTAAAAATAAAGGAAAAGACATCTCAGGCTACGGAGAATAATATCAAATAAAAAAACATTTCATATTTTTGTATAGAATTGAGGCAAAAAAGTGATACAAGTAAATAATTTAACAAAAATATATGGTAAAAAAGAAGATGCAAAGCCAGTAGTAAATAACAACACATGGACAGCAAAAGACGGAGCAATCACAGGTTTTATCGGACATAACGGAGCTGGAAAAACAACAACACTTAAGATGCTCACAGGCGTACTAAAGCCTACTGAAGGCACGATGAGTCTTAATGGCATAGATATCACAAAAGAGCCACTTAAAGCAAAGATGCAGTTTGGCTTTGTTTCAGATAGCCCAGATCATTTCTTAAGACTAAAGGGCATTGAATATCTTATGTTCATGGCAAATGTATATAATGTGCCAGAAGAAAAGCGCATGCCTTTTATTAAAGAATATGCGCATCGCTTCGATATCGAAGATGCACTTGGAAAAACAATGTATTCATATTCACATGGCATGAGACAAAAGATTATGATAATCGGTGCGCTCATTCACGACCCATCAATATGGCTACTTGATGAGCCAATGACAGGATTAGACCCTAGCGCATCATATGAGTTAAAGCAGATGATGATAGAACATGCCCAAAAAGGAAATTCAGTACTCTTCTCAACACATGTATTGGAAGTAGCAGAAAAACTTTGTGATGAAATAATAATTATAAAAAAAGGCGAAATCCAATATACAGGAACACTTGAAGAATTAAGGGCAAATTATCCATCAGATCAATCATTAGAAGAAATCTTCCTAGACATAAATAAGGATGCCCAGGATGAAATAGAACAAGCAGAAAAAATAAATAACGAGGCAAAGGCATGAAAAAGATACTTTACCTTGCAAAAATATTGAATAAATGTGGCAATGGATTAGAAGGTAGCGACTACGCAAAAAAGAAAAGAACAAGCAATATTATTCTTGGAATATTTGGACTTTTAGTTGCGGCAGGCTTATTTATACTAGGCATGAACCTGACAAATTTAGAGCCAGTTATAGGAAATCCATATATAATTATGACCAGTCTTTTTATGGCGGGCACTGTGGCAAATATAGTTTTAGAAATTCCGGGCTTGATAGAAAACTTATATATGGGTCAGGATAATTATATACTTCTTGGACTTCCATTCTCACCATTTCAGATTGTAGTAGCAAGAGTAATTAGTTCGCTTGCCTTTCCGACATGTATTGCTGCTGCAGTAGTTTTTCCAGTAGGCATAGGATATATTATTTCAAATGGTGTAACACTAGGTCTTATATTGACTCTAATATTTGCATTCATAAGCATAATCTGCATTTCAATGAGTTTTGACATAGCAGTAGTTATAATAATTCTTTCAATCGTAAAAGTAATTAGGAACAGGGATAGCTTAAGAATACTAGGAGCATTGTTATTGCTTGTGCTTTTAACAGCATGGATAATATATGCAAATTCAGGAATAAACAAAGATAACTTAATAGAAATAAGCGCAGCAATGTCTAAAGTAACATGGATATTGCCAGTAAACTTTGCACTGATAAAAATGCTAGAAGGCGAAATATGGCTTTCATTATTAGAAACAATTTTAATTACAGCAGGCTTTGTTATTATTGCTTATCTTGTAGCAAAATTTTTGTATTTAGATAGCGTCTTAAAGATGCAAGATACAGCAAGCGCGAATGGCAATGTTGATGATAAAGAATATGCAAAACTTAGCAAAAATTCATCAATCGTAAAACTAGTTGCAATGCGCGACTTCCATTTAACAAGCAGAAATCCAGCATATGTTACAAACGGATATTTATTTCCAATAGTAATTCCGATAGTTATAGCGATAGCATTTATTATTAGCTCTTCGGGATTTACGGAAATGATGCCGCTTGATAGCAATTTAGGTAGCTTATTTATGACATCGTACCTTTTGCCGTTTGTAACAATAATGGGAACAGGTCTAGGTGCGCTTTCTTATACATGTATCTCAAGAGAAGGCAGCAGTTTTGACATGCTTCGAATCTTGCCAGTTCCATTTGAAAAGATAATAAAAGGAAAAGAACTTTTAGCGTTTATATGTAATGCAGCTCCAATGATGCTCATAGCAATAATCGGATGCTTGGTAGGAATAATAGGATTTGGAATGAAAGTATGGATACTTCCATATGCAATAGTATATAGCTTCTTCTTATCAGTTTTTGCAATTGACTTGAATATGATTCGAGACATGAAACATCCTAATCTGGTTTGGGATAATGAAGGAATAATGATAAAAAACGGAGCTGGACTGGCAACATTTTTAATTATGATAGTAGGATTGTTGCTTACACTTTTTCCAATTCTTATTTGCCTAACAGGCATTTTAGTACCACTCTTAATTCCATTTAATATAATATTAAGTGGAGTGCTTGCACTTGTAGAACATCAAAAACTTAAAAAGTGGAGCAAAAAAGTAGCAACTCACCTAAACATGTAATTGCTTAATTTATGCTCGCGGACCGTGCGAATTCGTTCCTGGCTCGGGTTCCAACTCGCCGATAACGAACCCGACGGCTCCGCTTGCCATGTTTACAACAAATAATATTTAATTATTTCATCAACCCAGTTGATGTCGAGTGGCTCGTCGTCTGTCTCTGTTGTAATAATTAAATTCTTCCAAGGAATCAATCCACATGAATAAAATTCTTTTAATTTATTTATGTTTTCGTCAAAATACTTAAAGCTGCTTAAGCCGCCAAGGTGCTCCCAGTAGTATTTTTTATAGGGGCTACTTATAGCTTTACATGTAATGTCAGGGAATCTCCATTTTCCACCAACTAGAAAGCCTTCTTCATAATGAAATGGCACTTTGAAATGTACTAATCTGGAAATAATCTCCGCCTCGCTTTTACTCCGAACTTTTAATTCAGGAATAACAGTCGGAACTTTTAGCCCTTCAGGTCTATATGGATTTTTGTAGTAATCCCTAGTTCGCCATTTTTCTAATTCCGCATTAGAACTTTTCAAAGAAGGCACAATCAGTTCCTTTATACCAGGATGAGTATTCAAAAAATGTTCAGCATTAGGTTCATCTTCTAGTATCTTTAGATATTGATTAACAGCATTCAATTCATGCTTAGCATCTTTAATTCTTTTTTTAGCATATTCCCCCTGCGCAAGAGTAAGTGCTTCTTTACTATCCTTAGATAAATAAATTTCATTATAACTACGTCGCTTGATTTTATTTTTTTTCTCCTGTTCAGATAAATTGTTATAAATTTTTTTTGTGTAATAATAGTTGCCATTTCTTTGTCTAACTGTAAGATTTCCCACAGGAAGTTTTTTAATAAATTTTTCTAGCGCATTGATTTCAGAGAGTAATTCTGAATGTTTTGTTAGTAAATGAGTCTTGAGGTTCATGTAGGTACCTTCCTTTTTTGAGATTTGTCCCTCCAGAGAGAATGAAGCTGTGGAGGTACATTTTTCATGTTTTGGAATCTGGAAATTGTCCCTCCAGAGAGAATAAAGCTGTGGAGGTGTAATTTGTAGATTGTTAATAGGATAATATTGTTTAGTGAAAAATATGTGAAAGCGAAACAATAAAAAATAAGCCCTTTCGCCGATAAAGTGAAAGGGCTTTTTATTTAGAAACTTCTTGAATTAGAGCCTGAGCCTTTTAATCGAGCAATAAGCTGGAAGACTTTTAGGAATACCCACATGATTGAAAAGGCAAGAGAGTATGCGCAAAGCCATTCATATTGCTTTGGCAATTTGTTTTCAACTGCATTATGAATAGAATCAAAATCACTGATTAAGAATAATGTCGCAATCACAAGACCAATAACTGAGCATACAATGCTAATAACTGGGTTTGCTAAAAATGCGTTAGAAATTATTCTTAAGGAAGGAACTAAAGAACAAATCAATAAGAATAAAGAAGAAACAATCATTCCACCAACTAACATTAAAATTACTTTTTTAAATTTGCTCGAAACTTTAATTAAACCAGTGTTATAAAGAATAAGCATCGCAAGGAAAAGACCAATAGTAATTACAACAGCTAAAAGCATAGCACTTTTTAGGTTAGGAACAGCACATCCAATAAATCCTAACATAAATCCCATGCATGCCATGGAAATAAATCCAAGAACAGTAATAGCTTTGTAAGCGAAAATAGATATGATTGATATAACAATAAATACAACTATTGAGATAACGCCAATAAGAACTACGGTCATACTAAGGTTAACAACATTACCATCACTTTCAAGAGTAATTGTATCAGGTAAAATTGAATTAAGTAGTAATTCTACTACGAACCCTAAAATAGCTACGATAAGGTAAAACGCACATTTTTTGCTAACGCCTGAATAAGTTACATGATTGTCATTATCAGCAACAACATCTTTTGTCTTTTTAAGCATACCATTGATTACAGGGTTGCTAAATCTTGATTTTTGTTTTGTCTTTTCTTGCATAAGTTGCCTCCACTATTATTTCTTTTTCTACATTATAACAGAGATTAGAAATTGTGGTATACTATTAGAAATAATTAAAAGTGATATGTAAATCAAAGGAGATAGATATGGATATAAAAGCAAGAATTGATGAATTAGAAAAGGAAATGATTGATGACCTTAGCGAATTAGTTGCAATAGGCTCGGTAGAAGGCGAAGCTAAAGAAGGAATGCCTTTTGGCGAAGGCCCTGCAAAAGCGCTAGCAAAAGCTCTAGAAATATCCGAGCGCATGGGATTTAAGACCAAAAACCTTGATAATTATTGTGGCTATGCTGAAATAGGTGAAGGAAAAGAAATCATAGGCCTTGTAGCCCACTTAGATACAGTACCTTACGGCGAAGGATGGAACACAGATCCGCTTAAAGTTACTAATATTGATGGTGTACTTTACGGCCGAGGCGTATCTGACGATAAAGGCGGCGCAGTAGCATCTCTATATACACTTAAGATGATTAAAGAGCTCGGGCTTCCTCTTAATAAACGAATAAGGGTAATCTTTGGATGTAACGAAGAGACGGGAATGCGTTGCATGGAACATTACAATAAAGTAGAAGAGCCACTCACAACAGGTTTTACACCAGACGGCTCTTTTCCAGGTGTGTATGGCGAAAAAGGCCATATGAATCTTCTTATTTCAAGTAAGAATACAAAGATTATATCTATGGAAGGTGGCATGGTAACGAATGCCGTATGTAATCACTGCGTTACTAAAGTACCAGCAACATGTGTGGATAAAGAGGCTTTGGCAGCAGCTTTTAAGAACACTCCGCTTAAAGGATTTGAAATAAAAGAAGAGGACGGAGTCCTTACTATTGATGCGCAGGGCGTCCTTGCACATGCTTCGACACCTCTTCTAGGCATCAATGCAGCAAGCTATACTTTTAGGGCATTAAAAGAAGCTGGTATGCAAGATGACTTTGTGGATTATTATGTAGAGCATGTAGGAACGAAATGCAACGGCGAAGGATACGGCTTAAATATTGAAGATGAGTACGGCGACCTTACGTTTAATAATGGTATCGTTGAGACAAAAGACAAAAAGATTTTGTGCAATATCGATATAAGATATCCTGTTACATATAACGAAGAAAAAATAAGAGCTATATTAGAGGGCAGACTTGAAGATGAGAAGGGTAAATGCGAGATTTTAGAAATTGGTGAGCCTTTATTCTTTGATCCAAATTCTAAGCTTGTAACAACTCTTTATGATGCATACGTAAAGATTACCGGCGATACAGAGCATAAGCCTTTCGTCATGGGTGGCGGCACATACGCTAAAGCTATACCGGGCATCATCGCTTTTGGGTGCGAATATCCGGATACCGATAACCATATCCATGATGCAAACGAATTACTTCCTATAAGCGAATTCAAAGAGCAGGTTGAAATCTATACAGAGGCGGTTAAAAATTTATTGTAATATTAAGCTCGCGTCCCGTATAACTCGTTCCTGGCTCGGGTTCCAACTCGCCGATAACGAGCTATACGGCTCCGCTCGCTAACATTAACAAAAACTCTACTTTTATTGACATAAGAGTAGAGTCTTTTTTTTATATTTTTTTTTACTTCTTCCATATCTCTTATACATATTACAAATTAGAACTAACTAAAAACGAAGCGTATAATAGATACAATATATTGTATTATGGGGAGAATTTTGCCCCATTTTGTTGTACGAAAAAAATAGACTAATAGACTAAAATTAATTTTACTTAAGGGGAAAAATATGAAGTTTTTTAAAGGACTAAAAAGAGTACTTGCTATGTTCGTTACAATCATAATCGTTGTAACGAGTATTCAATTGCCTGCGTTCGCAGCAGATCAAAATATTGAAATTCCTTATGGGGGTGTTTCAGTTGATGAATTATTAGGGCTTTTAGGAGTAGATGCACTGTATAAGGAATCAGGTACTGTTATTAAAAAATATAGTGAAATAAGTGGTAAACAAGATTTTTCAGATAATGTAAAACAAACATTATATCAAACTAATAATAGTAAAAACCCAGTTAGTTTTTATGTTAAGCATTATTGCACGTTAGAAAATAAAAGTATGGAAGATGTTGTTGTTAAACAAAATGACACTGTGATTAATAATGGTGGAAGAGTTTATTCTACAGCAGATGTTGAAATTTCTTTAACTGGTGAAAAAACTCATATTGATGGACAATTATGGGTTAAAGGAAAAGAAACTGATACATATACTTCGATTGGGTATAGTGATGGTAAATGGACATTAAACCCAAATTACTTAAAAGATTATTATGTGGAAGACGGAAAACTTACATTAGAATATAAGCCTTTTAATTATACAACTACGGTAAATGCGCCAGCATCGGGAATGACTGCTTTAGAATGGGCAAAAGCAGCAGATAATTCTATTTCAACTATCTATCGTATTAAGGTTGATTCATCATCAGAAAAATCAAGTAATACAAGTTTTTCTCTTTCGGATGGAAGACATTATTACCAGTATAACATTAAAAATAATGGCGACTTTACCAATACAAAGCCTTTTATTGTTCGTAATTATTACCCTATAAAAAATAATGATACAAATAATATTAAAGTAAAAGTTGTCGGGGAAGATAGTATAGAACTACCTGGTCATGACAACAATGTATTTGTTGATGAGATTAATGAAAAAAATATTCAAGTATGGTTAAAAAAATACACCTATAAAGATGGCACATTAATAGTTAATGGAACAGCTATTAATAATGCTGCTACAGAATATTTAGGTGAAAAGATTGAAAATGAAACAAAATATGATGTTTGGCAATTTTCAAAAGAAAATATAGTAAACAGAGGCAACAAACTTGAATTATCTTCTGATTACGTAATTAATAATATTCATATAGATACTGAATTACCTATGGTTGATGAAATCAAACCAGAAGTAATTAATAACGATACTCAGTTAAAAGTTACCGTTACTGTTAAAAACGGATGCACTGTTGACAATATAATTCTTCAAAAAAATTCAGATAAAAGTATTATTGATACTAAAAATACTAGTCCAGCAATATTTACTTATAGTACATCAGAGCAATATTTTATTACTGTTAAAGTTAAAACAAAAGAAGTTAAAACCCAGGTAGGAACAAATTTTAACGTTAAAGAAATAACTGAAACATTAACTGGTTCTAAATTATCTGGAAACTATGAGAAAATCAAATTTAATTCTGGAACTCAATATACTAAGAACAACAGTAGTTCTGCGACTATAAATTTAGATGATGGTTATAGATATTATCAATACAAAAATAACATTGGTGATATATCTGAGTCAAATTCTGATAAAGTATTCTTTTTGGTTCGCCATTACTATGAACTTACTAAATCAGGTGCAAATCCAGATGATATAACAATTAAACAAGGAAATACTCTAGTAGAAGAAAATAAGCTATATACAGATGTTGATAAATATACTGTTACATTAACTCAAAAAACAGGATTTAAAGCTAAACTTTGTTATGCAGATTTGAACCACGAAATTTATCCTGATGAAGGAAGCGATGGTTATACATATACTCTTGATAAAAATATATTGGCTTCTTTAGATATTAGTAATAATGGAACCATTACGCTTATTGCTGATTATACAAAAGATAACGTAACAAAAGAAAGTAGTGACTATGGAATAGTTGATTCTACAAATAATGGAAATACTGATACTATTACAGTTACGCCTACTAAAGGATGTAAGGTTAACAAAATAATTGTTTCTACTAGCGAAACTAAGGATGGCCAATATATAGAAGACCATACAATAGAAGCAACTAACTATAATACAGATGCAAATGGAGTTGTTACTGTTACTAATACGAATAAATTAGGCACATTTTATAAATATTCTGCTGAATGTGAAGTTGCAAATGTTATAAACGTTCTTGCTTTGGGACAAACAGTTGGAAATTGGAAAAAAGATATTTTTGGTACAGAGTGGAAAAATAACGACGTATTAAAAATTAATAATGAAGAATGGAAAAAATCTACAGATAACAAAAAATTAGAAGATGGTACATATTCGTGTGAATATATTTCGGAAAATGGTTCTGAAAAGGCATATTTTACAGTATTTAATGCTATATATGTTGATGATTCTGTTACTTTAGCTGAGAGTTTAGTAGCTAACTACAATAATGATAAAACAAAATTCACAGTAGTAGTTACTCCTAAGAATGGTGGTAGTGTAAATAGCATTATTATAAAAAACAAATCAACAGGCGAAACTCTTGTTGAATCAGCTGCTACGACAGGTTCATTAACATATGAAAGTTATGATACTAGCGTAAAATATTTTGTAACTGCAAAAATTGACACGACAGATACGATTTATGTTGATCAATTGGCTGGTATGACAATGAGCCAATGGAGAACTAGATTAAATTTAAGAAAAAGTTCAGGCTTAAATGAAAATGAATATTGGAAGTTTAATGATGATACAGGAAAGGTTATTTATCCGGATTCAGATGGCTCAATTGATTTAAGAGATGGAATTAATTGGTATGTATTTCATGAAAATACGGGATTACTTGAATGGAAAGATCAACTACCATATTATTTCACGGTTTACCATTATTATCCAGTTGTCCTGGACGATGGAGTAAAAATACAACAAGATGGAAAAAATATTGAAAAAGTAAGTGACCAATATAGAGTATATACGGGTGTAGACAACGGTAAGGCTCAAGTTATTGTTGATTATAAGAACGGCAAGACAGCTGTGCTTTCCGTTAATGGAACAGAATTTAAAAGAGAAATAACTGAAAACGATGGAAAGATAATTTTTGATCTTACAAGCGAAGATTTTGCTGGATTAGTTACATCTAACAATCAGGAAAAAGGTTATCTAGAATTCACAGTTGAATATGAAAAGACAAATATTGAAACAGGAGTAGAAGGCCATGGAACTATTGAGGCTAAAGATAAAGGGAACTATGATGAGATAATTGCTACGCCTGCAAAAGGTTGTAAAGTTGAAAAAATCGTTATAGAAAAAAAAGACACTTCAGATGGTGATTATAGTGTAATTGGAACATTAAACCCAAGTTCTGAAGGAGTTATCATTAATGTTGAAACTGGTGTTGTAACGGTTAACAATGATAATAATGGGACAGGATTTTATAAATATACAACTGTATTTTCTGTAGATAAATTTGCTGACGTAAATAATGCTAGCAATAATGGCCAAGTTAATGGTCCGGAGTTACTTACGCTTCTTAGTGATAATTCTATGAGTTATAGTGACTGGTCAGATAAATACTTGTATGTTGATAAAACAACAAGAATATATAGAGATAGTAGATCTAATATAGTAGATGGCGAATATTATTATCAGATTTATGATACAGATACTGATTTGTATAGTGAACCAACATATTTTATAGTTCGTCATTATTATCCTATTACTAATGGTGATTCTACAAATATTGAAATCACAAATCAAGATGGCACAACGACTTACACGGATAAATTATATGCATCTGCGTTTGCTAATAATGCAAAAGTAAAGATTAAACTTAGAAAATATTCATATAAAAATGGAAAGCTATTAATTAAAAAGAATAGCGGCGATAATTATTCTGAGGTTGAACCAACATCAGAAACATATATTGCATATGATGATTTAGATAATGACAATAAAATCTGGACAATAAGTGAAGGATATATTACATCACATAACAAACAACTTAACTTAAAATCAGACTACTCATATAACAATATATCTACAGATGATTTTAAAGATAATGAGACGGCAAAAATTTTAGTTAAAGAAATTAGATATAGTGTAGATGAGACAAATAATAAATTTACAGTTACTGTTGAGTTACAAGCAGGCGCTGTTGTTAAAAATATTATTATTTTAGATAATGATAGTCAAACAACAACACTTTATACAGGGGCAAACAATACTAACCCGGCAACATTTGATTATAACCCAAATGTAAATTATTTCATCACAGTGGAAGTGGCAACATCAAAGACTGTAGAAATTAACAAAATAACTGGGAAATCGAAAGTTGATTGGAAAACAGATCTTGAGTTAAACCAAAATAGAGCTATTTGGTACTTTAGCGGTAATATAAATAAAAGTATAGCAAATAGTGATTTACTTGATGCTGGTTCAATGGATTTAGATGATGGAATTACATATTATAGGTCAAGTATAGAACTAGATAAATATGTTTATTTCACTGTTAGACATTTTTATCCAATAACTGTTGAAACTGCATCGCAAGATAAAATTACAGTAATGCAAGGAGCAACTTCCTTTAATACGAGTGGTAATGTTTATACAGATGTTGATGGTGGAAACATAAAAGTTAAAGTTAAAAATGTTGAGGGAAGCACAATAAATCTTATCATAAATGATAAATCAGCTGATGTTTCAAAATTAACAAATAAAGAACTAGATACAACTACTGAAACTGGGTACACGATTTTTACTTTAACAAGCACTGAACTTGATTCTTATATTTCTAGTGCTGTTGCAGATAAAGATGGTAAAAAATCGCTTCAATTCTCAGTCGTATACACTAGAGATAATGTTTCTGTAGTTTCAAATAATTATGGAAAAATTGAGTATACAGCTTCTGTTACAGCGGATGCAAATAATGACATTATTACAGTTACTCCAGATAATGGATGTCAGGTAGATAAGGTTGTTATAAAAATTGATAAAGATAAAGATGGTATTTTTGATGAGGTTGGAACAGACCAGACAATCGAAGTTACAAAGGAACAAATAGAAAATAAGAAAGTTCCTACTGAAGTTACGGCAAAATTTGGTGAGAATGACTCGATTATAGTTATTAATCCAAATAATCCTGGTGATGCAGATTACAACTATGAATATTCAACTGTAATTTCTATTAATAGAATTATTAAAGTTGATGCAGCTCATCAAGAACAGGATAAAAGTAAACATGGTAATCCAAAAGAATATGGATATTACGGCTCTGGATGGATGACATTATTTGGAGATTCATCAATATCAGATTCTCAGTGGTCTTATCGTGATTTATATTTCAACGGCATAACTTCTACGGGAGTTACTATTGAAGAAATTAATGTTTCTGGTTCTCAAACGCCAACATATTTAGAGGATGGTACTTATTATTATCAAACAAAAATAGAGAGTAAACGTAGTGATAAAAAATGGTTTATAGTTCGTAATTATTACAATTTAACTATTGATAATGATTCAACGGATTATATTACTGTAAATCAGGAAAATACTGAAGGGGCAGAAGATGGTAAGATTTTCCGCGATTTAGGAAAGACAACAATTACAGTAAAAAATAATAAACTTGGAAGGCAAGCAAAACTTTATGTAAATGGAAGTACAGAAGCGATAGCAGAAGAAAATGCTGAAAATGTTGTGTTTGAAGAAAAAGACAAAAATCTTATATGGACAATAAATGATGCATATCTTCTTGCTAATGGTCGTTTCCTTAGTTTGAAAGTAATATATGAATTAGCAAATGTTACTTTAGTTATGCCAGCTACAGAGTCTGGTTCTGCAACATATAAAGAAACAAAAAAAGGCGATGATACATATGTACAAGTTGTTGCTACTCCAAATAAACAATATACGGTAACGGGAATAAAACTTGCAGAAACAGAACCGGAAGAGAAAGAAAAAGAACCTAAAGAGCGGATGCTTGATTTAATATATGATAAAGATGCAATTGCAACAGGTGAATTTAAATGGGATGAAGAAAAGTTATATACTATAACACCTATTGTAGAAAAAGAATTAGTTCGTAAAACATTGGGCGAGGGTGAAAATCCTGTAGTTAAATATATACCAGGGCTTTATCCGGCTTCTACGGCTGCTCTTAAAGAAGAGATATTAGAATCTGTTTATGATAAAGATAATTCTCCGTTACTTAAGGCAGTTTATCCAAAACTAAAAGAAAATGAAGAAGAATCAAAAGTAAAAGAAGTAGTAGAGGCTGCAAAAGAAGCTTCTAATGATGCTTCAAAACCTGAAATTACTGTTGAGTATTTAGCTGCTACTATCCCTGCTAGGACTTCAAAAATTACAGGTAGAGAATTAGAAAGTGAAAAACCAGTTTGGTTACCAATTACTTATCAAGTGGGCGATGATGTTGAAGTTGAAGATGAGGATGAAACAGTTGCTTCTCAAATAAGAGATTATCTTAAAGACGCAATTGAGAAAACTCTTCGTGATGAAATTAATTTCCATAAATTTGGAGATGCTTTCACTGATGGAAGTTGCACAGAAATAATTAGAGTATCATACAAGAACCAAGGTAAAGGCGATAAATTTACAGATTATAGTGAAACTAATATCACTATAGAATTAAGAGATACTCGTTATGTAACAACCCTTGCACCAGCAAAAACTATTATTTACACATATGAAAAAGAAGCATTAAATTCAGGAGAATTACTTACTGGTTTAGTAGAAAAGGCTATTGAAAATGAGAAACTTCTTACATATGACAATGAGGGAACGCCACAGGTTATAACAGCAAAAGACTTTGTTGGAAAGATTAAAGTAACTCCAAATCATCTTGATGCCTCATTATTTACTCAAACTGTTGTGGTAGAGTTTAAGGGAGATTTAGATTATAAACCTTCATCAGCCGAATTTAAGGTTTATGTATTAAGACAAGGTTCAAAACTTACAGTTAAAAATGAAACTTTAGACTATATACCAAATCAAGAGGCAATGATAACTGCAATTAAAGAACGTAATCTTATTACAGCTGAAGGCAAACTTTATGGTGATGATGTTCAGTATGGATATGCAGTAATTGGTCTTGAAGGTGATATTGAAGGTTATGTTGCACTTAACCTTAATAAGAATAGTATGGTGATTAATCTTCCAAAATCAACAGGTTATGAACAAGTTGATACTTTAGTTGGATGGATTAAGAATTTATTAATAGAGCGAGGAATAACTGAGTTTGAATCAAGGACGGGAATTAAGGTTAATATAGAAGCGGGAACTCTTGATTATTCGGATGCTTTAATTAATACATTAAATA
Source organism: Lachnospiraceae bacterium (assembly GCA_045616165.1). Lineage (GTDB taxonomy): Bacteria > Bacillota > Clostridia > Lachnospirales > Lachnospiraceae > RGIG5612. The sequence continues at coordinate 41,907 of JAZLGF010000017.1, forward strand.
CGGCTATAGAAACACGTAGTCTTGAAGGAATTAAGACATTAGTTGCAAATGTTAATGAATACTTAAAAGACACTGGTATTGATTCCGAAACATTAGGTGGATACATTGATTTTGCGGATAGCATTCTTAAGAAATTAGATGAATATAAAATTGTAGATCCAAATAAGATTCATGTAAAAGTTGGAGTGGTTGGAACAGAAAAAGAGGTTATTCCAACACAGGCTGGCGCTTATGCTGTCATTGCAGCAACAACAGATAAAAACTATACAATTAATGTTGATGCAGGTTCACTTGTTATTTTACCAATTACTGACTTTAGAATGGATTGGAATCATAAAGGAAATGAATTTAGTGTTATCGAAGTAAATAAGGATTGTGAAACATATGATTCAACATGGTATAAAGCACATGCAGAAACAGTTAATGTAGATGGTGAAGACGTTGATTTAACAGAAAAAATTGTTTATACATTCTCAGGTGTTTCTGCAACAGGCGATATAGGATTAGCTAGCAAAGAAGTTCCAACAGAAGCAGGTCTTTACTATGAAACAGCAACTGTTTATGGAAATTACTACAAAACAATTACACGCTTCGTATTAATAAAGAAAGTAGATACAGAGCTTAAGCTTGCTTATGTTGAGCCAGATAAAGATCCTATAATTCTTGATGGAAAAATTCATAAAGTTTATGGAGATGCAGGATTCTACTGTGGTGATAGCGATAAACTGTATTCAAATCCGGAATACCTTAAAGCTGTTGTAGTTGCTAAAGATAAAGATGGCAACATCGTTGTAGATGAAGATGGCAAGCCAATAATTGTTGATGAAGTTAAGCTTACATATTATGACTTAGAACTATTAGGAAAAGATTACTTATCAAGTGAATTCCCAGTAGATGCTGATGATTATTTAATGGTTGCTTACTACAAAGGTTCTAACATTTACAAAGCAGCACTTGATCTTGAAAATAAATTAACTATTGAAAGACGTAAAGTAAAAGTTTCTGTTGAAAATGTATGGCAAGTTTATGGCGAGCCTGAAAAAGAATTGAAATTGACAAGTGCTCACGGATATAATGATGAAGATCAATTCCCAACTAAAGGAGAAAAATCAGTTGCTGAAGAACTCGGTATCGAGTTAACTTGGGCACACGCAAAAAATGTTGGTACATATTTTATAACTCCTACAGCAAAGTCAAGTCTTACATTCAATAGAAATTATGAATTGGATGGATTAATAATTGAAGACCTTATTCGTTTAACAGGTGAATATCATATTACAAAGAGACCTTTAAAATTAGTGTTTGATAACCTAAATGAAAATAATAAATATGAGACAGAATATTTAAAAGAACATGCTAATGTTAAGGCTCACTTTGTAGATGCTTACGAAGAAACATATAAAGAAAAGACGGATTTCAAATTAACTGATGATCTTGGAATAACTTATTGGTATACAGGCACAGATAATTATGGATTGCCTTATCTATTAAATTTATTGCCTCCTACAAATGCAGGTACATATAAAGTTACAGCATCGCCAACAATATTAGATTTCGATAACTATAACTATGAATGTGAAGATGTTACAGTTCCTTATATTGTTAATCAAAGAGACTTAAATGAAAGCAATGTTGATGTTGTACTTGATAGTCTTGTATATAACGGGAAACTTCAAAAACAAAGAGTTATTTCTATCAAAGATAAGGAAGACGGTTATTTATCAATTTTGGATTATGATGTAGAAGACTCTTATTGCCAAGATGCAGGAGATAACTACACAATTAAGATTACTGGTGAAGGCAACTACAAAGGAACAATGAAAGTTAAATACAGTGTTGCACCAAAGCCAATGTCACTTGTATTTAACAAACTAGTATATGTTTCAACTTATGGAGATAAAGCTCCAGATGTTAAACCATATATGATTGGTGACGTATCAGGTGATGAGTTAAGTTGCACATTCATGTATAAAGGAACAACTGCTACAGGCAATACATATGAAAGTGTTAATCCTCCTACGGAAGCTGGCGTTTATACAGTAACTGCATCTCTTGCGGGAGACGATGCTCATAATTATGTTTGTGATTCGATAACGACATATTATTATGTATTGCAAAGAAACCTTTCTGTTACACCATTTACAAACATTGTTTTGAACAACAGGTTAACTTATAACTCAGAAGATCAAGAACAATTATTTGATGTATATATTGGATTCACAAAGCTTATTCCAGGCGTTGACTATGAGGTTGTTGACTTAACAAATATAGGAAATGAAGCTAGTGAATATACGCTTATTATTAAGGGAAAAGGAAATTACACCGGAAAACTTTCTAAAGAATTTACAATTCGAAAGAAGACGGTTGATGTTCTGTATGAAGGAACACCTTATAACAACTCCATATACATGGATAACTATGACGAGGTTAAAGCAACAATTGATGATGTTTGCGAAGAAGATGAGCTTAATATTAAATTCGTATACATTGACAGAAAAACATTAGGACATAAATATCGTAATGAAGAACGTCCAACAGATGCGGGTGACTATTTAGTAGTAGCTTATATCGATAATGATTCTGATGATGCAAATAATTACATACTTAATCCATGGACTGTTGTTAAAGAATACAAAGTTAATCGTAAACCAATTGATGATGCGGATATTGAATTACTTGACGAAGCATTAGTTTATGGTGATGATAATAAACAATTATTTACAGCATCCGTTGTATTTAAACTCGAAGACCTTAATCCAGAAGATGCACAACATGTGTTAGTTGGAGATAAAGAATTTGAAGCAACCTATGAACCTGAAATCGCAGGTCCTGGAGTTTATGAACTAGTACTTACTGGAAAAGGAAACTTCACAGGTGAAGCAAGAGTTCCATTCGTAGTTCTTGCTAAAGATGATGATGAAGCTAAAGAAGCTGGATTAATTAAAAAAGATGGAACACTTGAATACGGAAATGGAAGTATTGATGTTTACGTAAAAGGCGCTGACGAAGACAATGACTTCTTTGAAGCTAAATTTGATAGAAGCGCTGTTGCCGCTGGTTCAGGCCTTAAGGCTCAAGAACTTTCAGAACTTGTTGGTGACGAAGATCCTCACGTATTAGAACTCTTCTTCGTAGTAACAAAGCCAGAAGTTCCAGAAGAGAAGACTGAAAAATTAAGCAAACAGATTGGTAATATCTTTGATGTTGATTTCTTCAAGAGATATGACCGTAATGATTCAACAACAAAACAACTTTCAGATTCAGGAGCAGATGTAACCTTTGTGATTACACTTTCCGATGAAATGAAGAATAAAGATGCAAATGTTAGAAGAGATTACACTCTCATCACGGAGCATGAGGGCAAGCTTGCTATTATTGGTTCTAAATATGATGATGAAGCTAACACTATAACATTTAAGACTCATCTGTTCTCTAAATACTATGTTGGATACCAGGATATTCCAATTGGTGTTAATACAGGGGATTCAAACGAAGTTGCATTATGGTTCATTATGGCGATAATGGCAGCGTTTGTTGCTGGTACTGCGGGCTACTGTCTTTACAAAAGAAAAGAAGATGAGCAGTAAAGATAATCTTAAGATCTTCACAAAAGAATAATTAACTAAAGGCACCCTCATAAAAAAAGGGTGCCTTGATTATTTTTAAACAAACTGCACAACTACACCTTAATATGATAAAATAAATATATAAGATTAATCATGGAGGCAAAATAGATGTCAACAAAATTAAATTACAAACGAAGTGAAATTGGTCCGGGAAAACCTGGATTTTCAAAAACACGCTCAATTATTGAAGCTCCTTTCTACGGCAATAATGTTGTTGAAATTACTTCACTTGAGCAAGCATATAACCTTGCAAAGAATTCGCCTGGCACAGTAGTTACTGACATGCCTGTTTATAGGGGCGAAACTTTCGGACTTCCTGCTGATGCGAACGTTCTTTTGTTTAACGATGGCAGCGTAACAGGACGATGTGCCGCTGCAAGAAGAATTATCGGTGAGCCGGGAATAGACACAACAGACTTAGATAAAAAGTTGATGGATGCCGTTTATGATACACGTTATTCAACAATGTATCATGCAACTGCTTATATTGGTCTTGACCCTGAATTTATGGTTAGAGCACATCTCTTAATTCCAGAAGGTGAAGAAAATATTCTTTATAACTGGCTTATTAACTTCCAGTACATTTCTGATGAATATAAAGAAATGTATAAGAATTCAAGACCTATTGAAAACGAGTCAGATATTTATATTTTCTCAGATCCTCAATGGTCCCATCCAGAGCATCCTCTTGGCCTTACATATTTCGATACAGCTAATAACTGTGCCGCACTTCTTGGTATGAAATATTTTGGAGAGCATAAAAAAGGAACGCTTACAATCGCATGGGCAATTGCAAATAGAAACGGATATGCAAGCTGCCATGGTGGTCAAAAGAAATATACATTAAACGATGGTTCAACTTACGTTGCTTCTGTTTTTGGACTTTCTGGTTCGGGAAAATCTACGCTTACACATGCTAAGCATGGCGGAAAATATGATGTTACTGTTCTTCATGATGATGCTTTCGTTATTAACACTGATACATGTTCATCAGTAGCGCTAGAGCCTACATACTTCGATAAAACTGCTGATTATCCTGTAGATAGTGAAGATAACAAATTCCTTCTTACTGTTCAAAACTGTTCTGCAACATTAGACGAAGACGGTAAAGTTGTTGTTGTAACGGAGGACGTTAGAAACGGAAACGGACGTGCAATTAAATCAAAACTTTGGTCTCCAAATAGAGTTGATAAAATTGCTGAGCCGGTTGACGCTATCTTTTGGATTATGAAGGATCCAACAATTCCTCCAGTAGTTAAACTTAAAGGTGCTTCACTTGCATCAGTTATGGGCGCAACACTTGCTACAAAGAGAAGCTCAGCCGAAAGATTAGCTCCTGGAGTAGACCCTAATGCTTTAGTAGTTGAGCCTTATGCAAATCCATTTAGAACATATCCACTTGCTAACGATTATGTTAAATTCAAAAAACTTGTTGAAGAAAAGAATGTTGATTGCTACATAATAAATACAGGCGATTTCATGGGCAAAGACGTTACTAAAGAAGTTACCTTAGGAGTACTTGAAGCAATCGTAGAAAAACGTGCAGAATTCAAGCCATGGGGTCCATTTGAAGATATCGAAATCTTTGAACAGGAAGGATATGTACCAAACCTTAAAGACCCAGAATATGCAAAGGCATTAAAAGATAGAATGAACGATAGGCTTACATTTGTTAAATCGAGAGATGAATTTAAGGGTGGTTATGACAAACTTCCAGAAGATGCACTAGAAGCAATCCAAAAAGTAATCAACAACTTAAAATAACTGAATTAAAGAGCCGGCATACCGGCTCTTTTTTTATTGAATGGGATATGCACGTGTGATAAAATTGTTTTACCCAAAACAGGTCTGATATTTTGAACCTACATTGATTGAAAAGGGATTCCAATATTTTTTAGCAGATGACCAGCCTCCTTTGAGTGGACTTCAGAAGCTAAAGTGCGGTAGAACCCACCTGGCGGTTGCTAGGAATCAAAATACAGCCAAAGTTTTGGGCTTTTTTATTTAAAAAATAGTGAGCTAAGCAGTGTGACTCGTTCCTGGCTCGGGTTCCAACTCGCCGATAACGAGCCACACTGCTTAGCTCGCAAAATGATAGATAGAAACATTGAATTATAAGGGTTTTTGTGATATAAATTACTATGTATGTTTATGTAATTTAGAAGGGAAAAAACATGAAAGAGAAATTAGAGCAAATTAAAAAAGAAGCTATTGAAAAAATTCAAAAAGCCGAAAATATTGACGTGCTAAATGAATTAAAAGTAGCTTATTTAGGCAAAAAAGGTCAGCTCACAGAAGTCCTTAAAGGAATGAAAGATGTAGCTGCCGAAGACAGACCAAAAGTTGGCCAGATGGTTAACGATACTAGAAATGATATTGAGGAATGCTTAAACAAAGTTAAAGAGCAGATGGAAACTAAGCTCTTAGATGCAAAACTTAAAGCAGAAGTTATCGATGTAACACTTCCTGGAAAATCAAAAAATATCGGACATGACCATCCAAACAACATGATCTTAAAAGAAGTTGAAGATATTTTTGTTGGTATGGGATATGAAGTTGTATCTGGGCCGGAAGTTGAATATGACCACTATAACTTTGAAGCGCTTAATATACCGGCTAACCATCCAGCAAAAGATGAGCAAGATACATTTTATATTAATTCAGAAATCCTGCTTAGAACCCAGACTTCATCAGTTCAGATACATGAGATGGAAAAAGGCGTTCTGCCTATTAGAATGATAGCTCCTGGTAGAGTTTTCAGATCTGATGAAGTAGACGCAACACATAGTCCAAGTTTCCATCAAATAGAAGGTCTTGTTGTTGATAAAGGCATTACTTTTGCAGACCTTAAAGGAACTTTAGACGAATTTGCTAAGAAATTTTTCGGACCGGATACAAAGACAAAATTCCGTCCTCACCATTTTCCATTTACAGAGCCTAGCGCTGAAGTAGATGTTTCATGCTTTAAGTGTGGCGGTAAAGGATGCCGTTTCTGTAAGGGAGAAGGTTGGATTGAAATTTTAGGATGCGGAATGGTTCATCCACATGTACTCGAGATGGTTGGAATTGACCCAGAAGTTTATACAGGATTTGCCTTTGGTATGGGACTTGAAAGATTAACCCTTCTTAAATGTGAAATAGATGATATGAGATTATTATACGAGAACGATTTACGTTTCTTAAAACAATTCTAGGAAAGGAGAGAGAAAAATGAACGCTTCATTATCATGGATTAAAGCATATGTACCGGAACTTGATGCCAATTACCAAGAATTTAGAGATGCTATGACTCTCTCCGGAACAAAGGTTGAAAACTTTAATGTTTTTGACGAGAACCTTGAAAATATAGTTATTGGACATGTCAAAAAAGTTGAAAGACATCCTGATGCAGATAAGTTAGTTGTATGCCAGGTTGACCTTGGAACTGAAACAGTCCAGATTGTAACAGGTGCCCCAAACGTATTTGAAGGCGCTAAAGTAGTTGTTGTAAAAGACGGCGGAAAAGTTGCTGGTGGACATGACGGAAAGTTAGCTGAAGGCGGAGTAAAGATAAAAGCTGGTAAACTTCGTGGCATTGATTCATACGGCATGATGTGCTCAATTGATGAACTTGGAAGTTCAACGGAGATGTATCCTGACGCGGCACCAGATGGAATTTATATTTTACCTGATGATGCTCCTGTAGGCGAAGATGCTATTAGTTATCTTGGCTTAAATGATGCTAACTATGAATTTGAAATTACATCAAACAGAGTTGACTGCTATTCAGTATTAGGTATTGCTAGAGAAGCTGCAGCAACATTTAGAAAACCTTTTATTCTCGAAGAACCTAAGGTTAATAAAACTGTTGATGATATTAACAATTACTTAAAAGTAGATGTTGAAGATACAAAACTTTGTAAACGTTATACAGCAATGATGGTTAAAAATATCCGTTTAGCTCCATCACCTAGATGGCTTCGTCAAAGACTTGCTAGTAACGGAATTCGTCCAATCAATAATGTAGTAGATATTACAAACTATGTTATGGAAGAGTACGGCCAGCCTATGCATGCTTTCGATTACGATACAATTGCTGGCAAAAAGATTGTTGTTAAATGTGCTAAAGACGGTGATGTATTTACAACACTTGATGGTCAGGAAAGAAAACTTGATAAAGACATCCTTATGATTAACGATGCTGAAAAACCAATCGGCATTGCCGGAATCATGGGTGGCGAAGATAGTAAAATTACTGACGATGTTAAGACACTTGTATTTGAAAGTGCATGTTTCGATGGCACTAACAATAGATTAAGTGCTAAGAGATTAGGACTTAGAACAGATGCTTCAGGTAAGTATGAAAAAGGCTTAGATCCTAATAACACACTTCCTGCTATTTTAAGAGCATGCCAGCTTATTGAAGAGTTGGATGCTGGTGATGTTGTAGGTGGCATTATTGATATTTATCCAGAACCAGTAGAACCTAAACAAATAAAATTTGAGCCTGATAAATATAATGCTTTATTAGGAACTGATGTTGATAAAGAAACAATGCTTTCATATTTTGACAGACTTGAAATCAAATATGATGAAGCATCAAATATTCTTACAATTCCTACATTCCGCCAGGATCTTTTAAGAGATGCCGATATTGCGGAAGAAGTTGCAAGATTTTACGGATATGACAATATTCCAACATCACTTCCAAGCTCAAAAGATGCATGTGGAGCATTATCTTTTAGTTTTGTTGTTCAAGATAAAGTAAGAAGCGCTCTTAAGGCTTATGGATATTCAGAGTCAATGACATTCTCATTCGAAAGCCCTAAGGTATTTAGTAAACTTCGTGTAGAAGAAGATAGCGATTTAAGAAAAGTTATTACTATTACAAACCCATTAGGCGAAGATTATTCGATAATGAGAACAAGTCTTGTAAACGGTATGCTTACTAGCCTTGCAACTAACTATAACAGAAGAAATAAGAGTGCAAATCTTTTTGAATTGGCAAACATTTATATTCCAAAAGCACTTCCACTTACAGAACTTCCAAATGAGAAGATGACACTATCTCTTGGATTTTATGGAGATGGAGATTTCTTTGATCTTAAAGGTGCTCTTGAAGATGTATTTGAGTGCCTCGGAATTAAGATTCCAAGAGATTATGTAACTTCTAATCCAATAAGTTTCTTACACCCAGGTCGTCAAGCTAGAGTATTAATTAAAGGTGGTCAAGAAGAGATTGCTTACCTTGGCGAAGTTCATCCTCAGGTTGCCAAAACTTATGGAATTGGAACAAAAGCTTATTATGCACAAATCGATGTTGATGCACTTTATGGGCTTGCTGGCTTTGAAAAGAAATTCAAAGAAATACCAAAATATCCTGCAGTAACAAGAGACCTTTCAATGGTTATGAGTAAAGACGTTTTAGCAGGAGATATAGTTAAGACTATTTCTAAGGCAGGCGGAAAGCTTATTGAGAGTATCGAACTTTTCGATGTCTACGAAGGAGAACGTATTGGCGAAGGCTTAAAGAGCCTTGCGTACAGCATTGTTTTCAGAGACAAAGAACGTACGCTTTCAGACGCTGATGTTAATCCTTTAATTGATAAGATTATAGAGAAATTAAAGGAAAAAGGTGTAGACCTTAGAAGTTAAGCTATGGTAAAATAGATAAGTTAAAAATTTGCTTTATTTACACAATTTTAGGAGGTTTCAATCATGAAACATATCAAAACATTAAATAAGAAAAATTTACAAGAAACATTAAAAAAGGGTGGCTGTGGAGAATGCCAGACATCATGTCAATCAGCATGCAAAACTAGCTGCACAGTTGGAAACCAGAAGTGCGAAAAAAATAAATAGAGGCTTAAGCGTTGGTTCATTATTTTTCGCAACAAGGATACAACATCTTACTTGATGTTAACTCGTCGTTAGTACATGTAGTCGACGAGATTGTAATTAAAATAATTGAGACAATTAATCAGGATATTGAAGAAGGAAAGCTTTCTTCTTCATGTCCTGAGATTTGTGTTTCTGAATTAAAAGAAGAAGTATTAGCTAGATATCCTGAAACAAACGAAGATGATTTAGTCGAAAGTATTGAAGAAGTTAAACAGCTTATAAACGAGAATGCTTTATATACGAAAGATATTTTTCAAAATGCTCATTCATTTGTTTCAGACGCTAAACCAGTTCTTAAAGCGATGTGCCTTTCTGTTGCACATGATTGCAACTTAGCTTGCAAATATTGTTTCGCCGAAGGCGGAGAATATAAAGGCAAAAGAGAGCTCATGAGCTTTGAAGTTGGAAAAAAGGCATTAGATTATTTAGTAAAATCTTCCGGAACAAGAAGAAATCTTGAAGTTGATTTCTTTGGTGGCGAACCACTTATGAATTTTGATGTGGTTAAAAGATTAGTATCTTACGGAAGAAGTTTAGAAAAAGAGCATAATAAGAACTTTAGATTTACTCTTACTACAAACGCAATGCTCTTAAACGATGATGTTACGAATTTCTTGAATCAAGAAATGAGTAATGTAGTTTTAAGTCTTGATGGACGAAAAGAAGTTAACGATAAGATGCGAGTTACTCCGGATGGACATGGAAGCTACGATATAATCGTTCCTAAGATTAAAGAATTTATTAAAAAACGTGGCGATAAAGATTATTACGTAAGAGGAACTTTTACGAGAAATAATTTAGACTTTGCCAAAGACATAAAAGAATATCTTGATTTAGGTTTTGATAAATTATCTATTGAGCCTGTTGTTACAACGGCTGATTATGGAATCAAAGAAGAAGATATTCCTAGAATATGTGAAGAATATGATAATCTTACAAAACTTTATCTTGATAGATATGAAGAGGGAAAACCATTTTTATTCTTCCACTTCATGATTGATTTAGATGAAGGACCATGCATCATTAAAAGACTTAAAGGATGCGGTAGCGGAGCCGAATATGTTGCAGTAGCTCCATCAGGTGAGATTTATCCATGTCATCAATTTGTTGGCATGAAAGAATTTGTTATAGGCAACGTCGATGATGGAATTACGAATACTGAGATCCCTAAAAAATTCCAAGAGTCATGTGTCTATACAAAAGATAAATGTGAAAAATGCTTCGCTAAGTTTTATTGCAGTGGAGGATGTCCTGCAAATTCATGGAACTTTAGCAAAGACATAAATAAAGTTTACGAAATAGGCTGCAAGATGCAGCAAAAACGCGTTGAGTGTGCAATTGCTATTAAAGCGCACCTTGCAGAAAGAGGTTATGATGAATAAGAAAAAAGGCATAATATTTTTTATCATTTCTATTTTGATAATTCTTTTGTGCTGCTTTACCTCAATCTTCGGATTTGGCGGTGGTAAAGTAGGTTCTGCTAAGAATATCAAATTAGGTTTGGATTTAAGAGGTGGTGTAAGTATTACTTATGAAACCGATGAAGCTAATCCAGATCAAACTGATCTTGCTGATACTATCTATAAACTTCAACTTAGAGTTCAGCAATATAGTACAGACGCTACCGTATATCAGGAAGGTAACAACCGTATCACAGTTGAAATTCCTGGTGTTTACGATACACAAAAAGTTATAGAAGAGTTAGGTCGTCCTGGTTCACTTCAGTTTGTAACATTTGATGAGGAAGCTCTTAGCGCAATGCAGGAAGAAAATCCTGAGGCATCGGCTCAAGATGTTTTATCTTCGGATGCTGTTAAAGTATGGGTTACAGGCGACCAGGTTAAAAGTGCCCAGGCAGGAACTCAACAAGACCAGACAACTGGTAATTCTGGTTTCGTAGTTCAGCTTGTTCTTAATGAAGAAGGTTCAGCCGCTTTTGCTGAAGCAACAGCTCAAAACTTAAATAAAATAATTTATATCGTTTATGATGGTGAAGTTGTTAGTGCACCTACAGTTCAATCTGTTATTTCAAACGGTAACTGCGTAATCGAAAATATGGAATCATATGAAACTGCTGAAACACTTGCTTCAACAATTCGTATTGGTTCATTAAAACTTCCTTTACATGAAATTTCATCAAAGGTTGTAAGTGCAAAACTCGGTGATAATGCTGTTTCAACATCTCTTATCGCTGGTGCAATCGGAATCTTACTTATTATCATTTTCATGATTATTTACTTTAGGGTTCCTGGTCTTGCAGCTGCTATTGCACTTATTTTCTATACAGCAGCAATGCTATTATTACTTAATGCATTCGACCTTACACTTACCATTTCTGGTCTTGCCGGTATCATACTGAGTATAGGTATGGCGGTCGATGGTAACGTTATTATTAACGCTCGTATCAAAGAAGAATTAGAAGCTGGAAGAAGCGTAGGAGAAGCTGTTAAGTATGGTTTTAAAAAATCTAATTCAGCTATCTTAGATGGTAATATTACAACTCTTATCGTAGCTATAGTTCTTTTAATCTTTGGCTCAGGAACAATTAAGGGATTTGGTATGACACTTGCAATCGGTATTGTTCTTAGTGTTATCACATCACTTCTTGTTTCAAGATTTATAGTTTCATGCCTTTTTGCTATAGGTCTTAAAGATGCTAAATTTTATGCAAGAACTTCTACTAAGAAAAAACCTGTTTTCGACTTTATTGGAAAGAAACTTATTTGGTTTGGTGTTGGAGCCGTTCTTATTTTAGCTGGTATTATTACAATGCTTGCTTGTGGATTATCAACAAAGAAAGCTCTTAACTACAACATTGAATTTGCTGGTGGTTATTCAACAACCGTTGATTTTGATAAAGATTATTCAATTGATGATTTCAATGATCAAATCAAGAAAGATATTGCAAATGTTATCGGTTCAAACGATATTGAAGGGCAAAAGACAACTGGTTCAAATCAGTATGTAATTAAGACCCCTGAGCTTGAACTTGAAACATGGAACGAAATGAAAGACATGCTTGTTGAAAAATATGGAGCAGACGATACAAGTATTTCATATGAACATATTAGTGCGGTTGTAAGTGATGAATTACAAAAAGATGCATTCATCTCAATGGCAATAGCTATCGTATGTATGTTGCTTTACATTTGGGTTAGATTCCGTAAATTCAAATTTGCGATTTCATCTGTTATCGCCCTTGCACATGACGTAATGATTGTTATCACATTCTATGCAATATTTAGATTATCAGTTGGTAACTCCTTCATAGCATGTATACTTACGATTGTAGGTTACTCAATTAACGCAACAATTGTTATCTTCGATAGAATCAGAGAAAATATGGCAAATCCAGAAATTAATTACGACTTGAAGTTAGTTGCTAATACAAGTATTCAACAAACACTTTCAAGAAGTATTTATACTTCTGCAACAACTTTCGTAACAGTATTATTCCTTTACATCTTAGGTGTTGAAGCAATGAAAGAATTCGCTCTTCCACTTGCTGTCGGAATTATTGCTGGTGCGTTCTCATCAATCTTTATTTCAGGCTCTTTGTACTACATTATGACAAAGAAGAATGAAAGATATAATGCAGTACTTGCTCAAAAAGCATTGAAAAAAGTAAATGTCGTAGAGACAGACGGAAGCGTTAGCGAAGAAACGGTAGAAGTAGTTAGCGAAGAAAAAGAAAATGGATTAGAAGTTAAAAAGATTACTGCAAATCCAAATAGAAAGAAAAAGAAAAAAAGAAAACAGTAATAAAAAATTTAACAAATAACATAAAGTACTTACCCTAGTGGTAAGTACTTTAGTCTTAAAAAGAATAAAGGATAAAAAATGTTTGTAACAATTTGTTTATTTATAGTTGGCCTTGCGTTATTGATATTCGGTGGAGACTGGTTTGTTGATAGTGCATGCGGAATTGCTAGAAAATTCAAAATTCCAGAGATTATTGTTGGTGCAACGATAGTTTCTATTGGAACAACTCTTCCAGAGGTTTTAGTTTCGGCAACAGGCGCATCAACAGGCCATGGAGAAATTGCATATGGTAATGCGATTGGTTCAATTATATGCAATACCGCAATAATTCTTGCAATTGTTTTAGCAATTAATCCGCCTAAAAAAGTTAATAAAAAAACTCTTGTTTCTCCTGTTATTTTCTTTTTTGTAGCGGCTGCTTTTTTTGTCATCATATCTTATACAACTGGAAAATTTAGTAGGGTAGTTGGAATTATCTTGCTTGTAATGTTTGTTGTTTATATGGTTATTACAATAAGAGCAGGTATTAAGAATCCAGAAGAAGCCAGCGCAGAAAACATAAAAAATCTTCCGTTGTGGAGAAATATTTTATTTTTGATAATTGGCGCAGCATGTATTGCTATAGGAGCAAAGTTATTAGTCGAAGAAGGAACAAAGATTGCGCAAGGTTTTGGCGTTCCTGAATCTGTTATAGCACTTACTTTTGTCGCACTTGGAACATCTCTTCCAGAGCTTGTAACAGCTATAACATCGCTAGTAAAAGGACATGCTTCACTTTCACTTGGAAATATAATAGGAGCTAATCTTTTTAACCTTGTTTTAGTGTCGGGAGTTTCAATAACAATTAAGCCTTTTACGATTCCGCTTGAAAAGTTATTTATGGGAATGAATGCATCACTTGTAATTGATCTGCCTTTAATGCTTATTGTTATGTTGCTAGTTTGTATTCCTGCGTTGATTAAAGGAAAACTTTATAGATGGCAGGGAATTGTTCTTATAATTTTATATGCTGGATTTGTTACATTCCAATTCATTAACTAAAAAAGGATAGGACATATTGAAAAAGTGGTATCTACATTGCAAAAAAGCTGATTTTGCAAATATCTCACAAAAATTTAATATTACACCAATGCTTGCCAGGATAATTAGAAATCGTGACATTGTTGGTGATGACGCTATAAATGAATATCTTTATGGTTCTATTAGTAATATGCATAGCCCATATCTTTTTAAAGGTATGAGTGAAGCGGTTGATTTGATTTTTAAGGTAATAAAGGATGGCAAAAAAATAAGAGTCATCGGAGATTATGATGTTGATGGAATATGCTCAAGTTATATCTTAAAACACAGCATTAAAAAAATTGGCGGAGATGTTGATGTTAAAATTCCAGATAGAGTTTTTGATGGATATGGAATGAACGAAAATATGTCTGTTGAGGCTTTTAATGATGGAGTAAGTTTAATAATTACATGTGATAATGGAGTTTCTGCTTATGAAGCTGTTGATAAAGCTAGAAGTCTTGGCATAGATGTAATAGTTACAGACCATCATGAAGTGCCTTATCCACTTGTTAATGCAAATATAGTTATTGATGCAAAGCAAGAAGACTGTTCATATCCGTTTAAGGAACTTTGTGGTGGCGCAGTCGCTTATAAACTTGCTCAGGCGTTAATTGATAGAGAAGTTAAACTTTGTGGCGCACCTTCTAAAGTAAATGAGCTTAATGAACTTTTAGACGAACTGTTATTATATGCTGGAATGGCTACTGTGGCGGATATTGTGCCACTCACTCAGGAAAATCGTATATTTGCTAAAGAAGGAATAAAACGTCTTAAAATCACTAAAAATGAGGGCTTAAAAGCTCTTATGAAGTCTAGAAATATTGAACAAGAAAATATAAATGCATTTTATATTGGATTTATTCTAGGTCCATGTATTAATTCAGCCGGTAGACTTAAAAACGCTTTAGTCGCTTTTGAACTTTTAGAAGAAACAAATCCGGATGAAGCTAGGAAAAAAGCAATGGAGCTTGTTGAATTAAATGAAGTAAGAAAAAATCTAACAATAAGCCAAACTCAAATTGCTATTGATCAGATTAATAACATGAAAGATGGTTTACCAAAAATTTTAGTTATTTTTCTTAGTGAAGCGCATGAAAGTATTGCTGGCATAATTGCTGGAAGACTTAAAGAAGAATTTTCCAGACCTGCGCTTGTAATTACAAATTCTGATGAAGGTCTTAAAGGGTCAGGCCGTAGTGTAGA
This sequence comes from Lachnospiraceae bacterium, assembly GCA_045616165.1. Classification (GTDB taxonomy): domain Bacteria; phylum Bacillota; class Clostridia; order Lachnospirales; family Lachnospiraceae; genus RGIG5612. Next base: position 57,440 of record JAZLGF010000017.1, read on the forward strand.
TAGATATAATATGATTGAAGCGCTTACTAAACATGCAGACTGCTTTAATAAATTTGGAGGACATGCTAAGGCCGCAGGTTTTACTTTACAAGAAAATGTAACACCTCAAATGCTTTCAGATGTGCTTAATCGGGACTGTGATATTAGTGAAGAAGATTTAGAAGAGAAAAAATGGATTGATATGCAACTTCCATTTCAATATATATCGGAACAATTTATCGGCGAGCTTGAGCGCTTAGAGCCTTTTGGGCAAAACAATGAAAAGCCTTGCTTTGCTGAGAAAAACATTAAAGTAAATTCTATTTACATGTCTAGAAATAATAACTGTCTTAAGTTAAATTTAGAAAATGAAGATGGCTATAAGATGGAAGGCGTTATGTTCCGCAATGAAGACTTTATAAAAGAACAGTATGAAAAACTTTGTCAGGCAAAAGAAAAAGATGGTCAAGAACTTTTAGTCTCAATCATCTTTTATCCATACATTAACTATTTTAGAGGTGAAAAGAACCTCCAGCTCAAAATCGACGAACTTAAAATCAACTAAATTATTTTCACAAAAAAGAAAAAAGATTATAATAAAAGAAAACATTGTAAAAATTGGGGGATAAAATTATGGGAAATTTACCAAGCAATGCAACACTTTATAAACCTGAAGGTGAAATTAAAGCAGTACTTCAGATTGTTCATGGAATGTGTGAACATCAAAAACGTTATGTAGAGTTCGCAAACTTCCTTACACAAAATGGATTTGCTGTAGTTACATCTGATTTAAGAGGACATGGCGATAACGTTACATGTGAAGAGGATTTAGGCTATTTTGGAGAAGAAATGGCTGAGGGGCTTTTAGAAGACGTTGGTAAAATTAGTGCTTATATAAAAGAAGAATTTCCAAATGTTCCTTATGTTCTTTTAGGGCATTCTATGGGAACTCTTATTTCAACATCATATTATAAGAGCCATGATAATGAATTTGATGGACTTATCTTAAGCGGAATGCCTGGCGATAATTTTGCTAAAGGCATAGCCAAAGTATTAATTAATATAGTTCAAAATAGTCACGACTGGAAATATAGAAGCCCATTTGTAAATAACCTTTGTAATGGTCCTTTCGCTAAAGCATTTATCTCAGAAGGTAATGAATTTGCATGGCTTTCAGTTGATAAAGAAAATGTGAAGAAATATGAAGAAGACCCTAAATGCGGTTATGTATTTACATTAAACGGCTTCTACACATTAATGGATCTTATGGTTGAAACATATAACAAGAAAAACTGGAGCAAAAAGAAAACATCTAATCCTGTTTACTTACTTTCTGGTTCAGATGATCCATGCATGGGAACACACGAAAATTTTGGTAAATCCGTTCAAATGTTTGTTGATATGGGCTACAACGTTAAGAGCGAATTAATTGACGGACAGCGTCATGAGATTTTCAACGACACTAAGAAAGCAGAAACAATGCAAAAGGTTGTTGATTTCTTAAACGAAAAAATAATCGGCCAATAATTTTCTAATAACAATAAAAAAATCAAATCCCATTATATGAGTGCCTAACTCTATAATGGGATTTCTTAAACTTATATCATCAACAAACCTGAATTTGCCGAACTCTTTTCTTGATGCTCGCAGCCCGTCGTCTCGTTCCTGGCTCGGGTTCCAACTCGCCGATAACGAACCCGTCGGCGCCGCTCGCTTTTTAAATAATTACATATATTGTTTTGGAACGCGAAGCTCGCGGCGCCTGAGCTTAAGAAGGAGCTCGCGCCGTGGCTTCGCTACCTACGGCAGCTGACTTATGTCCACCGGTACACTTATGTCCGCCTGCTGCCTTGTTTTATTGGTTTTCCCAATATATGAGATTAGTGTCTCTATATTGGGAAACTTTTTAGGCTTTGAGTATAGATTTTCCCAATATACGAGATAAGCGTCTCTATATTGGGAAACTTTTCAGATTTTCAGTATATTTTTTCCAAACATATGAAAGAAGGATAACTATATTGGGAATTTTTTGAGAAGAGTAATAATTATTTTCCCAACATATGAGAGTAGTTTATCTATATTGGGAATTGTTCAAAAACACTGTGGATGTTG
>JAZLGF010000018.1:0-29015 GCA_045616165.1 Lachnospiraceae bacterium
GTGTGATGGATTTGGCAACTTCACCTGCAAGACATGCAGATAGCGCAATTATACCCTCGTGGTATTCTTCAAGCACTTCCATGTCAACTCTCGGCTTATAATAATATCCTTCAGTGAATCCTTTACTTACGATTTTCATCAAATTGGAATAACCGGTATTATTTTCCGCCAAAAGAACAAGGTGATAATATCTATCATCACCTTGCGAAACTTCGCGGTCAAAACGCGAACCCGTAGTAACATAAATTTCGCAACCAATAATCGGCTTTATGCCAACTTCTTTAGCTGCTCTATAAAAATCAATGACTCCATACATCACGCCATGGTCAGTTATGGCCAAACTATCCATACCCAGCTCTTTAGCCTGAGATACCATTTCTTTTATCTTACCGGAACCGTCCAATAAGGAATATTCGGTATGGACATGCAGATGTGTAAAAGCCACTAATTACTGCTCCTTAGTTGTTAAATATTTTTGAAGTGCTTCTATAGCTTCTTTTTCGTCATCGCCATCCGCACTTACGCTTACTTTTTCGCCTTGAGCTATTCCAAGACTCATCATTCCCATAATGCTTTTTGCATTAACCTTTTTGTCACGATATTCAACAATGATTGAACTTGTGAACTGACTTGCAACCTGAACAAAAATTGCAACAGGTCTGGCTTCCAGTCCCTTATCTAATGCGATAGTGATTTCTCTTTTAATCATCTCTCCTCCTAATTATTGAACATTCTTTAGCTCTTTGGCTATTTGACTTATTTTTCTTAATCTATGATTTACCCCGGATTTTCCAACCGGAGGTGTAAGCAAAGCTCCTAATTCTTCGAGTGTTGCATCTGGATTTTTAAGTCTGGCATTTGCAACCTGTTTTAAATTTTCATCAAGCTTCTTAAAAGCATTCTTTTGCTTAATGAAATTTATTTCTTCTACCTGTTTCATAGAAGCGCTAATAGTTTTATTAAGGTTTGCCGTTTCGCAATTTACCTGCCTATTTACAGAGCCTCTCATTTCCTTAATAATTCTAGCATTTTCAAAATTCATCATCGCAACATTGGCTTCCATAATTGCTAATAAATCCGATATCTCAACCGCTTCTTTTAAATAAACGATGAATTTATTTCGTCTTGTTGTAATCTTTGGATGAAGCTCAAAGCTTTTTATAACTCTTGATAAAAACTTAGCTATTTCTTCGCTTTTACACGCTATATCAAGCCTATAATTTTTTTCTGGACTTGATATTGTTCCAGCCGCAATAAAAGCTCCTCTTAAATATGCCCTTTTGCAACATTCCCCCGTTAGGTCAAAATTTGCTTTAATATTAAAGGTTTTTTTATTCTCTGTAAAGGTGTAAATATAGGTGTCTTTTTGTAAATCATGCTTTAATTTTTGCTCATCAAAGGTAATCAAAGCCTCTAGTTCTGCTCTTTGACAATGTGGCTGCTTAGTATAATGTTTCATCAATTCTTCTTTTACTTCAGATGAAAAAGACATTATATTATTTTAACCTCACACTCTAATTTTACGCCGTCATGTTCGTAAACTTTTTCTTGCACTAATTTTATTAAATCCAGAATATCTTTAGCCGTTGCATTATCTTTATTAATAACAAATCCCGCATGTTTATCTGATATTTGGGCTCCGCCTAGCTTATAGCCTTTCATGCCAGCATCAGTAATCAACTTTCCTGCAAAGTATCCCTCTGGACGCTTAAAAGTTGATCCACAACTAGGATATTCAAGAGGCTGTTTTTCTTCTCTTCTTTTTGTTAAATCATCAATTTTTTCTTTTATTTCTTCATGATTTCCATGAGCCAGTTTTAATGTTGCGCTAACTACAATATAGTCTCCATTAGAACAAATACTATGTCTATAAGCAAAGTTCATCTCTTCATTTGTTTTTTTAACGAGATTTCCATTTTTATCTAAAAGAGTTACTTCTTTTATAATATCTTTAAATTCCCCATCATATGCGCCAGCGTTCATGCACACAGCGCCACCAAGACTTCCCGGTATTCCCGAAGCAAATTCAAAGCCAGTAAGCGATGCTTCCAAAATAATATCTGATAAATCTTTTAATAAAATTCCTGCTCCGGCTTCTACTTCATCATCACAAATATTTACATCTAAAAATTTTCTTATTTCGATGATAGCCATCTTACAGCCTTCATCTTTAAAAATAATATTTGAACCATTTCCTTTTATATAGAAAGGATATTGTTCATCATTTAAGATGCAAAGAAGTTTTGATAATTGATCAATATTTTCAGGAACAAGAAAATAAGAAGCTGGACCTCCTACCTGCATAGAAGTGTGAAGTTTCATAGGTTCATCAATGTATACATTTTCTTTTCCTAAAAGTTCTTCTATTTTTATTAAAGTTTGTGGTGATAACTTATCCATCATAGTTTTCCTAAAATACTTATTTTTCGTTTTTGAGTTCTTGGTTATGTTTTTCGATTTCTTTTGAAAGTCTATTGCAAAGTTCTTGAGCCGAATTATATCCCATAACTTTTTGTCTATGATTTACTGCTGCTGTTTCAATAATAATAGCAAGGTTTCTTCCTGGACGAATTGGTACAGTATACTTAACAACTTTTACTCCAAGAATATCTTCGAATTCTTCGTTAAGCCCTAATCTGTCATAGTTATTATTTCCATCCCATTCTTCAAGATTAATTATCATGCTAATCGGCGAATCCGTTTTTACGCTTTCAACGCCGTATAATGATTTAACATCAACAACACCTATTCCTCTAAGTTCGACGAAGTGCCTTGTTATTTCCGGGGCTGAGCCCATAAGTAATCCTTCTCTGATTTTTTTAATATCGATTACATCATCAGCAACAAGTCTATGTCCTCTTTTTACAAGTTCGATAGCCGTTTCACTTTTTCCAATTCCAGATTCACCTGTAATTAAAATTCCTTCGCCAAATACATCAACAAGTACTCCATGCATTTCCTTTGTTGGAGCGAGTTGCTCGTTAATATATTCCATAATGCTAACAATAACTATAGCCGTTGTTTTATCAGTAGTTAAAACCGGAACTTTATATTTAGTTGCGGCATCAATTACCTCTTTATAAGGCTTTGCCCCATGCGCAACGATAAGAGCCGGAAACTTTGTTGAAAAGAGCATATCTAATCGTTCTTGTCTTTCTTTTTCCGTCAATGTTGCTAAAAATTTATTTTCAGCTTTTCCTAATATTTGAATACGTTCAGATTCAAAATGCTCATAAAATCCAGAAAGTTGCAAACCTGGTCGGTTAATACTTCTATGATAAGCTTTAACCTCGCTTATATTTACTCCTGGAATTATATTTTCGCATTCAAGTATGTTTGCTATTTCTCTTAAATAAACAAATTCTCGTGACATTTTACCCTCTTAAATAATTATTTTTACTCAAACATTAATTTTACACTTAATCCTTAAAGAACTCAACAACTGCACGAGCCGCATTTAGATTCATTCCCTCGACATTTGCAAGTTCTTCTACGCTTGCTTCTTTTATTGCTTCAATAGATTTAAAATATCTAATAAGCGCCAATCTTCTTTTTGGTCCAATTCCCGGAATATCATCCAAGATAGAATGAACCTGGCCTTTGCTTCTAAGTTGTCTATGAAATTCTATAGCAAATCTATGCGTTTCATCCTGAATTCTTGTTAAAAGTTTAAAAGGTTCTTTAGTAGCGTCCATTAAATATTCTTTGTCATTATATATAAGGCCTCTTGTTCTATGATGGTCGTCTTTTACCATGCCACAAATAGGAATATTTTTAGTATCTTCCAACGCCTCTAGTACCGCATGTATCTGACCTCTTCCACCATCTAATAAAATAAGATCTGGTCTTTCCCATTCAGTATGCTCAAATCTTCTAGTTAAAACTTCTGCCATACTAGCAAAGTCGTTTGGTCCAATAACCGTTTTTATCTTAAATTTTCTATAATCATTTTTCTTTGGCCTTCCGTCTTCAAAAACAACCATCGAACCAACAGATAAATATCCTGAGATATTAGAAATATCATAAGATTCAACTCTTTTAGCATACCCTATTCCGAGCATCTTACTAATTTCGCTAATGGCACCTTTTGTGCGCATCTTTTCTTGCTTAACTTTTTCTTTATCCTGCTCAATCGTAAGTTTTGCGTTTTGCGACGCAAGCTCGACCATCTTTTCTTTCTTTCCTTTTTGAGGAATTAGGATAGTAACTTTTTTACCTGCCTTTTTGCCTAACCATTCTTCAATAATTTCTTTATCTTCCACCTCGCAAGGAAGCATTATTTCCTGAGGAAGCGAAGGCGAACCAGAATAATATTGTTTAATAAAACTTAAAATTATTTCCGCATCACTTTCTTCAGGAGCCAAGCTTAAATAAAAATGTTCTCTGTCTAAAAGTTTTCCTTCTCTAATAAAGAAAATTTGGATTATCGCTTCGAAGCCTTCTTTTGCAAGACCTATAACATCTCTATTTTCGCCTGGAGAATATTCAACCTTTTGTTTTGCGCATGCCGCGTTAATAGCGTTTGCACTCATAAGTAGTTCTTTCCATGCGCCTGCGCTTTCATATTCCATAGCATCCGACGCCGCCTTCATTTGTTCTTTTATATAACTTATTATTTCTTTGGAATTTCCTTCAAGAAATCTTTTTACAGCGTCAACTTTTTTTGCATACTCTTCGCTACTAATATTTCCTGTACAAACTCCGTCGCATTTTTTTATATGATAATTAAGACATGGTCTGTCTTTTCCAATATCTTTTGGGAAAGAACGATGGCATGTTCTTAAATGATAAACGTCATTTAATAAATCAATGATTTCATGAACCGATGTGCCCGAAGGATAAGGACCATAATATTTATCTTTGTCCTTTTTTACTTTTCGAGTATAAATAATTCTAGGGAATTCTTCGCTAACAGTAAGCTTTATATAAGGATAGGTTTTATCATCCTTAAGCATAGTATTATAACGAGGTCTGTTTTCTTTTATTAGATTATTTTCTAATATAAGCGCCTCGACTTCCGTATCCGTCACAATATATTCAAAGTATGCAATCTGGCTAACCATCTTTTCGATTTTAGCCGAACGATTTCTTCCACTTTGAAAATACTGACTTACCCTATTTTTTAAGTTTTTTGCCTTGCCAATATAAATTATTTCATCTTTATTATCATGATGAAGATATACACCTGGTTTATTCGGCAATTTAGCAAGCTCATCAGTAATATTAAACATAATACTAATGTAATTTAATTCATGTATAAAATCAAGGTTAGGCATGATATAATTATTACACTATTTATATGTTATTAGATTGGAGTTAAACATATGGAAAGAAAACAAATACCACTTTTATCATTAGCAGACTCATGTAGAGTTTATGCGCAAAGCGCAAATGGAACAATTGAAGATCATGGTGATTACATAGTTTATCGTTCACCAAGTTTTTTCTATGGTAGAACATGTATCCTAAGAAGTGATGATTTGGAAAAAACTATTACAGAAATCAAAAACAATAACCCTACTCCAATATGCTGTTTTACTGAAGAACTAATCCAAAAAGACTTTGGCGACGTTATGACTAAAAATGGTTATGCTCCAATGTTTGTACAAACAGGTATGATTTTTGATTTAGATAAACCTTTCGATGAAACTGTCGATGAACATATAGTAGTTTTAGGTCCTAAAGAAGCCGCACTAAACGCTGATATCTTTGAAAAAGCTTTAGGCGGAGTTCCTCAAGAAGGCTTTGTGTCCGAAGCATTCGCAAAAGAAGGTCCAAACAAAGGACAGGTTTATGCATATAAGGATGAAGGAATTTATAAAGCTAGTGCAGCCGCTCTTTTTAACGAAGGCGTTTCTGGAATTCACCAGGTCGGAACTCTTCCAGAATATTTAAGATGCGGTTATGCAAGAGCTTTACTTAATAGATGTTTACAAGATGCTAAGAAAGCCGGCATGGACCAAATTTCCTTGCAGGCTTCCCCAGCAGGAAAACTCGTTTATGATTCATTAGGATTTGAAACAGTAAGTAATATTCCAACATTTATTTTGCCGCCACAATAAAAATGCTATAATAAATTCAATTTAACATTATATTCACAAAAAGAGACTAAATTAGACTTATGAAAAAGACATATTCTGAACAACTTCATGATGATTTAGAAAACTTGTACGACGAAATTGATTACGACTATGATGCAATGATTGACAAGGATGTTAGCAAAGAGCTTGTCGGCCTTTATAAAGAATTAGAGGGCGAGATGACTTTTAATTATGATGACGGTTTAGATGATGTAGCAAAAAAAATTCAAAAGGTTTCTCAGAAAAATACCGAAGAAGTTTTTGAAGATGAAGAAGAACCGGTTAAAGTAAAAAGAGCTGCTGTAAAAGAAGAAGCAAAAAGTCCTTCTTTCTTTAAGAAAACGCCGTCGAAAAAACCTTCATCTCCAAAAACAAAGAAACTTTTGCTTGGCATTATTTTAACTATCGCAATCGGAGTATTTTTAGTATCAGCCCTTAAATTAATTAGCATAAAAAAAGGTTATGATGATTCTAATAAGACGTATGAAGAGGTAGATAAAGACTTCTTTAAAGGCGACACAGATAATATTGATGAACTTGATTGGGATTTTACAGAACTGTTTGCTCAAAACCCTGATGTAATCGGATATATCTATTGTCCTGGTTTAGTATCCTACCCTATCGTTCAAGGTAGCGACAATTCATATTACTTAAAGCATTTATTCACTCATGAATGGAATGATTCAGGAAGTATTTTTGCTGATTGTAATTTACCAAATAAAATCGAATCAAGAAACTGTATTATATATGGTCATAATATGAAAGATGGCTCTATGTTTAGTAAGCTCTTAAATTATTCTAACGGTGATGGATATGACTTTTATAACGATCATAAAGAATTCCATATTTTTACCACAGATGACCATCACTATGTATACAAAGTTCTTTCTGTTTACAGAGCAAATATCAGAAGTAACATATATGTGCCAGACTTAAATGATCAACAATTTGGGGACTTATTAAACGAAATTCAAGCAAATTCTATTTATAATACTGAGCACGGCGAATTAACTTTAGACAGCAAAATTATGACATTGTCTACATGTCTTGATAACTACACTGATGATCTTAGAGAAGTTGTAATTTTAGTAAGAGATCGTGAAATCCCTAAAAAAGGCGCTACACCAGCCCCTTCGTCAACAACCGTCGACGAATGATGCCATAAAATGCTTTATTCTTTTTAAGGCTTCTTTTAATTCATCCATAGAATATGCATAACTGATTCTTAAGAATCCCTCGCCACAGTCTCCAAAAGCAGTGCCCGGAACTACGGCTAATTTTTCAGCCTGTAAAAGTTTTGTGGCAAATTCATCACTTGAGATATTAAGATGCTTTATGCTTGGAAAAACATAAAAAGCTCCAAGCGGTTCAAAACATGAAAATCCCATATCACGTAATTCTTTTACAAGATATCTTCTGCGCTGGTTATATGATGCGCGCATTTTTTCTATATCGGAATCTCCATATTTCAAAGCTTCAATTCCTGCGTACTGAGAAGTTGTAGGAGCGCACATGATAGCATATTGATGAAGTTTTGTAATTTGAGAAATTATTTCTTTTGGTCCAACACAAAAGCCTAATCTCCATCCCGTCATAGCATACGCTTTTGAAAAGCCGTTAATAACAATAGTTCTTTCCTTCATTCCCGGAAGGGAAGCTATACTAACATGTGGATTATTTGTATAAGTTAATTCTCCGTAAATTTCATCGCTTATTACAAAGATATCTTTTTCAATACAAATCTTTGCTATTTTTTCTAAATCTTCTTTTTCCATAACTGCTCCCGTAGGATTATTAGGGAAAGCTAAAATTAATATTTTTGTTTTATCTGTAATGGCATCAAGAAGTTCTTCTGGTGTAAGTCTAAATTCATTTTCTTCTTTTAAGTTAATTGTTACTGGAACTGCCTTTGCTAAATTAGCACATGGAACATAACTAACATAACATGGCTCAGGAATAATAACTTCATCGCCTGGGTCACACATAGCGCGCAAAGCCATATCGATAGCTTCGCTTCCTCCGACTGTAACTAAAACCTCCGATGCCGGCTCGTATGTTAAGCCTTGTTTTCTTTTATAGTAGGCCGCAATTTCACTTCTTAGTTCCATAAGACCTGAATTTGACGTATAAAAGGTACGTCCTTTTTCAAGTGAATAAATTCCTGCCTCTCTTATATGCCAAGGTGTATCAAAATCGGGTTCGCCAACACCAAGTGAAATAGCGTCTGGCATACTAGCAACAATATCAAAGAATTTACGAATTCCTGATGGTTGCATCTCTTTTGCTGTTTTAGAAATTGGGTCTCTCAAAATGACATTTTCTCTCTTTCATCTTTTTTCTTTTTGCCTAAAACTGTTCCATAATCTTTGTAACGTTTCATAATGAAATGGGTAGCTGTGCCAGTAATATATTCAACTGGGCTTAACTTACTAGATACAAAGTTTGCAACCTGACGCATCGTCTTTCCTTCAAGCAAAATCAAATAGTCATATCTTCCAGAAATCAAATAGCATGCTTTAACTTCGTCGAATTTATATATTCTCTCAGCGATTGTATCAAATCCTAAATCTCTTTGAGTATTAACGTTTACTTCTATTAATGCATCAACTTTTTCTTCTGATGTATTATCCCAATTTATTAATGTGTAGTAGCCGCAAATTGTTCCGTCTTGTTCTAATTCTGTAAGCATATTCGCGACAGTCGCTTCTTCTGTTCCTAACATAGTTGCTAGTTCAGCAATGTCTAAACGTGAATTGTTTTCAATAAGTCTTAATAATTCTTCTTTCATTGGATAACTCCTTTAATTTTATTTTTTTTGACTTAAATCTTTATTTTGACGAGACGGTGGTGTTAAAAATCTTTTATTCTCATCTATTATTATAACTCTATCTTTATCATTCGTAAATTTTCCAATTACATAGTAATCATCACTAAAAGATTCTCCATATTTAACGAAAGCCCCTTGCGAGTTACTCTCGTAAGGATCTTCTGATGCGATTTCCATGATTTCAATTACCTCTTGCAAAATCGGAATTTTCTTAAAATCTATTTCGCACCCAATTTTCTTTCCAACTTCCTTACTATACATTTCGCAAAGTTGCCAAAGGCTTCTATAAAGTCCGCCTTCCTTTATCTCAATAGCGTTTTTATCGCTATCTTTATTTTTCAAAAATTCTTTATATGAAAAAAATTGCTCTATTAAAAAATTCGGAAGCCTTTTTTTTACTTCTGTATTTTCGTCTAATATCTCGTATGCTCTTTCATATCCAATTAAGCCTTTAACCGCAATCTTCATTTATTTTTACCCGGGCAATATAAAGCTAAAAAGCATTCATCACATTTAGGAGAACGTGCCGTACATATGCTTCTTCCATGTGCAATTATTTGTATATTCCATAAAATCCAATGGTCCTTTGGAAGAACTTTTTCAAGGTCATGTTCCACCGACGTAGGGTCTTCATTCTTTGTTAGACCTAGTTTTCTCGATATACGTCCAACATGGGTATCTACTACTATACTAGGAATATCATAGATATTTCCTCTTATAACATTAGCCGTTTTTCTTCCTACGCCTGCTAGCGAAGTAAGCTTATCTATATCGCTTGGCACTATGCCATTATATTCATTAACTAATCTTTTAGCACATGCAATAATATTTTTTGCTTTATGATGATAAAAGCCTGTTGAATGAATATCTTTTTCTAATTCTTTAAGATCTGCTTTTGCAAAGTCTTTTAAACTTTTATATTTTTTGAAAAGATCTTTTGTAACTAAATTTACACGAGCATCTGTACATTGAGCACTTAAAATAGTTGCAATTAAAAGTTGCCAAGGCGTTTTATAATCAAGCCAGCACTTCTTTTGAACACTATAGTGTTCATCAAGTAGTTCTAATATTTTTTCTACTCGTTCAGCCTTTTTCAACAGATAATTCCCCCGCCTACTATTACATTATTCTTATACATAACAAGACTTTGTCCTTTAGCCGGCGCACGAACACTTTCGTTAAAAATAACCACCAGTTTATTATCCCTTATAAAAGCAATTCCATTTGTTTCGTTTTGCGAATACCGAATCTTTGCACTAACTTTCATCTGATTATTTAATTTTGCAATGCTTACAAGATTAAAATCCTTAGCTTCTACTTCCTTTACGAAAAGTTCATCATTATTGCAAAGAACAACTTCATTTGTGAATTTATTTTTTTCTTTAACATATAACGGCGCCGAAAGACTAAGTCCTAAACCTTTTCTTTGGCCCACAGTGTAATGAATAAAGCCTTTATGTTGGCCTAGAATATTTCCGTTAGTATCAACAAAGTTTCCAGGAATAAAACCTTCTTTGTCCCTAACGCTTATTCCTTTTTTTGTGTAATAGTCTTCTATAAATGATGCGTAATCTCCATCAGAAATAAAACATATATCCTGGCTATCTTTAGCATCAGCATTATGGAAATTATTATCAGAAGCGATTTGTCTAATCTCTGCTTTAGTATATTGTCCAAGAGGCATAATAATTTTTGAAAGTTGCTCCTGGGTTAATTTATACAAAACATAACTTTGATCTTTTGATAAATCTTTTCCTTTATGTATTTCATATCTATTAGTATTGTCGTTAAAAACAATGCTTGCGTAATGGCCGCTTGCAACAGCTTCAAAACCATTTTGCATTGCAAAACGAATCATTAATTCGAATTTACAATTTTTATTGCAAAAGACACATGGATTAGGCGTTTCACAATTTTCATATCCAGTTATAAAATTATTAATAACACTCTCTTCAAAAAATTCACGCTCATCTATTGTGTAGTGAGTAATGCCAAGCTCTTTAGCAATAATTTTTGCGTCTGATACAGCCTTAAGTCCCGCATCAGAAAGAAGCAGCGTTGCTCCCGCTACGTCATACCCCTTATCTTTTAATAATTTTGCTGTTACTGTGGAGTCCACGCCCCCACTCATCGCTACTAAAATCTTTTTCATAATCAATCCAATATAGTTTTTAGTTTATCAAAAAAGTTTGTTAATGTCTTTTGAATCTCTTCAACACTTTTTGGAAAATTTTCAGGTTTATATACAAAGTATGGCATACTTTCTGCTACAAATCGAAGTTCATTTTTATTTTCATTTAAGAAGGCATGAATTTTATAAGTATCGATTGGGGCTCTCTTAAACATACCAATCTTAAACTCTCTTTTAGCACCAGAGATTTCAGTTATATAAACCTCATGTGCCTTCGCTTTTATAAGTGCAACCTCTAAAAGATTTTCTGTTACCGAAGGAATTTGTCCAAACCTGTCAATAAGTTCTAAGCGAACGTCCTCTGCTTCTTCCTCATTTGAAATAGTTGAAATCTTTTTATACATGTTTAGCTTTTCAAACTCATTTTTAATATAGTCCGCAGGAATAAAACCGTCTATGCTTAAATCAACGGTTGTTTCAAAATCCAAGGCGACCTCCTCTCCTTTAAGAAGAGCAATTGCGTCCGAAAGCATCTTACAGTAAAGCTCATATCCAACCGCTTCCATGTGTCCGCTTTGTTCCGCACCAAGCACATTACCGGCTCCTCTAATTTCTAAATCCCTCATAGCGATTTTTAAGCCACTTCCTAAATCAGAAAATTCTCTAATCGCTTTAAGTCTTTTTTCTGCAACTTCTTTTAGGAGTTTATCTCTTCTATACATCAAGAATGCATATGCGGTTTTATTAGCTCTTCCTACTCTTCCTCTTAGCTGATAAAGCTGACTAAGGCCGAAGCGATCCGCATCATGTACGATAATAGTATTAACGTTTGGAATATCCATGCCCGTTTCGATAATAGTTGTTGAAATCAAAACGTCGATATCACCCGCAATAAAATCTTCCATTATCTGTTCAAGATCTTTTGCCTTCATCTGACCATGTGCGAAGGCTACCGACAAATTTGGAACCATCTCTTGGATTTTATCCGCAATTAAGTCAATATTATTTGTCCTATTATATACGTAATAAACCTGGCCGCCACGTCTTTTTTCACGAAGGATAGCTTCTTTAATAGCTTCTTCCGAATATTCCATTACATAAGTTTGAATAGGCACGCGCTCAAGTGGTGGCTCGGTAAGTAAACTCATATCTCTTATTCCCGTAAGCGACATATGTAGCGTGCGAGGAATAGGCGTTGCGCTTAGCGTTATAACATCAACATTATTTTTTAACTGTTTGATTTTTTCTTTATGTGTTACGCCGAAACGTTGTTCTTCATCAATTATTAAAAGTCCTAAATCCTTAAATTTAATATCTTTGCTTAAAAGTCTATGTGTTCCAACGACGATATCCATCATTCCGTTTTTAATTTCTTCGATAGTCTTTTTTTGTTGCGAAGGCGTAGCAAATCTAGAAAGCTGGCTAACCGTAATCGGATAGTTTTTAACACGCTGGCAAATTGTATCGTAGTGTTGTCTTGCAAGAATTGTTGTTGGAACTAAAAAAGCTACCTGCTTTCCTTCCTGTACCGCCTTAAACGCAGCTCTAATAGCGACTTCCGTTTTTCCAAAACCAACATCCCCGCAAATAAGTCTATCCATTATCTTAGATGACTCCATATCCTTTTTAACTTCTTCAATCGCTCTTAGCTGGTCATCCGTTTCAACATATTCGAATTCATCTTCAAACTGTTTTTGCCAAACAGTATCGCTTTCGTAACGATAACCCGGGCGCATTTGCCGCTCAGCATAAAGTTTAACTAAATCCTTGGCAATATCTTTTACAGCACTTCTTACTCTTTCTTTTGTATTAGTCCATTCTTTACCGCCAAGTTTATGGATCTTAGGTTTAGCACCTTCACTACTAGAATATTTTTGAATTTTATCAAACTGAGTTGCAAGAACATAAAGATTAGCATTATTAGCATAATCGATTTTCATATAATCTTTTTCACTGCCATCGCTCATCATACGTACGATGCCTTGATATATGCCTACTCCGTGCTGCTCATGTACAACATAATCACCAATATTTAAGTCCGTAAAATCTTTTATCGGATCTCCGACAAATCTTTTTCTTTTCTTTCGCGCGCGTTTTTCATTTCCAAAAATATCAACCTCAGAAATAATGCTAAATTTTATATCCGGATATTCAAAACCGGTTCTTACGGCTCCTACTTTTACGTTTGCGCTTACGCCCTGTTCTTCAAGTTCTTTTATAAGACGGTCTGCTCTAACAGAGTTTGATGTGTAAATAGATACATCCCAATTTTCTTCTTTATATTTTTTAAGGTCAGTAGCTAATTCACTAAAGCGACCGCTATATGAAGGAATATTTCTTGCGTTTATAAAGAAGTTATTATCAGAAGGCATCTCGTCACATTTAGTGCCTAGCATAGAAAATTGAATGCATGGATATTCTTTAACACTGTCTAAAAATTCTTCACTGTAAATAGACTGTGAGAAAATTTTTGCCGGCTCATCAAAAATAAATAAAGTTTCTTTATCAAAGTAGTCGAAAAAGCTTGCCTCATTTGCCTTACTGCTTTCAGCACCTGGGAAAATAATAAACTCACTTATGCTCGCGGTAGATCTTTGACTTTCAGCATCAAAGATTTTTATTGTCTCAACTTCATCACCAAATAAATCTATTCTAAACGGTGCATCCTCGGTAAACGGAAATACATCAATAATATTTCCTCTAATGGAAAACTCTCCATGTGCGCAAACAATAGACTCGTTTTCATATCCAAGGTCTACTAACGCTTTTGCCAGTTCTTCTTCATTTACGCTATCACCTTGTTTAATTTTTATAAGCTTTTTTGAAATTTCTTTAACGGAAGAGAGCTTTTCTGAGAAAGCATCAATCGTTGTGATAGTGCAAAGTTTTTCTTTATTGTAAAGTCTTTTTATTATTTCAATTCTTTGCTCAGTAAGATAATTACCTCTAATATTAGCTTTATCAAAAATTGGATCTTTTGCCGGATAGTAAACGCATCTGGAATCAAACGCAGAATAATTAGTTAGAATATCGAAAGCTTTTTGCTCATCAAAAGTAATAATGACCTTGTTTTTATATTCATATCCAAGCTCATATATTAAATGTTCCATTTGGCTTGGTACACATCCGCTTACAAAAACTATACCATTGCCTAATACATTTTTTATTTCGTTAAATGCTGGAAGTTTTTCGATTTGTGACATTTAATTAAAATCGTTTTGCGCCTTTTTTACGCCTTCATTAATTATTGTAAAGACTGCCTCTACGCCTTTTTCCATAGCGCTTTCGACTTCTTTTCTATCCTCGCTATTAAAATGTCCTAACACATAATCTACAAGGTCCATTTTTTCTGGGCGGTGACCAATACCGATACGTACTCTGGCAAAATCTTCAGTCTTTAGATTATTAATAATACTCTTCATTCCGTTATGTCCGCCGGCAGAGCCTTTTGCGCGAATTCTTATTTTGCCTACATCTAAATCTATATCGTCATAGATAACTATCATTTTTTTTGCAGGATCAGCTTTATAAAACTTTACGAGCGGCCTAAGAGATTCTCCGCTTGAATTCATAAAGGTTTGTGGTTTAACAAGCAAAACTTTCTCAGCGCCAATACTTCCTTTTCCAATCTTAGCTCTGAAAAAAGTATGATTCATTTTAATATTTAATTTTTTTGCAAGAATGTCAATTGTATCAAATCCAACATTATGTCTGGTTTTTTCATATTTTTTTGTTGGATTTCCAAGTCCTACTATAATGTACATGTGAATTCTCCTTAACTAATATATTATAAATACTCCACCGCACTCTTGCAATACGAATAAAATTTATACTTTTTTATAAATTTTTATTAAAATTCAAAAAATATTGCAATACGCAACTCATGTGTTATAATTTTCTTGTATATAAACTTGCATTGTTTTACTTGAAAATTACATCAATTTTTATTAAGTAAGGAGATCTTGAACTATGGAGATCACTGATGTAAGAGTAAGAATGATTGCTAAAGAAGGCAAGATGAAAGCTGTTGTTTCAATTACTTTAGATTCTGTATTTGTTATTCACGATATTAAAGTAATCGAAGGTGAAAAAGGCTTATTCATTGCAATGCCAAGCAGAAAAACTCAGGACGGTGAATATCGTGATATCGCTCATCCTATCAACTCTGAAACACGAGACCACATCCAGCGTATTATTCTCGAAAAATACGAAGAAGAAGCTGCTAAAGAACCTGTAGAGTTTTCTCTATAAGTTCGCTTTAGAATTACCTTAACTTTTTGTGAATCAGGAAAAGAGATGGCGCTAAATTATTGGCGCTATTTTCCTTGTCAAATTATATGTCCTTTGCTATAATACGCGAGATTTTTATTTTAATAAAGAAGAGACATTTTATGAAAGTAGATTTTAGTAAAAAACAACATATTCATTTTATAGGCATTGGCGGAATTAGTATGAGCTCATTAGCCAATGTTTTGTTATCTAGAGGATTTGATGTTTCCGGCTCAGACCAAAAGACGAGCGATCTAACTGACGAGTTAAAAGAAAAAGGTGCTACTATCTATATTGATCAGTGCGCAGAAAATATTACTGATGATACTGATTTAGTAGTTTATACCGCAGCGATACATGAAGATAATCCTGAACTAATAGCGGCAAAAGAAAAAGATATTCCTTGCATGGTTCGTGCTGAATTTTTAGGCGAGCTTATGCAAAATTATAAACAAGCTGTTTGTGTTTCCGGAACACACGGCAAAACAACTACAACTTCTTTGATTTCCCAAATTATGTTAGATGCTGATACAGACCCTACAATTATGGTAGGCGGTATTCTTCCTGCAATCGGCGGAAATACACGTATTGGAAATTCAGATAACTTTATTACCGAAGCATGTGAATACACAAATAGTTTTCTTTCATTCTTCCCTACTATCGAAGTTATCTTAAACGTTAAAGCAGACCATTTAGATTTCTTTAAGGATTTAGATGATATAAGAAACAGCTTTAAGAAATACACAAGACTTTTACCTAAAGACGGCACTTTAGTTATTAATGGAGAAATTGAAGATCTTTCATACTTCATTGATGGCTTAGATTGTAATCTCTTAGATTTTGGTATTAATGGTGATTTTAACTTTACAGCAAAGAATGTTTCATACGATGAATTTGCTCGTGCTAAATATGATCTTTATTTTGATGATGAATTTATAGAAAAGGTTGAACTTAATATACCTGGCGAGCATAACGTATATAATTCGCTCGCCGCTTTAGCTTGTGCTCATAGTTTAGGACTTGACTTAAAAGCTGCATGTAAATCAGTTTCTTCTTTCAAAGGCGTAGATAGAAGATTTCAATATAAAGGTGAAGTTGGCGGTGTAACTATAATTGATGATTATGCGCACCATCCAGATGAAATTGAAGCAACTCTTTTAGCAGCAAAGAAATGCCCACATAAAAAACTTTGGGTTGTATTTCAGCCACATACATATACCAGAACCGCTGCATTAATGGATGAATTTGCTACTTCTTTAAGCCTTAGCGATGCTGTTGTTTTAGCAGATATCTACGCTGCAAGAGAACAAAATGTTTTTGGTATTACATCCGAAAACTTAAAAGAAAAAATCGCAAATTTAGGTTGTGAAGCGTATTATTTCGATTCTTTCGATAAAATTGAAAATTTTTTATTAGAAAATTGTGTTAACGGAGATTTGTTAATAACTTTAGGCGCTGGAGACGTGTATCTTGTAGGGGAAAACCTACTTGGATAGTATTTATCCACATTATCCACAAAATTTTCATTTTATGCATTCTTTTGCATATTTCACTAAAAAAATTAAAAAATATACTTGACATGCTAGAAAAAAGCCACTTTTCAAAAGTGGTTTTTTTGTACTTTTTTTGTAATATTGATTATCCACATTTTCCACATTATCCACTTTATAAGAAGTATTGGCTTTTTGCAATTTACCCCCTATTGCAAAATAAAAACAGTGTGCTATAGTCAACTCACGGAGAAAAAAAATGGGTAAATTCAAATTGCAACACGAAGGCTTTGCTAGCTCTACCGGCATACCAAATTGCTTTATTGAAAAGTATATGCCTAAAGCAGCAGGCGAATTCGTTAAAATATATATATACTTGCTTAAGTGCGTTTCAGAGAACCGTTCAGAGCTTTCTATTTCTAAAATAGCTGATGCTATGGAGAATGCAGAAAAAGATATTATTCGTGCTTTGAAATACTGGCAAAAGAAAGGCCTTCTAAAACTTACTTTTGACGAAGATAATAATCTTGTTTCATTAAAGATTAACGATCTTTCAGATGTAAGTAACGAGGATTTTGATTCTGATGAAATAGCTGTTGCTACTTACAAACAAAATCCAGAAGGCATAGTTGCTTCTTCGGTTAAATCTGAACCTAATAAAAATTATAGTGCTGAAGAGATTAGTGCTTTTTCCACTAAGGACGATGTAATGCAACTTATCTACATCATCCAAAAATATTTAGGACGTACTCTTTCAAATGCAGACCTCAATACAATATTATTTTTCTATGACACACTTGAAATGAGCGCAGATGTTATCGAATATCTTTTTGAATATTGTGTTTCAAAAGGACATAAGAGCATGAGATATATAGAAAAGGTTGCTATTAGCTGGGCAGATGAAGGAATTAAGACCTTAAAGGCCGCAAAAATGCTTAATGGAATTTATTCCGATAATTGCTTCCCTGTTTTGAAAGCTTTCGGATTAAGCGGAAGAGCCCCTTCTAAAGGCGAATCTGATTACGTTAGTAAATGGACTTTGTCATACGGCTTTTCACTAGATATTATTCTGGAAGCATGTAACCGTACTATAAACACAATACACCAACCATCTTTTGAATATGCTGATTCTATTCTTAAAAGATGGAATGCGCAAAATATTTCCACTATAGAGGAAATCAAAGCGCTTGACGAGGCTAGAGAGGCTACCCTTTCTAATGCTGAGAAGTTAGTTAACCAAAAGAGTGCTTCTAATACAGAAAAATCTAATGGTGCTAACAAGTTTAATAATTTTAATCAACGTCACTACGACTATCTCCAGTTGGAGAAAAAGCTTTTTAATATATGATTGGCAGAAGCTCTTTTGAGAAAATTTTAAGTGAATATGACGAGAAACGACTCAAATCAGCGAAAGAACTAGAGGCCAGAAAAGCTATGATTGAAAATAGCGTACCTGGACTTAAGGAAATTGAGGATGAAATCACAACCACATCCGCTGCCCTTGCCATCGGTAGGTTAAATAACCCTACTCATGCTGAATCTATCGCAGTAAGATTACGTACCCTCAGAGAGGACAAACAGAAATTACTTGCACTACATGGATACTCAGTTGATGACTTAGAGCTTTCACACGAATGTCATAAATGCCAGGACACTGGGTTTATCGGCAATACCATGTGCAGCTGTCTCAGGGATCGGATTATTGATGTTCTCTACGACCAATCTAATATTAGGAGTATTTTGGAGAAAGAGAATTTCGATACCTTTTCCTTCAAATACTTTTCGGTGGGAGAGCCCTTATCTGTGGCCGAACTAGCAGTAAAAACTGCGCATTGTTTTGTAGACAATTTCGCATCTTCGACTGACAATCTTTTTATCTGCGGAAATACTGGAGTCGGGAAAACTTTCCTCACAAACTGTATTGCCAAGGAACTAATTGACCAGGGGTACTTCGTAGTGTACTTATCAGCTATAAAGCTGTTTGATATACTATCGGATGCTACCTTCGGATTCAGAAATATTGGATCCGAAGATGCTTCCCGTAGGAAGTTAGTTGAAAATTTGTACTCATGTGATTTGTTAATTATCGATGATCTGGGTACCGAATTAATTAATTCTTTTACCAGTACTCAATTATTTAATTGTATTAACGAAAGATTGTTATCTGAAAAACACACGATTATTTCCACGAACCTTTCATTAAGCCAGGTTCAAGCAAACTATTCCGAACGTGTTTCTTCTAGAATCGCAAGCGGATATAAGCTAATAAAATTGCTGGGTGATGATATTAGAATGAAAAAAAAGTTGGAGGACTAATAAATGTTACGCGAAGAAATTGTAATTAAATCTGTACCGGTTGGCGAACTTGGTATTATTCCACTTTCTAGTTGTGCTGAACTCGGCAATAGAGTTAATTTCTACATCACATCATGGAGAAAGAATAGAGAAAGTGAATACAAAAAAGATATTTCTTTTTCCGGATATGAAAAAGAAACTTATTTGCTTAATGCAGAAACACCTCGTTTTGGTTCTGGCGAAGCAAAAGGCTTAATTAAAGAAACTGTACGTGGAAAAGATATTTTTATTCTTGTAGATGTTTGTAACCACAGCATTGAATACTCAATGGCTGGAAAACAAAATCGTATGTCACCGGATGACCATTTCCAGGATTTAAAAAGAGTTATCGCTGCTATGGCGGGAAAAGCAAAAAGAATTACTATTATTATGCCTTTCCTTTACGAAAGCAGACAACATAAAAGAACCGGTAGAGAATCTTTAGACTGTGCTTTAGGTCTCCAAGAACTCTATAGTATGGGTGTAGATAATATTATTACTTTCGATGCCCATGACCCTCGTGTTATCAATGCCGCTCCACTTTGCGGTTTTGAAAATATAAGACCTTCCTATCAATTCTTAAAGAGTCTTTGCAAAGTTGAAAAAGACATTTCTTTTGATAAGGACAACCTTATTATGATAAGCCCTGACGAAGGCGCTTTAGACAGAAGTGTTTATTTCGCTAGCGTGCTCGGAATTGATATGGGATTATTCTATAAGAGACGCGATTACTCTCAAGTAGTAAACGGTGCAAACCCTATCGTGGCTCATGAATATTTAGGTCCAAATATTGAAGGAAAAGACGTTATCGTTGTTGACGATATGATTGCCTCTGGCGGAAGCATGATTGATACTGCAAAAGATCTTAAATCACGTGGTGCCAAACGAGTATTTATATTCTCAACATTCGGTCTTTTCACAAAAGGTCTCGAAAAATTTGACAAGGCTTATGAAGATGGTTTAATTTACCGTGTACTTACTACCAACTTGACTTATCAGCCGCAAGAATTATTGGAGAAGGAATATTATATCAACGTCGATATGTCTAAATATGTTTCATTTATTATCGACACCCTTAATCATGACGCTTCTATCAGTGACCTATTAGATCCATCAACTAAGATTAAGGCGCTCATCGAAAGATACAATGAAGGTGAGCTCTCAGCCGCTGAGATTGACAAGTTGGATTAACGTTCAAATACGGGACATCATAAAAACATAGCTACCAGAAATGGTAGCTATGTTTTTTGTTTTTTTCTATTTGTTTTCTATTTTTCTCGTTTTACGAGTTTATATCAATTCTCTTCTTCGCCCTTTCCTTCTTCGCCCTCTTTTTCTGTTTCTGAAGGAGCTGCTGTTGTTTCTGGCTCAGTTTCCTGCTCTCCAAAATATTTAGCCTTAATTTTGTCATACGTTCCGTTTTTCTTAATATTTTCTAAACCAGCGTTAAATAAGTCTATTAAGTTTTGAAACTCAGGCTTACTAATAACAAATCCATATTCAAGGCCTGTATTTTCCGTTTCTTTAAGTATTTTTAATTTACTTGAATTATTTGTTATCTCGTACGCAACTGACGGTGTATCGCCAAATCCGGCTTCTACTTCGCCTTTTTCAACCGCCTTATAAAGCTTTGCATATGTTTCATACGTCTTTATTTCAAACTGGTATTCTTCTTTAACTTCCTCGGCATATTTATAGCCTAAAGTTTTCTCCGTACCATCATCACTTCCGACAACACCAACAACCTTTTCTTTAAGTCCTTCAAAATTTGTTATTTCAGAACCTTCCTTTACAAAAACGGTTTGGGTTGCCGTAAAATAACCGTTCGAATAAATCCAGCCAGCACCCTTTCTTTCTTCGGTGATAGATGCGCCCGCAATCATGCCATCAATTGACTTAGATTTCTTTTGAAGTGCGTCTACCGCAGCGTCCCATCCAACAACCTTAAGTTCGTATGTAAATCCCTGATCTTTTGCAATAGCTTCAAGAATATCCATATCAAATCCTACTGTATTTCCACTTTCATCCTTAAATTCAAAAGGAGAAAAATCTTTATCCGTCGCAATAATAAAATGTCCCGCTTTGCCTTTTTTAGTTGATACAGTTTTATTTCCAGAGCTACATCCCGCAAGCATTGACAATACTAAAATTAACGAAATAACTGCTACAAAAAATTTTCCTAACTTCTTCATAAAACTAACTCCATTCATTTCTTGTAACATTATTGTAACATATTCGTAATAAAATGTGTGAACTTTTTTAAAATCTTTTGTGACTAAATTTTTATACAAAAGCATAAACAAGGCACCCTCGATAAGGGTGCCTTTAGTTTAATTATTGTTTTGTGAAGATTTCTAAGCTATCTTTACTGTTCTTCTTTTCTTTTGTAAAGGCAGTAGCCAGCAACACCAGCAATACCAGCAGCCATGATAGCTAAGATGAACCATAATGCCATATCGTTTGAATCGCCTGTATTAACTGCGAGTGGAACATCAACATAACCAACATAATACTTCGAGAACAAATGAGTCTTGAATGTTATTGTGTTGTCTTCATCAACATACTTAGATCGCATATTAGCAAGTTTGCCTTCATGCTCTGTAATAAGAGTGTAATCTCTTCTGTATGCGTCTGGATTAGGATTTTTCATTTCCTTAGTTAAATCAATTGTAAATCTAACATCAGCACCAGAATCTGAAAGTGGTTTTGTTGTTGAATCATCACGGTCATATCTCTTGAAGAAATCAACATCAAAGATATTACCAATCTGTTTGCTTAATTTTTCAGTCTTCTCTTTTGGAACTTCTGGCTTTGTTACTACGAAGAAGAGTTCTAATAGATGTGGATCGTCTTCTCTAACAAGTTCAGAAAGTTCTTGAGCCTTAAGGCCTGAACCAGCGGCAACAGCGCTTCTATCAAATTTAGCTTCGAAGAAGTCATTGTCTTCGTCAGCGCCTTTTACGTAAACATCAATACTTCCATTTCCGTATTTAAGTGTTCCGTCTTCTTTAATTAATTCAGCTTTATTAGCTTCATCATCGTCTTTAGCAAGAACTACGAATGGAACTGAAGCTGTTTCTTTGAAGTTGCCTTTACCTTTAAGAATTAAATTGTAAACACCTGGTTTAGTAATTTTTTCGTTATATTCAACGTCAAAGTCTTTTCCTTGAACTAACTTATAAACTTCTTCACCGTGTTTAAGTGTAATAGTTGCATTGAAAGGTTGAGTATTATCTTCGCCGAATACTAAAGCATCACCTTCAAGTTCGATATCTGCTGTTTCAATTGATTTTGGATTAACAACATATTTTGTTGATACAACACCGAACCAACCTTTGATTCTGTAATTTATAGCATTTTCATCTTCTGGATTAATAGATGCAACTACAATATATGCACCAGCATCAGTAGGTCTCTCAGTGCCCTTGTATGTTATAGCATGTGTTTCCTCATCAACTGCGATATACGTATAAATAAGGTCAAGTTTGTCTCCTTTGCATAAACCTTTAATTCTTGTATCTACTTTATCGTAATGTTCCATATATACAGAATCATCGTATGGTGTATGCTTAAAGTTAACGGTTACTTCTTTTTGACTTACTGTAAAGTCTTTAGCAAGTACGCCAGCATAATTATTTATACCCATAATCTTAAGTGTATATTTGCCAGCATCTGTAGCTTTGTCTGAGTTATAAATAACTTTATAATCCTTACCTTCAACAAGAGGTTTTATTTGGCCTTTTACAAATACCTTAAAGTCTTGATCTTGAACTCTACCATTATATGTAAGTTTTTCTGTTAATCTAATATAAGCAGAGTTTTCAAGATTCTTACGTAATACTACAAAGCTTGTTGTAATAGGATTGCAAGTGTAATTATTTTTATCTCTTCCGCTAAGTTCAGCAGTTACAAGATAATATCCAGCATCCTTAGGTGCTCTATTATATGTTTCACCAGTAGCGACATTTTTGTATGTTAATTTAACGCGTAACTTATCTTTTGCAACGTCACCGAACATGTTAACTTTAACAGGTTCTTTCTCGCCATAAGTTGAAACATATGCCCACTTATCGAATGCAAGGTACATTCTCTTAGCATGCATTTCGTAAGGAGCTGATGTCCATCCTTTATAGTTTCCGGTTCCTTTGATTACGAAATTATAATTGCGTACATCTTTAGCGTATGTACTTCTTTCAACTACGTCATAATCACGGCTAGATAAATAGCTTCTGTTCTTATTATCTTTTACATAGAGAAGATGCTGCTGCTGTTTCTCTCCATTGTATACAAGATAATCTCTTAATCTAACATCAACTTTTTTAATATCGCGTGGATTAACAATATAGTCAGCTTCTGGCTCTTCCCATGTATAATTAAGAGTATCTAATCCTAATAAATATGCTTTTACAGTATAATCTCCTGCATTTGTAGGAGGTAACAAACCTTCATAATGATTATCGTATCTATCTGTTCCTTCGTAATAAAGAACTGGATATACATTGTCACCTTCTACAACGCCCCTTACTTTAGCTTGAACATCTGCCGGTTTGTCTAAGTATGTTATTTCATATTCGTTTGGATCAAATTCAACTGTTAATGGTTTCTTATTAATTGTAAATTTACCTGTCAGACTAAGTAAATCCTCAATAGCTAATCCTTCAAGTTCGTAATTTCTATTAAATGTAAATAGTGAACTTGCTGTTGGTCCAACAGCATATACTCCTGCGTTTTCTCCAGGTAAGCGTTCAAGGTTTATACCTAATACATCTGTAAGAGGTCTTTCATTTCCTTCATTATCAAGCATATCTTTTGTTGCAATAGTATAATCCGAAGCAAGTTCTAATTCGAATTCAGGATCTTCTTCTCCATAAAACTTTGAAGCATTCTTAACATTAACTTTTACTTTACGTCTTTCGATAGTTAATTTCTGTTCAAAATCAAGTGCAGGTCTATAATCATCAGAACCTTTATAGTAAGCAACCATTAAATAATCGTCAGCATCTTCTGGGAATTTTTCTGATAAGTAATCTTTTCCTAATAATTTTAAGTCATAGAATACGAGTTTAGCTTCTGCATCTTCGATTATATTACCAGTTTCTTTTTCTACAACAACCGCACAGAGATTTTCACGATTACCATATGGTATTTCTTCACATGTAAATCCTTCATCACCATAAGTTGTTTCGATTTCTCCATTAAGAATTGAAGGATCTTTTCCTGGCTCAACATACGCAAGCTTAAGTTCAGTTTCTACTTTCTTAATTGTTACAAAACGTGTAATTGTTTTACTATAGTTTCCATAAATTGTAGCTGTTTCAAAGTAAATTCCTGCTTCTGTAGGAACCTTTTGACTAGCTATTCCTATATTGCCTGATGCAGAAACACCTGAGAATGTGTAAACAATATGATTATCAATTGTTAAATCAATAGGCTCTTTTCCTGGTCCTGGAATATAAGCATTTACTTTGAACCAATTATCTTTATTTACTTCAATTGATCCATTTTCCTCTTCTTCTATTCCAGCCGATGGTGTTGATGGTTGCGCCTTAATTTCAGTTATATCGAATTCATTATCTTCGCCTGTACACCAGTACATTTCAAAATCTCTGATTGGCTCAATAACAAGTCCGCCAACGCTTACACCCAATTGATAATTTCTATCAGTTAATCCAGCAACGACAGCATAAGCACCTGCATTTCTAGGTATTGCTGGTGTTTTGTCTTCACCAATTAATCCAACAGAAACATGAATTTTATCATTACCCTCTGGTAACTGTTTTAGAATTTCTTGAGCAAAATCAATGAATCCATTTAATGCTTCTGTACTAATACTTGAATCATTCAATCTATCATTTAGTGTAGTAATCAAAGTTTTTAATTGTTCTAGATTTTTTCTTTGAATAACTTCATTTAATGCACTAATTAATGCTTCACTATAATCTATGGTTTTGTTTGTAAGACTTACATGGATTCCAGCAACATCAAAGCCAACTTCTTCTTCTTCTTTTTTTAATCTTTCTAAGAAACTAACGAATCCGTTAACTAATGAATCAACTGTTCCATTACCAGTTGTGTCCGGAAGTTTAATCTTCATGCTTTCAGGATTAAGATTTAATGAAACATATCCTTCAGCATCACCTTCAAGACCTATTATTGCATATGCATATTTAGGGTTTCCATTATTATCAGGTTTAACCGTAACAAGAGGATCAATTACTTCTCCAAATTTAACCACTTGTGTATTTACATCAATGTCGGCACCCTGTCTGTTAACACGAACTTTGAAAGTCTGTTCGCATGGTTTAAGGTCTTCTGTTCCCTTAAAGTTTACTGTTACACTTTGAGTAAATAATGAAGCGTCAAGATGGTCTTTAATTACAGTAATTTTTCCATCAATATCATCACGATTGACTGTTTGGGTTATTCCTTCTTCATCAACATACGTAAGGAGTCCCCCATCATTTATTCTTTGTTCAATTAAATCTGTAAGTCTTGTTTTTCCTTCAGTAGTATCAGCATCATATGTATAAGCAATAGTATTAGGTGCCTTTAATGTTGTTTCTAATCGAAGGTCATCTAATTTGATTTTTACTTCTTCAGTATAAGTTGTAAACTGATCCCCATCACCAACATTGTTATAGGTTATTAGAATAGTTTCTGTATTGTCTTTGTCTTTTGCAACATTTTCACCAAATTCATGGATTTGCTGTACATATCCAACTAAATTACCTAACCCTTCAGAAGTGTTCTTAAAATCAATTGGCTTCCATATAGTGTTTCCATTAATATGTCTTCCAGCTGCAAACTCAACATTTATTGTTGTTGGTGGTGTTGTTGAAGCAGCCAATAACTCTAAAAGTCCCTCTTCAGCAACTGGATATGCTGCCTGGAGTAAAGGTGACTTTACTTTATCATAAATTGCTTCAAGTATTTCCTCATCACTTGGTCTTGTATAAACTTCAGGTACGAACTTAACTACTGGTAATTCTTCTTCATTACGTTCTAATTCTTTTACGATAGTAGCCTGAATTTTATAAAATTTAGTATCAACATAGTCAAAAGTTGATGTTGCTATTGCCTCAACATCAGAACTGAACCATCTTTCATCATTTTCATAGCTTAATTCGCTACCACTAACTCTTTCTTGACTTTCATCGCTAGTTAATTTTGGAAGTGTTTCATACGCAAAAACTTCTATATTCGAAACTGTATATCCTGATTTCGGAGTAACGCTAACACTAATTTTTCTATCATCATTACTCTTGCTATAACTAATTGTTCCATTCTTATCAGGTGTTACTATAACATTAGTTTCTTCATATGAAACAGAAAAGTCCAAACTGCTAATAGCATTACTAGCTAATTCAGCAAGGTCAGCTTTTGTAAATGTAAAAATTATTTCATCTTCTTTATATTTAGGAATAACTGTAGTCTTTTTAGTTGAACCTGCAGCAACATAAAGCGTTGCTACTCGTCCTTCTTGTGGTGCAACAATTACATTTAGATTTCCCTCGCCAATATCTGTATAAGCTTTATCATTATTTATTTTCTTATTATCTTGTCTAAGTTCTATTTTGTTTTTATTGCTACCCGTAGTTGTAACTTTATAGAAATGACGAACATAAAAATATGATGGGTCAGTTATTGATATGTACTCATCATCCCATGAATTTGCTTTTTTACCTATTCGGTAATAATATGTTCCATCTGGAAGATACGTATCTTTACTAGCAGAAATATTGTTTTCAGTTCCGTCCTCAGCATACACTAACAAATCAGTCTTATTATCAATACTTCCATAACCTTCACCTAAATAATATGCCCAATAGTTTCCAGTATACCCAGCTTTATTCTGTATCGCATCAACTTCAATAGTCTTTGCAACTTCGCAAGTAGCTATAACTTCATAAGAAATATTTGGTTCACTTTCTATGTCATTATTAAATTCTACTAAAACAGGTTTACTAATTTTTGGAGAACCTATATTAAGAATTTCTGAACTATCTTCATTGCCATTTTTCTTAGTAATTAACTTAATGTTTGTTACTTTACATCCATCTTTTGGAGTAACTTTAACCGTTTCTTTATCTTCACCTGATGAAAGCTCAATACTTTTACCATATTTCTTAGAACTATCATCAAATTTAGTCGTTACATTACCACTATAAAAATAAGCGTTAAGTGTAACATTTCCATTATCATCAGCTGCTTCTGCTAAATCATCTTGAGTCAATGTAAATTCGCCGTTTTCAGATAACCCTATCTCCTCAGAACCAGCAAATAATTTTGCTGTTTTATTGTTAGGAATATCTACTGTACCGCTGTAATTTTCGTTATCTGTATACAACTTATTATCTGTAGCATTTTCTACGTCAATTGCTTCTGCATTATTTTCTTTTGCTAATGTATAGAAGCGACGTACCTTAAATAAATTTTTTTCACCATACGAACTTTCATTTCTTCCTTTAAATTGATAAAAATGATTTCCTTCAGGTAGCTCTATTTTTTTATTTCGACTATCATATTCCTCGCCTAAGTCAAATCTAATTTTATCATATATCCTACTCAATCCAGATTGACTGCTTCCTAGATTTTTATCAAATATACTAGCCCACTCACTTGGGGTTTTTCCTCCAACAGGCACTTCAATATTAGTTGCTGATTCATAATTTATTGATTCAAAACTTAAAGTAAGTTTTCCGTCCTCAACAAATGATGATGCATTTTTTTTCAAAGAATCTTCTGGTATGGTCCATTGTCCATTATTAAATGTAATCGTTTGAAACTCATCCGCATCCTTGTTCTTAACAAGAATTTTAGTATTCATATGATTCATGTTAGAACCATCCCTAAAGGAAATTTTAATGTCACTAGTAGTATATAACATACCACTATTATTTACTTCGTTTCCGTCTTGGATAACTTTTATATCATCTGGTTTTTCTAATCCAAAATAATGACGAACAGAAACAGAAACTCCCTTTTCATTCCGTCCGTTACTAGTAGCCAACTTTAGACTTCCATCACTTGGATTATATGGAAAAGAAATTGTTGTCCATCCAGATCCAATCCCAATCGGACTGTTATAATAATAATAAGAAAAACTTTTATCCGTTGCGTTTAATTGCCTATTTAATTCTTCTTGCGTTATACCACCACCCACCGGAATATCAACATATGTCGGGGCGGATGCCGTAGGTGCTGGCTGTCCGTCATCTGCGAATGCCGGTAGCTGGATGCTCGTTACGACAATTAAAACGGTAACGAACATTGCTAAAACTCTTTTAAGTAATTTTAAATTTTTCATTGTTTTTCCTTTCGCGAAAAATATAGTCTATTCATTTTTTACACAATATATTGTTATTTTGGGCCACAGCGACCCAAATTATAGTTATACGAAAATTCTATCACACTAATACGCAAAATGCACCACTAAAATACAAAAAATGTATGATTTCACAAAAAAATCATCATTTCCTTTAGCGATTATTGACTGCGACGCATGAAAAAAGGGCTTCTCTTTTCGAGAAACCCTTTTACTAATAATTCATATTGTTTATTTGCTAATTTCTACCGCAACTTCCAGCTCAATCAGTGTACAAAATTACTTTTCTATTACGGCCTGCACTTGGTCAATTGAAAGCTTCAACATTTCGGCAACTTTTGCAGGTTCATAATTTTCAAGCAAAGTCTTTATCAAATCTTGACGACCTTCTTCGCGTCCTTCTTCACGAGCTTGTCTAGCTTCCATTCTTACGATTTCTTCAAAAGTCATATACGCCGCCTCCCATTCTTCATTCAAACGATTTATAACAACTTCTTGTTCTAGACGATGCGCAAAGTTGTTTTCTTCTCCAGTAGCCAAACCTGTTTTGACATAATTA
>JAZLGF010000019.1:0-54495 GCA_045616165.1 Lachnospiraceae bacterium
TTTCGGATTTTCAGTATATTTTTTCCAAACATATGAAAGAAGGATAACTATATTGGGAATTTTTTGAGAAGAGTAATAATTATTTTCCCAACATATGAGAGTAGTCTATCTATATTGGGAATTTTTCAAAAACACTGTGGATGATGATTTTCTCCCTATAGAAAGATAGCGCGTCTATAGTGAGAATTTTTTGATGAAAAGGATAATTTTTTTCTCCCTATAGAAGGATTGGTTATCTATAGTGAGAACTTTTTGATGAAATAAATGATTTTTTTCTCACTATAGGAAGTCAGGCTGCCTATAGGGAGAAAAATGCATAAAGTTCAAAGAGTAAGGCGGGTGGCTAGTCGAATTCTAATGGCGAATGATATTACCCGCCGTAAGTAGCGAAGCCACGGCGCGCGCCCTCAATAGCGCAGGCGCCGGCAGCTTCGCGAGCGAAAATCTTAAATTTATCACTATATGAGAAGCACTCGCTTATAGTGATAAAAATTATAAAAGAGCTCGGCAAAAGGCAATCATAAGGAAAGGGTTAAAAGAACAGTTATAATTGATACAATATATAGTGTTGGAATTTGAAAAAATGCACATTATAGGCTATAATAAGTTGTTATGAGTTTTATTGAATTGAAGGATGTCGTAAAAGAATATGGAAATGAAGGTTCGGTTAAGATGAGGGCCGTTGATGGCATCGACTTTGAAATCGAACAAGGAGAGTTTGTTGTTATTGTTGGCCCTTCGGGAGCCGGAAAAACAACAATACTTAACATGCTTGGAGGAATGGATACTATTACTTCGGGTCAAATTATTGTTGATGGAGTAGATATAGCAAAGTATAACTCTAAGCAACTTACAGACTATAGAAGATATGATGTGGGTTTTGTTTTCCAATTTTATAACCTAGTTCCAAACTTTACAGCACTTGAAAACGTTGAACTTGCAAATCAGATTAGTAAGAATCCGCTTGATGCAAAGGAAATACTAGCTGAAGTAGAATTGTCTCATAGATTAAATAATTTCCCATCACAACTTTCAGGTGGTGAGCAACAAAGAGTATCAATTGCAAGAGCTATGGCTAAAAATCCAAAGCTTATGCTATGTGATGAGCCTACAGGAGCACTTGATTATAATACTGGAAAAACAATTTTGAAACTTTTACAGGATATGTGTAATGAAAAGAAAATTACGGTAATAGTAATTACTCATAATCAGGCGATTACGCCGATGGCAGATAGAATTATTCATATCAAAAACGGAAAAGTTGAGAAAATGAAGCTCAATAAAAAACCAGTATCAATAGATAAAATAGAGTGGTAAAGGAAAAGCTGTGTTAATACATAAAGACGTGTTCAGAGAAATAAAGAAATCCATGGGACGATTTGTGTCCCTTTTTCTTATTGTGGTTTTGGGCGTTGCGTTTTATGCAGGAATAAGATCATGTGAATCTGACATGATTATTACGGCTGATAAATTTTATGATGATTCAAATTTGATGGATATCAAGGTTGTTTCAACATTGGGGTTAACAAATAAAGATATTAGAGCTATAGAAAAAATCGAAGGCGTTGAAAAAGCCGTAGGAACTTATTCTGCGGACATGCTTTGCAAGGTTAATGAATCACAAATAGCGGTCAAACTTAAAGCAATAACAAACGGTATGAATGACATAGTTCTTAAAGACGGAATTATGCCAATTAATAAAAATGAATGTTTGCTTGATAAGTTCTTTATGGACATGTATGGATATCAAATTGGAGATACTATTACATTTTCTACAGGTACTGATGAAGAATTAAAAAATTATCTTAAGATATCTAAATTCGTCATTGTTGGTTCATTTATTACAAGCGAATATTTATCTATGGATTACGGAACAACAACACTTGGTTCTGGAAAAATAGATGGTCTTGCAGCAATTTCTGAAGATGCATTTAACACAGGAGCATATACAGAAATAGATATTAGCGTAGAAGGCGCTAAAGATCTTATTTGCTATTCTGATGAGTATGATGAATTAGTTGACGGCGTAGTAGAAAAAATAAAAGACATTGCTAAAGAAAGAGAAAATGATAGATATGATACGCTTGTAAATGACGCAAATGAAAAAATAGATCATTCGCAAGAACTTTTAGATGATGAAAAGGCAAATGTTAACTCACAAATAAATAGTGCGCAATACACATTAAACACAACTAAAGATGAAACAAACAGACTCTTAAGTGCATATCAGGAATTGCTTAATGGATTAGAAACATTTGATGGAGTTAACCTTGATAGAATTAGTAGAGCTTCGTCTATAGTAACTGATATTGTATTAAATGGATTTATTAGTAGATTTATTCCACAGGCAATAAAAGATGTTGTAACAAATATTAATAATAAGATTCAAGGAGCCGCATTAGCGCTTGAAGAAGCAAAACAAATGAAAGAATATGCCCAGTCGGCGTATGGACCTTTAAGCGAAATCTTAAATTCAACAATTTCCAGCATGCAGGCTCAAATAAATCAAAATAAAGCGTTAGCAGATAAAAAATTTGTTGAAGCTCAAGATGAAATAAACAGTGCAAAAGAGAAAGTTACAAAGGTTGAAAAACCATCGTGGTATGTATTAAACAGATATTATATTCAAGAATATTTATCTTATAAATCTGATACTGAAAGAATAGGAAATATTGGAAAAGTATTCCCAGTTGTTTTCTTTATTGTAGCTGCACTCGTTTGCCTTACAACTATGACAAGAATGGTTGACGAAGAGCGCACTCAAATCGGTACATTAAAAGCGCTAGGATATAGCAAGAAAACGATAATAAGTAAATATATTATTTATTCAATGCTTGCAACGGTTTCAGGAAGCATTGTTGGGGCTTATGCAGGAAGCAAAATACTGCCACTTGTAATAATAAATGTTTACAAAATTCTATATCCTAATTTACAGGGAATGGAAATGCCGCTTAACTTAGAGCATTGTTTAGTAGCTTCGCTTGCGGCAATTTTATGCATACTTGCGGCAACACTTTTTGCATGCCTTAAATCGCTTTTAGAGGTACCGGCTAACTTAATGAGACCAGTTGCCCCAAAAAAAGCAAGAAAGCTTTTAATCGAGAGAATAGAGCCTTTATGGAGAAAGATTTCATTCACATGGAAGTCAGCATTTAGAAACTTTATAAGATATAAAAAGCGTTTGTTTATGACGTTGTTTGGTATATGTGGTTCGACGGCACTTTTACTTGTAGGATTTGGTCTTAAAGATGCGATAAATACGATTCTTTATGCTCAGTATGGCGAAATAAATCAATTTAGTGAAATGATGTATTTAGATGAAAATGCATCTGATGAAAATAAAGATCTTCTTGTGCAAAAATTAGAAGATGATGAAAGAATTGAAACATATTCATACACTTATCAAACATCGGTAGATGCTGAAAGTGAAAACTCTGATAAGGTGTTAAGTGCATATATATATGTTCCGGAAAACACTAAAAATTTAGATGACTATATTGTTCTTCAGGACAGAGTGACAAAAGAACATAAAGAACTTGATGAAGATACTGTTTTAATTTCCGAAAAAATGGCTAAACAGTTAGATCTTAAAGAAGGAGATACAATAACTTTTTCAATTGGTCAGAAGAATAAAAAAGAAGCTAAGGTAGCAGGAATTGTTGAAAATTATATTTATCACTATATCTACATGAGCCCAGTTCTTTACGAAAAAATATATGGTAAGCCAGTAGAATATAACATGATAATAGCTAACAACAAAACGGATATTGAAATAGATACGGATAAGTTGGATGAAGAATATTTAGCAATGAAGGCAGTATCCGGAATAAATGATATTGTACGCTTAAAAGACAAATTTTCAGACATGCTAAAAGGATTAGATTCAATCACTTATGTTCTTATAATCTGTGCGGGAGCATTAACATTTGTTGTTTTATATAACTTGAATAACATTAATATTAGTGAGAGAAGAAGAGAGTTAGCAACGCTTAAAGTTTTAGGTTTTCATGATATCGAACTTAGCCAATATATATACAGAGAAAATGTACTAATAACGATAATAGGAATTGCGCTTGGAGTTATAGGCGGAATATTCCTAAATAAGTTCGTAGTTACAACGGTTGAAGTAGATATTGTTATGTTTGGACGTGAAATATATGCTATGAGTTTTGTTAAAAGTATATTGATAGCAATAGCTTTTACGGTCATTGTAAACATAATTGTTCATTTCAAATTGAAAAAGATAGACATGGCAATGTCCCTTAAGAGTGTTGAATAAAAGGGCAAAAAAATGTATAATAAAATAGCTAAAATTTAGGGTTTTTAAGGCCAAACGGCCATAAAATTGGAGGAAAATTTGGCACAAAGAAAAAAGGTACCTAGTGCAAAAGCACAAAAGAGTGTAGAAAAAGAAAAAAATTCAGCATTAATAGTTATATCTGCGGCTATAGCTATTTTACTTGAACTATGCCTTTTTGGGATTCTAGGAAGCGTAGGTCATGGAATTGCTTATGCTGAATTTGGTCTTTTTGGAATTATGGCTTATGTTTTTCCTCTTGCCGGATTTGCAATTATTCTTTATCAGCATTTAGCTAAAGCTGATTCAAAGAAAAATATTATCTGCGCTATTATAATTTTTGTTTTTCTTTGCGCATTCATGCATCTGGTTTCTTTCCCGGATATGGAAAACGCTACAGTTGGAGATTACTTTGTAAGAGCGGCTAACGAACGAATAGGCGGTGGTATATTAGGCGGTTTATTAAGTATCGCTTTAGTTTTGGTTATTAGTAAAGTAGGTGCTTACATAGTTGTTATTCTTGCGATTCTGGTTTGCTTATTCTTAATTTGTGGCAAATCAATTATTAAGAGTGCTAAACAGATTGTAGGCCAGGGCCGAGTTGACGATGATGACGATGATGACGAAGAGCCGGATAAGAGAGTTATTCCTCGTTCACGTCTTAGTGCATTTGCACCAAGAAGAGAGCTTCCGGTTTATGAGATAGATGATGATGAGGGAAGAACAATTAGAATTGTTAATGCTGTTAAACCTCATCAAAGAAATAGAGCAGAGCTAAAAAGAAGCGTAAATAAAGCAGCGCCTTATAGAGATGGAAGTACAGAACTTTTAAGATCAAGTGCTGGAATTAAAGGCGTTAATTCAAACTTGAGTTTTACACCTAATAACGCATCAGGTGATGAGATGCATGAAATTACTAATATAAAGGTTGAACGCTCTTGCGAACAATCTGGTAGCGAAGTTATAGATGAACCACTTAAAACAATAGAGATAACCGATGTACCTGATTTTAAAGGTGAAAAGCCAAAAGCTACTAAACCTAAAAGAGCAAAAGCTATTGAATCAACTGTTGTTAGTGGAGTTTCTATGGCTAAGGTTGCTTCTGATACAATAGATAGGAAACAGCCTCAAAAAGAAGCACCAAAGACAAGAACAACTACAAGAGTTAAATCTAATGGCAAATACCAGTATCCACCGATAGAGTTACTTACAAAGGGCCGCGGAAGAGGTATTGGTGTTTCAAAAACTGAATTAAATAGAATGGCTTCTAATCTTGAAACTATTCTTGCTGAGTTTGGCGTTAACGCAACAGTTATAGATAAACAGGCAGGACCATCAGTTACAAGATTTGAATTGCAACCTGAACTTGGAATCAGAGTAAGTAAAATTACATCTTTAGCAGATGATTTAAAATTAAATTTAGCTGTTCCAGATATTCGGATTGAAGCGCCTATTCCGGGTAGAGCTGCTGTTGGAATTGAAATTCCTAATTCAAGTAGCCAAAGCGTATTAATTAGAGATCTTATTGAATCAGATGAATTAAAAAATGAAGATTCAAAAATTGCTATTGCAGCAGGTGTTGATATTAGTGGAAATGTTGTTGTTGCCGATATTGATAAGATGCCACATATCTTAATTGCTGGTACAACAGGTTCTGGTAAATCAGTATTTACAAAATCACTGCTCATGACAATTATTTATAGAGCTAGACCAGAAGAAGTCGGAGTAATCATAATAGATCCTAAGAAAGTAGAATTTAACGACTTTAGTGGAATTCCACATATGATGAAGGATGTAGTAACTGATGCGGGCCAGGCAGTAAGCACTCTTAGATGGGCTGTTAATGAGATGCAAAACAGATATCAAAGAATGCAGCTTTCAGGTGTTAATGATATTAAGAGTTATAATGCATATTTTGAGCAAGGAAAACTTAATCCAGAAGAAGAAAATCCTAGAAAAATGCAACAAATTATTATTATCATTGACGAGCTTGCAGACCTTATGCTTACAGCATCAAAAGAAGTTGAAAGTCTTATTGTTAGACTTGCTCAGCTCGCTCGTGCAGCCGGCATGCATCTTATTATTGCAACCCAAAGACCTTCAGCAAATGTTGTTACAGGTCTTATTAAAGCAAACGTCCCTTCAAAGGTTGCGCTTAGAGTTACTTCTAAACTTGAATCAAGAATTATTTTAGATATGCAAGGTGCTGAAGAACTTTTAGGACATGGCGATATGCTATTCTTCCCTAATGGCTTTACTAAACCTGTTCGTGTTCAGGGCGCAATGATTAGTGAACAAGAAGTTAAGAAAGTAACTAGATTCTTAAAAGAAAATAAGGGTGATGATATTTACGCTTTAGAATCAGAAGAAATACAAAAATATATTAACAATTCGCAAGATGGACAAACAAGTTTTGGCAGCTCGGACGATAGTAGCGCAGATAAACTTGATGATTATATTTTTGAGGCAGGAAAACTTTGTATTGAAGCAGGAAAAGCGTCTTCTTCTATGCTACAAAGACGTTTTAGTATTGGATTTAATAGAGCGGCAAGAATTATTGACCAGCTTTGTGATTTAGGCGTCGTGGGACCTGCTAACGGAGCAAAACCTAGAGAAATATTAGTAGACTCTTACGAATTCGAAATGATGCTCCAGTCAAAAGATGAATAAATTCGCAGATATTATTGTTGATATTTCCCATGAAAAAGTGGATAGGCCTTTTGAATATATTATTCCAAAGGAACTTTTTGATAGCGTTAAAATTGGAAGTCTTGTAAATATTCCATTTGGAAAAGGCAATAAACTAATAAAAGGGTTTGTCCTAAATATAAAAGACAAATCTAACTTTGATGAAACAAAATTAAAAGCAATTGATAGCATAGCAGCAAAGAGCACATCAATAGAAGGCGATATGATTGCTCTTGCGAATTTTATTAAAACTAATTATGGCTCAACAATGAATCAGGCACTTAAAACAGTTATGCCAGTTAAACAAAGTGCTAATCCAATTGTTCAAAAATATATTTCGCTTACGGCAAGCGTAGAGGATGCAAAAAAAGCAATTGAACTTTTTTCAAAAGGAAAGAAAAGTCCTGCAAAGATTAGACTTCTTAGTGAACTTATAAATGAAAAAGTTCTTCCGTACGAAATAGTAAAAGATAAATTAAATATTTCTTTAGCAACTCTTAAATCACTTGAAAAAGACGGACTTATTAGGATTGATGTTAAAGAAAATCTAAGAGATGCTTTTGATATAAAAGAAAAGCAAGAATATACGATAAAACTTAACGATGCACAGCAAAAAATCGCAGATGATATTTGGAACCGATATAAAAATAATGATTTAAGGACTTCTTTGATTAGAGGTGTAACAGGTTCTGGTAAAACAGAAATTTATATTGAATTAATTGATAGAGTTATTAAAGAAGGAAAACAGGCGATTGTTTTAATTCCGGAAATTTCTTTAACATATCAAACAGTTTTAAGATTTTATAAAAAATTCGGCGATAGAATTTCTGTTATTAATTCAAAACTTACGAATGCACAAAAACATGACCAGCTTGAAAAAGCAAAAAATGGCCAGGTAGATATAATTATTGGACCACGTTCAGCACTTTTTAGTCCGTTCCCAAATCTTGGAATAATTATTATTGATGAGGAACATGAAGGTACATATAAAAATGAAAATGTTCCGCGATATATTTCAAGAGAGGTTGCTATTCAAAGAGCTATGCAAAGCAACGGCTTTGTTGTTTTGGGAAGTGCGACACCTTCTGTTGAAAGTTATTATAAGGCTAAAAAAGGTGACTA
This sequence comes from Lachnospiraceae bacterium, assembly GCA_045616165.1. Taxonomy (GTDB): domain Bacteria; phylum Bacillota; class Clostridia; order Lachnospirales; family Lachnospiraceae; genus RGIG5612. The sequence continues at coordinate 8,108 of JAZLGF010000019.1, forward strand.
TCATTTATATGAACTTGAAAAACGTGCGGGTATAGCAACGCTTCCGGAAGTGGAGATTGTTGATTTAAGAGCAGAACTTATAAATGGCAATCGCTCGATTATTAGCAAAAAACTCCAGGAAATGATTGCTGATAGGTTAGAGAAAAAAGAGCAAATTATTTTGTTTATAAATAGACGTGGATTTTCCAGCTTTGTTTCATGTAGAAGTTGCGGAAATGCTATTAAATGTCCGCATTGTGATGTTTCATTAAAATTCCATAAGAACGGAAAATTAATGTGCCATTATTGTGGATATGAAATTCCTATGATGAAAACATGTCCGGAGTGTGGTTCTAAATATATCGGAACTTTTGGAAGTGGAACGCAAAAAGTTGAAGATGAAATAATAAAACTTTTCCCTCGGGCAAAAACGCTTCGAATGGATTACGATACGACAAGACAAAAAGATGCTCATGAAAAAATTCTTAGTGCATTCGCTAATCATGAAGCGGATATTCTTATTGGAACACAGATGATTGTTAAGGGACATGATTTTGCGAATGTAACATTAGTAGGGATTATTGCGGCTGACCTTTCACTTTATTCGGGAGATTACATAAGTGCTGAAAGGACGTTTCAACTTTTAACTCAGGCTGCTGGAAGAGCAGGAAGAGGAGCGAAAAAAGGTGAGGTTGTAATTCAGACATATTCGCCAGATAATTATGCAATTAAATTAGGAGCTAGCCAGGACTACAAAGGATTTTATGATTTTGAAATGGCTTACAGGAAGATGCTTGGATATCCACCTGTTATGAATATGCTTGGAATATTATTCGCGTGTGAAGACGAAAATTTACTAAACAAAAAATGTAATGAAATAAATTTTGTTATTGATACAAAAATAAAAGCAAAAAGCGTGGCAAGTATAAATGAAAATGAGATAATTAAGATTGGACCGGGGCAGGCTCCAATAGCTAAAATTCAGGACAAATATAGAAAAATAATTTATATTAAATCTGAAAAATACAAAGATTTAATTGATATAAAAGATGTGGTAGAAGATTTTATGAATGAAAATCCAGAAAAGAAATTAGCGGTTACATTTGATTTTTCAATGAGCAGCCACGATTTATAAATAATTGCAGGAGAAAAAATATGGCTATTAGAAACATTAGAACTGAAGGCGATGAAATTTTAAGAAAAAAATCAAAAGAAGTCAAAGAGATTACACCAAGAACAAAAGACTTAATTGATGACTTAATTGAGAATGTTCATGAATATAATGGAGTAGGCCTGGCAGCAGTGCAGGTAGGAGTACTTAAACGTATATGTGTTGTTTGCGTGGATGATTTCTGCGAAGTTGATGAAGAAGGAAATGAAATTCCTAGCGACCCACTAACACATTCAAACGGAGAAGAAATAATAATAATAAATCCAACAGTTACACCTATTGGCGATGAAACACAAACTGGTCAGGAAGGATGTCTTTCTGTGCCAAATAAATTTGGCCAGGTTACAAGACCAAGCCATGTTAAACTTAATGCACTTGATAGAAATTTAGAGCCTTTTGAAATGGAAGCAAAAGGATTACTTGCAAGAGCTATTTGTCATGAGTGTGATCATATGGATGGCATTATGTATATTGATCTTGTTGAAGGTGAATTACATGAAGCGCCAGAAGATGATGAAATTGAAGATGAGGAATAATTAATGAAAATCATTTTTATTGGAACACCGAAGATTGCAGTTCCATCGTTGAAAGCTATATCGGATTCTAAACATGAAATAACATGTGTTATAACTATGCCGGATAAAGCAGCTGGAAGAGGATGCGAAGTTAAATTCTCTCCAGTTAAAGAAGAAGCTATTAATTTAGGACTAAATGTTCTTCAGCCTGAAAAAATTAGTGATGAAGAAACAATGAAACAAATTGAGCAAATGGATGCGGATTTGCTTGTAGTTGTTGCATATTCTCAAAAGATTCCAGAAAGATTATTAAATTATAAAAAAGGATGTATTAACTTGCATCCATCACTTCTTCCTAAATATAGAGGAGCAGATCCTATTAGAGGACCTATCTTAAACGGTGATGAAAAAACGGGCGTAAGTATTATGCAGATGGAAGAAAGATTAGATTCTGGTGATATTTTAGCGCAAGAAGAAATTGAAATAGAAGCAAAAGAAAATGCGGCTACGCTCGAGCCTAAGTTAGCGCTTCTTGGTGCAAAAATGTTAGTAGACGTTTTAGATAAAATAGAAAATAACGAAATAGTAAAAATAAAACAAAACGAAGAAGAAAGTACTTATGTATCTCAAATCACAAAGCAATCGGGCTTAATAGATTTTAATAATTCGGCTTCATATATAGAAAGACAAACAAGAGCATTAAATCCATGGCCTAGCGCTTTTACCACCATGGAAGGAAAAACATTTAAGGTTTGGGATGCGGATGTTTATGATACAAAAGAAATAGACACAGATGGCAAAGATTTTGAAAACGGATGTGTTATATTTGCTGATAAGAAAAATGTTTATGTTAAATGCCAGGAAGGATTATTGAAATTAAATGAAGTCCAACTCGAGGGCAAAAAAAGAATGAACATTGAAGAATTTCTTAGGGGAAAGAAAATAGACAGAGGATTTATTTTTGGCAGATAATCAAATTAATGTTAGAAATTTAGCACTTAATATGTTAGTAGAGACTACCTGCGAAGGTGGTTTTAGCCATTTTTTGATTAATAAAACTTTTCTTGAAAATAATCTCGATAAAACACAAAAAGCATTTCTTAGCAGACTCTATTTAGGAACATTAGAAAGAGTTATCTTTTTAGATTATGTGATTAATTCATATTCATCTGTTAATACACAAAAGATGAAACCAGTAATAAAAAATATTTTGAGAATGAGTGTTTATCAAATGTTTTTTATGGATGCTATACCGGATCATGCTTCGATAAATGAGGCTGTTAAACTTGCAACAAAAAAAGGATTTGGAAATCTAAAAGGATTTATTAATGGTGTATTAAGAACAATTCAAAGAGAAGGGTTGCCAAATGATATTCCAGAAAATATTAAATATTCAATTCCAAAATGGCTTTATGAAATGTGTATAAAAGAATACGGAAATGAAGACGCACTTAAATTCTTTGAAAGCACAAACGATGCTGATGGGTTTACATGGGCAAGACTTAATTTGAATGCAGCTAAAAAAGAAGAGATTATTAAATTGCTTGAAGCGGATGGATGCGAAGTAGTAGGGCATGATAAAATCGAAGAAGCAATAAAAATTAAAGGTTTTAATTCTCTTGTGCAGTTAAGAGCTTATAAGCAAGGACTTCTTTTTATTCAGGATTTAAGCTCTATGCATATTGCAACACTTGCAAAAGAACTTATTGATGAGAAAAAAGTTTGTGAATATAAAGAAGATGATGCTCTACTAATTGTTGATGTGTGCGCTGCGCCGGGTGGAAAGAGCCTTCATATGGCTGAAAAGTTTCCGAATGCATTTATTTATGCAAGAGATTTAAGCGAAAACAAAACAGATTTAATTGATGAAAATATAAAAAGACTTAAGACTACTAATGTTCAAAGCCAGGTTATGGATGCACTTGTTTTTGACAAGACAATGGAAGAAAAAGCAGATATTGTTTTAGCAGATCTTCCATGTTCGGGTCTTGGAGTAATTGGGCAAAAACCAGATATTAAATTAAGAGTAAAAGAAAAAGATTTAGATGAGCTTTCATTTCTTCAAAAGAATATATTAAAGACGATTTATAAATATGTTAAGAAGAATGGATTGTTGATATATAGTACATGTACAGTCAACAAAGGAGAAAACCAGGATAATACAAAATGGTTTTTAAGAAACTTTCCTTTTGAGTTAATTGAGGAGAAAAGCTTTTTGCCGGGAATAGATGATTGCGACGGATTTTATATCGCGTTAATGAAAAGAAAATAAATTATGGAAAAAATTGATATTAAATCATTACAATACGATGAATTAAAAAAGCTTATTTTGGACATGAATCAAAAGGCTTTTAGAACTGAACAAATCTTTACGTGGCTTCATAAAAAGTTTGTTAACTCATTTGATGAGATGACAAATCTTTCAGAAGATTTTAGAAAAGAACTTGATGAAAAATTTGTAATTCGCACAGTAAAAAAGAAAAGAGTACTCACATCTGAAATTGATGGTACGAAAAAGTATCTTTTTGAACTTTACGATGGAAATTTAATTGAAAGCGTTATGATGCCATACAAACATGGAAATAGTGTTTGCGTATCAAGTCAGGTTGGATGTGCTATGGGATGTTCTTTTTGTGCTTCAACAATTAATGGTTGTGTAAGGAATTTAACAGCATCAGAAATTCTAAGTCAGGTATATGAGATAGGAAAAGATATAGGCGAAAGAATATCAAATGTTGTTATTATGGGTATGGGCGAACCACTTGCAAATTATGATAATGTAGTAGGCTTTGTAAAGCTACTTAGCGATGAGTTGACCTTGCATATAAGCCAAAGAAATATTACAATATCAACGTGTGGTATTGTGGGCGCAATTAGAAAACTATCGAAAGAAAATCTTAAGATAACTTTGGCGCTTTCTTTACATGCACCGAATGATAATATAAGGCAAAAAATTATGCCAATAGCTAATAAATATGCCTTGAGCGATATTCTTTGCGCATGTGATGAATTTTTTAATGAAACAGGGCGAAGAGTAACGTTTGAATATTGCTTGATTGATGGCATAAATGATAAAGAATGTCATGCAAAAGAGCTAGCTAATTTGCTTAAAGGGAAAAATGCGCACGTTAATTTAATTCCTGTTAATCCTACTCCTGAAAATAATTATGGAGCAGCAAAAGAAAAGGATATTAAAGCGTTCCAGAAAATCCTGGAAGAAAATAATATTACTACTACAAGAAGACGCGAGATGGGAAGAGATATTAGCGGAGCATGTGGACAGTTGGTAAGGAGAACTACTTGAAATCTTTTGGAATTACTGATATCGGAGTATCTAGAAAATACAATCAAGATTATACACTTGAGTGTGATGAGCCTATTGGAAATCTAGATAATTTATATGTAGTTTGTGATGGACTCGGTGGACATAATGCGGGTGAATTCGCGTCCTGTAATTCTGCTGAGTTATTTTTTGATATAGCCGAAGAATCAGTTTCAAGAATGCCGCTTTCTATTCTTAAAGAGGCCATTACAAAAGTTAATGAAATAATTTTCAAAAAAGGCCAAGAGCCTGAGTATGAAGGAATGGCATCGACACTTGTTGGCGTTACGGTTAAAGATGATACAGCTTATGTTGTTAACATTGGTGATTCAAGGGCATATTTAATAGGCGATGAGATGGTCCAAATTACATGGGATCATTCATATGTTGGTGAATTAGTTCGTTCTGGAAAACTTACAGAGGACGAAGCACGTTTTCACAAAAAAAATAATGTTGTTACAAGAGCTATTGGAGCAGAAATTACAGCAGAACCAGATTATTTCCAGGTTAAGTTAGAAGATGACGAAATAATTTTGCTTTGCTCGGATGGCTTATATAATATGGTTAGTGAAGCAACCATTAAAGCAGTTGTTAATGCAGACGCTTCGCTTAGAGCTAAAGCAGAAAAACTTATTGATTTAGCTAATGAAGCAGGCGGAAAAGATAATATTGCAGTTGTACTTATTTCAAAGTTCTAATTCATTTTGAAAGGCGGTCTTTATATGATACGAGAGGGAATGTTTATTGAAGACAGATATGAGATATTAGAAAAGATAGGAATGGGTGGCATGAGCGTTGTTTACAAAGCTAAATGCCATAAGCTTAATCGCTACGTTGCTATTAAATTTTTAAAACCAGAATATTGCGAAGATAAAAGCTTCGTTCAAAAATTCCAAATTGAAGCTCAATCGGCAGCAGCACTTTTACATCCGAATGTAGTAAGTGTTTATGATGTTAATGAGTATGAAGGAATTTATTATATCGTCATGGAATACGTTGACGGTATTACTTTGAAACAATATATTGATCGTAATGGAGCTTTGCCAATTAAGGAAGCAACTAGTATTGCTATCCAGGTTTGCCAAGGCATCGAAGCTGCACATGCAGCAGGAATTATCCATAGAGATATTAAACCTCAAAACGTTCTTATTTCCAGAGAAGGAAAAATTAAAGTTACTGATTTTGGTATCGCTAGAACTACAACAGCTAATACTATTAGCCAGGACGTTTTAGGTTCTGTTCATTATATTTCTCCAGAACAGGCTAGAGGCGGACAAGTTGATTCTAGAAGCGATATCTATTCATTCGGTATTGTTTATTATGAGATGGTAACTGGTGAACTTCCATTTGATGGTGACTCAACAGTTTCGATTGCTCTTAAACATATTCAAGAGAGCGTTCCTCTTGTTGGCGATATAATCGAAAATGTTCCAATGAGCGTTGAAAGAATAATTGAAAAATGTACTCAGAAAAAACCTGAGAGAAGATATCAAAAGATTACATCTTTAATCTCTGATTTAAAGACATCTTTGATTTCTCCAAATGAAGATATTTTAGGCATGGAACCTGAGATGCAAGATAATGCTACGGTTCTTATGAGCGAAGAAGATGTGGAATTTTTAAGACGTGAAAATCCTAGAACAATCAGAAATAGCCATATGCGTAAAGATGAATATGAAGACTATGATGAGTATGAAGAGTATGAAGAGTATGATGATTTAGATGATGAAATAGAATATGTTGACGATGATTATGAAGAAGATGATTATCGTGAAAAGAAAATGGACAGAAAGAAATTTGATAAGATTTTACTTATCTGTGGTATTGCAGCAGGCGTTATTATCATAGGTGTTCTTGCGTTCGTTTGTATTAAAACATTCTCATCTGGTAGTGGTTGTGGCGGAACTAAAATTGAACAAATAGATGTTCCTAATGTTGTTAATAGGTCAAAAGAAGATGCTGAAAAAGCATTGAAAGAAAAAGGATTTAAAACAAAGATTGAATATAAAGCTAGCGATACAGTTAAAAAAGATTATGTAATCGCTCAGTCAATTAAAAATGGCGAAAAAGCAAAAGACGGAGATACAATAGTCCTTACTGTTTCTTCAGGTAACGAACCTGTAATCCTTAAAGATTATGCTGGACTTGCTCAGGCAGAAGCTGAAAGTGAACTTAAAAAATTAGGATTAAAAGTAAAGATAACTACTGAGTATAGCGAGGATGTTGAAATTGGTAAGATTATCAAAACTAATCCAGAACCTAATGCTCAATTAGCTAAAGATGACACAGTTGAACTTATTATCAGTCGTGGAAAAGAAGAAAAGAAAATAAAGACACCAGCACTTTTAGGATATGACGAAAGCACAGCTAAGAATTACTTATATCAGTTTAATCTTGAACCAAAGGTATATTATGAAGAGTCTGATAGCCATGTAGGAGAAGTAATAAAACAAAATCCTAAAGAAGGAACAGAGGTTGATGAAGGCGCTGTAATTGAAATAACTATTGCTAAGGCAAAACCTGAACCAAAACCAGAACCTGAACCAGAAACAGAAGAAACAACAGAATCAACGGATAATTAAATAGTATTAAAGGTGAGATATGAAGGGTACAATAATTAAAGCATTATCAGGATTTTATTATGTTAGAAATTTTAACTGGACTATTTATGAGTGCACAGCTAAAGGTTCATTTAGAAACGATGAAGTAACACCACTTGTTGGCGATGAGGTTGATTTTGATGTTACTAGTACATTTAATAGAACTGGTGTTATAAATGAAATTTTTCCTAGAAAGAATTCATTAATAAGACCAGCAGTTGCAAACGTTGACCAGGCTATGGTTGTGTTTGCACTCGATAATCCTAGACCAAACTTCAGCATTCTTGATAGATTTTTGGTTTTAATGCAAAAACAAAATATTGAAACAATTATTGTATTTAATAAAAAAGATCTTGCCAGAACAGATGATATTAAGAAGATTAAGAAAATGTATAAGAATGCAGGATGCAAACTTTTCTTTGTACAAGCTGGTGGCGATACACCTCATTTATTCTGGCTTAAGATGAAATTAAGAGGAAAAATTACTGTTATGGCCGGTCCTTCAGGTGTGGGTAAATCTACAATGCTTAATGTCTTCGCTGGTAAAGTCGGTGATGAGATGGCAGCTGTTGGCGAAATCAGTAAAAAAATCGGTCGTGGAAAACATACAACAAGACATAATGAAATTTATTCTTTCAAAAAGAATTCAATTCATATTATAGACACACCGGGATTTACTTCGTTGCTTGTTAATGAAGAAGACTTCACTAAAGAAGAACTGCAAAATGCATTTCCGGAATTTACAGAATATAAAGGACAATGCAAGTTTGCAAATTGTAATCACATTAAACAAAGAGATTGTGCAGTCGAAAAAGCTGTTTTAGAAGGGAAAATTCCTCAATCTCGTTACAATAGTTATAAATCAATTTATGGGGAAATTAAATCTCAGAAGAAGTATTAAAATGAATATTTTAGCACCTTCTATTTTATCAGCAGATTTTAAAAATCTGGGACAACAATTAATAGAAATAAAGGAAGCTGGGGCAGAGTATGTTCATGTTGATGTTATGGACGGAAAATTTGTTCCTAGCATTTCTTTTGGTATGCCGGTTATTAAATCAATAAGAAGTGCAACAGATAAAGTTTTTGATGTACATCTTATGATTGATGAGCCAATTAGATATATAAATGAATTCAAAGAATCTGGTGCGGATATTATTACTATTCATTACGAAGCATGTTCAGATGTTGTGGCAACATTGAAAGCAATAAAAGACGCTGGATTAAAGAGCGGACTTTCGATTAAGCCAAAGACTCCTACAAATGTAGTAAAAGAGTTTTTACCTCTTTGTGATATGATTTTGCTTATGAGTGTTGAACCAGGGTTTGGCGGTCAAAAGTTTATTGAAGGCTCTACTAAAAGAGCAAAAGAACTTAAAGACATAATAGACGAATCAGGACTTGATATTGATTTGGAAATTGATGGTGGAATTAATTTAGAAAATGTTAAAGAAGTTTTAGATGCGGGAGTAAATATTATTGTTGCTGGTAGCGCAGTATTTAAAGATCCTTGCGAAAACACAAAGAAATTTATGGAAATACTTAATTCATAAGAGGAACATTATGGAAAAGAAAATCAAAAAAATTGGTGTACTTACAAGTGGCGGAGATGCGCCGGGAATGAATGCGGCTATTAGAGCTGTTGTTAGAGGTGCATTAATTAATGATATAGAAGTTTATGGAATTTATCGTGGTTTTGCCGGACTTTTAGAAGGTGATATAAAACCGCTAAATAGTAGAGATGTTTCCGAGAAGATACAACGTGGTGGAACATTTTTAATGACCGCAAGATGTAAAGAATTTATGACTGAAGAAGGCATTAAAAAAGCTGCAAGAATTATTGAAGCATTTGAACTTGATGCTATTGTTGTTATTGGTGGAGATGGCTCGTTTAGAGGCGCTAGAGATTTAGCTAAAGAAGGCGTAAATGTAATTTGCATTCCTGCAACTATTGATAATGATGTTGCTTGTACGGATTATACAATTGGATATGACACTGCAATGAATACAGCTTTGGACGCTATTGATAAATTAAGAGATACTGCTTCTTCACATGAACGTTGTACAGTTGTAGAAGTTATGGGAAGGTGTGCTGGATATATTGCTTTTAATGTAGGTATTGCAAGCGGTGCTGAAATTATACTTATTCCTGAAATTCCATATGACTTAAATAAAGACGTTATAAGAGTACTTATGGAAGCTAGAAATAAAGGAAAACATCATTACATTGTTGTTGTTGCTGAGGGTGCTGGAAATGTAATGGAAATTGCCAAGCAAATAGAAGAGGTTACTGGCATTGAAGCAAAGGCTACTGTTCTAGGACATATTCAACGTGGTGGAAGTCCAACCCTTATGGATAGAAACATGGCAAGTAGAATGGGCCTTGCAAGTATTCAGTGCTTACTTGAATGCAAGAAAAATCGTATTATTGTTTCTCAGGATTATGATGTTAAGGACATTGATATTGATGAAGGGCTTTCAATGACAAAAGGCATCACTGAAGACGAATATAAAGTTATGAAGATGCTATTTTAAATAGCGAGCAGAACCGCATAACTCGTTCCTGGCTCGGGTTCCAACTCGCCGATAACGAGTTATACGGTTTTGCTCGCTTCGTTATACAGTGAGCAGAGCCGTCACAACTTTTTTCAGAGCGTTTTTAGCGGTTGAAAAAAGTTCGTGCGGGATGCGAATGGATACTGTCCGCGAGTTATATATATTATTTGTGAATATACATGGCGTCGCCAAATGAGAAGAAGCGGTATCGTTCATCGACCGCTTTTTTGTATGCGTCGAGCATTATCTCGCGACTTGAAAATGCTGATACTAGCATTAAAAGAGTAGACTCTGGTAAATGGAAGTTTGTAATTAAACAATCCGTAATCTTAAATTTATATCCAGGATAAATAAAGATATCAGTCCACATGGAAGTAGCTTTTACAAAGCCTTTTTTGTCAGCGATGGATTCGAGTGTTCTAGTAGAAGTTGTTCCAACGCAGATAATACGCCCTTTCTTTTTTTTAGTTTCATTTATAAGATTGGCGTTTTCTTCATCTATCATGCAAAGTTCGGAGTGCATGTGGTGATCAAGTATGTTTTCTTCTTTTACAGGACGGAAAGTGCCAAGACCAACATGTAGCGTTACATGGGCAATATTAACACCTTTAGCTTTTATGGCATCTAATAATTCTGTGGTAAAATGAAGTCCAGCTGTTGGGGCAGCAGCAGAACCGTCGTGTTTTGCATAAACAGTTTGGTAACGATTTTTATCTTCAAGTTTGTGTTTGATATAAGGCGGAAGAGGCATTTGGCCAAGCTTATCTAAGATTTCCTCAAAAATTCCGGCAAAAGTAAATCTTATTATTCTATTACCGTCGTCTTGAACCTTAATTATTTCACCATGTAATAAATCACGTTCAGTAATTACATTTCCAAAGATAAGTTTACATCCTTCGCGAGCTTTTTTACCCGGCTTTACGAGGCATTCCCAATCAGTATCTGAAATACGTTTTAATAAAAGAATTTCAATAATTGCGCCTGTATCTGACCTTGTTCCAAAAAGCCTTGCAGGGATAACCTTTGTATCGTTAATAACCAAGCAATCGCCTGGATTTAAATAATCTATGATATTTTTGAAAGTATCATGTTTTTCAAAACCCTTTTTTCGGTCAACAACCATAAGTCGTGATGCACTGCGGTCGACTAAAGGGTCCTGGGCTATTAATTCTTCTGGTAAATCATAGTAAAAATCGTGTAAATTCATAACGAGCGAATTCTATCACAAAGCCTGATAAAATGCTATGTTAAATTTTGGGTATGATTGAAGAAAAAGTGTAGATGTGGTAAAATATCTTGAAAAAATTTGCTCTCAAATATGGGAGATTTAATAGAGAAAGGCATAAAAAATGGGTAATATTTATAACCACAAAGAGATTGAAAAAAAATGGCATGATATCTGGGAAGAGCATCCAGTAAACGTCGATGATGGAAAGAAAGAAAAATATTATTGCTTAGACATGTTTCCATATCCATCAGGTTCAGGGCTGCATGTTGGTCACTGGAGAGGATATGTAATTAGTGATGTTTGGAGCAGATATAAGCTTATGCAGGGAAAATATATTATTCATCCAATGGGATGGGATGCTTTTGGTCTTCCTGCAGAAAATTATGCAATAAAGATGGGTATTCATCCTGCTAAAACAACAGCAGATAATATTTCAAATATTAAGAAACAGATTAACCAGATTGCTGCAATTTATGATTGGGATAGAGAAGTAAATACTACTGACCCTGACTTTTACAAATGGACACAATGGATATTTGTTCAGATGTTTAAGGCTGGTCTGGCTTATGAAAAAGAGATGCCTATTAACTGGTGTCCAAGTTGTAAGACTGGACTCGCTAATGAAGAAGTTGTTGATGGAAAGTGCGAAAGATGTGGTGCTGAAGTTACAAAGAAAAACTTAAAACAATGGATGCTTAAGATTACTCAGTATGCAGATAGATTACTTGATGATTTACAGACTCTTGATTGGCCTGAAAAAGTTGTAAAGATGCAAACAGAATGGATTGGAAAATCCTATGGCGCTGAAATTGACTTTAAGGTTGATGGGTCTGATAAATCAATCACTGTTTATACAACAAGACCAGATACTTTATATGGAGCAACTTTTATGGTGCTTGCTCCTGAATATAAAGATGCGGCCAGCCTCGCTACACCAGAAAATAAAGAAGCTGTGGATGCTTATATTTATAAGACATCTATGAAGTCATCAGTAGATAGACTTCAGGATAAAGAAAAGACTGGTGTATTTACAGGAAGCTATGCAATTAATCCACTTAATGGAAAGAAAGTTCCTATCTGGCTTGCAGATTATGTTCTTGCAGATTATGGAACAGGAGCTATCATGTGTGTTCCTGCTCATGATGATAGAGATTATGAATTTGCTAAAAAATTCAATCTTCCAATTATTCCTGTTATTACTCCTGAAGGAGAAGACATCGATGTTTCAGAAAAACCATATACTGGAACCGGTATTGTAATTAATTCAGAAGAATGGAATGGAAGAGACAGCGCAGAACTTAAAAAAAGTGCTCCAGAAGAAATAGAAAATAAAGGTCTTGGGAAAAAGAAAGTTAATTATAAACTTCGTGACTGGGTATTTAGCCGTCAAAGATATTGGGGTGAGCCTATTCCTATAGTTCATTGTGATGATTGTGGATGCGTTCCAGTACCAGAAGAAGAACTTCCACTTTTACTTCCTGATGTAGAAAAGTATGAGCCTACAGGCACAGGCGAATCTCCGCTTGCAGCTATTGATAGTTGGGTTAATACTACATGTCCATGCTGTGGAAAGCCTGCTAAGAGAGAAACTAATACTATGCCTCAATGGGCTGGCTCATCATGGTACTTCTTAAGATATGTTGATTCACATAACAAAGAAAAATTAGTAGATAGAGAAAAGGCAGATAAGTATTTACCTGTTGATATGTATATTGGCGGAGTTGAACATGCAGTTTTGCATTTGCTTTATTCACGTTTCTATACCAAATTCTTAAAAGATATTGGTGTATTAGATTTTGATGAGCCATTTATTAAACTTTTTAACCAGGGAATGATTACTGGTAAAAATGGAATTAAGATGAGTAAATCAAAAGGTAATGTTGTATCACCAGATGATTTAGTAAGAGATTATGGTTGCGATTCACTCAGGCTTTATGAACTCTTTGTTGGGCCTCCTGAACTTGATAGTGAATGGGATGAAAGAGGAATTGATGGTGTTTATAGATTCTTAAGTAAGTTCTATGCACTTGCAATGAATAGCCTTGAAGCAAACACACAACCAACACAAGAAATGATTAAACTTCGTAATAAACTCGTAAGAGATATTACAAAGAGATTAGAAAACTTCAGCCTTAATACAGTTATCAGTGGCTTTATGGAATACAACAATAAACTTGCTGATATCGTTAAAAAAGAAGGCGGAGTAGATAAAGAAACTATTGAAAATTATATTAGGCTTTTAGCTCCATTTGCACCACATGTTGCGGAAGAACTTTGGAGCGTGTATGGCCATGAAAGAAGTGTATTCGACGCTGAATACGGATGGCCAACATTCGATGAAGAACTTTGCAAAGATGATGAAATTGAAATTGGAGTTCAGCTTAATGGCAAGGTTAAGGCAACGCTAACTATTGCTGTTAATGCTTCTAAGGAAGAGGCACTTGCTAAAGCTAAAGAGGCATTAGGTAATAAGCTTACAGGAAATATTGTTAAAGAAATTTACGTGCCAGGTAAAATTATTAATATCGTAGCGAAATAATGATAACAGTACAAATAATAATAATTGTAATTTTAATAATACTTTCAGCGTTCTTTTCATCGTCTGAAACAGCACTTACAACTATTTCGGCTCATAGGCTTAAAACATTAGTTGATGAGAATGTTAAACATGCGCTTCTTTTAGAAAAAGTACTTTCAAAAAAGACGAAGATGCTTAGCGTAATTTTAATTTGCAATAACATTGTTAATCTTGCGGCTTCGGCCCTAGCAACTGTTGTTGTAGAAAAACTTTTCGGTAGCGTTTTTATTAGTGTTGGAACAGGCGTTTTAACTCTTTTGATTCTTATATTTGGAGAGATTTCGCCTAAGACTTTAGCAACTCATAGAGCAGAGAAGTTAGCACTTGCTTTTTGTCCGATTATTAACGCACTTATGATTGTTTTTACACCTATTGCGGCAGCTATCAATTTTTTAGCAAAAGGTGTTATAAGACTTTTTGGTGTTAAGAAAGGTGAAAAAATTGAGTCATATACTGAAAATGAAATAAGGTCAATCGTTGAAGTAAGCCATGAAGAAGGTGTTACTACTTCAGAAGAAAAAGAGATTATTAATAACGTTTTTGACTTTACGGATACAACAGTTAAAGAAGTAATGGTACCACGTATTAACGTAGCAACTATTAATATTGATTCTACTTATGATGAAGTTATGAGCGTCTTTAAGGAAGACTTTTTTACAAGGCTTCCAGTATATGACGAAGAAGGTAAGAACTTTGTCGGTATGGTTAACGTTAAAGACCTTGTTTTATATGACACTGAAAAAAAGGATGATTTTAGCGTTAAAGAAGTAATGCGTGATATTGACTTTACTTATGAGGGCAAGCACTTATCAGAGCTCTTTATTGAAATGAAACAAACAAGAAGATCTATGATGGGCGTTCTTGATGAGTATGGTGATATAGCGGGCATCGTTACGATGGAGGATTTGCTTGAAGAAATCGTAGGCGATATTAGAGATGAATTTGATGAAGCCGAAGAAGACGAAATAGTAAGAACTGAGCAAAATATATATTTGGTTCAGGGACATGTAAGCTTAGATGACTTAAATGATAAGCTTGAAGATGATTTAGGAGAGGATGCGCCAGCGTTTGAATCAGAAGATATGGATTCAATCGGAGGGTTCGTAATTGAAAACTTAGAGCGTATACCTGAACCGGGCGATAGTGTAGAAGTTGAAGATGCAACGATAAGCGTTGTTGACATGGACGTAAATAAAATTGAACTTGTAAAAATAAAACTAAAGGAAGATAAATAAGATGAAGTTAGGTATTGTTGGATTGCCAAATGTTGGGAAGAGCACACTTTTTAATGCGCTTACTAAAGCGGGCGCAGAAAGTGCGAACTATCCTTTCTGTACAATTGATTCAAATATAGGTATTGCGTTTGTTCCCGATAAACGTCTTTTGGTTTTATCGGATTTTTATAATTCACAAAAGATTACACCTGCAACAGTTGAGTTTGTTGATATTGCGGGTCTTGTAAAGGGAGCCTCTAAAGGAGAGGGCTTAGGTAACCAGTTTCTTGCAAGCATAAGAGAAGTAGATGCAATTGTTCATGTTGTAAGATGTTTTGAGGATGATAATGTTGTGCATGTTGATGGAAACGTTGATCCACTTAGAGATATCGAGACAATTAATTTAGAACTTATTTTCTCAGACATTGAAATTATTGATAGAAGAATTGCTAAATCTTCCAGAGGTGCAAAGAACGATAAAGCATTGGCAGCAGAAGTAGCATTGCTTGAAAAAATCAAAGCATATTTAGAGCAGGGCAACTTAGCTAAAACGTTAGATTTAAGCGATGATGAAAAAGAAATTAGTAAAGATTTTAATCTTTTAACAGATAAACCAGTTATTTACGCTGCTAACGTTTCTGAGGATGATTTGCCTGATGACGGTAATTCTAACTCAAATGTTCAAAAGGTAAGAGAGTATGCAGCTGGGAACGGTTCAGAAGTTTTTGTTGTTTCAGCAAAGATGGAAGCTGAACTTGCTGATTTAGATGATGAAGAAAAAGCGATGTTCTTAGAGGACATGGGACTTAGTGAGAGCTGTCTCGATAAACTTATTAAGGCTAGTTATTCAATACTTGGACTTACAAGCTTTTTAACAGCTGGCGAGAAAGAAGTTAGAGCATGGACAATAACTAAAGGAATGAAGGCACCACAGGCAGCAGGTAAAATTCATACCGATTTTGAAAAAGGATTTATTAAGGCTGAGGTTGTAAATTACAATGATTTAATAAACCTTGGTTCATATAATGCTGCTAGAGAAAAAGGACTTATACGTATGGAAGGAAAAGAATATGTAGTGCAAGATGACGATATTATTCTTTTTAGATTCAACGTTTAATTTGTTATATAACAAGTAGAACAGGAGATAGAAATGTATAGCATAATTTTTCCACATTTAGGAATTAAACTCGGAGCTTTTCCAAACCAAATTACTATTGGTAATTTTTCAATTGCTTTTTATGGAATTTTAATTGCAATTGGAATTATTATTGGATGCGTTGTTGTTTTTCAACGTGTTAAAAAGACAAATCAATATTCGGATGATTATGTTGATATGATCATTTTTGGAATTATCGCAGGCATTATTGGGGCGAGATTATATTATGTAATCTTTAGCTGGGATATGTATAAAGATAATCTTGGTGAAATCTTTAATTTAAGAAATGGTGGTCTTGCGATTTATGGAACAATTATAGGAGCTTTTATTTCTACATTCATCGTAACAAGAGTAAAGAAAATTAGTTTTCTTAAAGTTATGGATACATGCGCTCCTGGGTTTTTAATTGGCCAGGCTCTTGGACGTTGGGGAAATTTCTTTAATAGAGAAGCCTTTGGTGGTTACACAGATTCACTTTTTGCTATGCAAATTAAAGCATCAGAAGTAACGGGAGTAACTAACAGTGAAATCTTATCACACATGGTTGAAATTGATGGAACTAAATATATCCAGGTTCATCCAACGTTCCTTTATGAATCATTATGGTGCATTTTAATTCTTGTTTTAATATTAATTTTTAGAAATTACCAAAAATATAACGGTGAAATTACGCTTTGGTATCTTGGTGGCTATGCTTTAGGACGTGCATGGATTGAAGGACTTAGAACAGACCAGTTACTCATTGGTAAAACTTTGGCTGTTTCTCAGCTTCTTTCAATTATTGTCGTTGTTGCAGTGGCAATAATAATTATTGTTACCAGAGTTAAACTCAGCAAAGGATGGACTCCTAACTTTAAGTTAATATTAGAGCCTGGTGAAGTTGGAACAAAAGAGTATGCGCAGGCTCGTGTTAAAGGTAAAAAAGAAAAGAAAAAAAGCGAATGGGAAAAAGTAACACCTGAAAAATCAGAAGAAGAAAAAATAGAAGAAGTAAAAGAAGATTCACAAGAAGAAGTTAAAGAAGTAGTAGAGAATGAAGAAACAAAAACAACTACCGAAGATTAATTACAAAGAATTAAGTTCACTTAAAATATTTGCGACGTTTTATAAAAACCATATTGGACTATTTGTGCTCGATATGGTTTGCGCTTTAGCAGTAGCAGCAGTAGACCTTATTTTTCCATATATATCAAAACAATGTATGGAAGTTTATTTGCCTGAAAATGCGTTTAAGACATTTTTTATTGTTATGTCTATTATGATTGCAGCTTATATTGTAAGGTCTATTCTTTATTATATTATTACCTATTGGGGTCACCGCATGGGTGTTGGAATTGAAACTGACATGCGTGAAACTATCTTTAATCATATTGAAGAACTAAGTTTTAGTTTCTTTGACAAAAATCGTACAGGAAAACTTTTAAGCCGTGTCACAAACGATCTTTTTGAAATTGGTGAACTTGCACATCATGGCCCGGAAGACTTTTTAATTTCATGTATTACTATTATTGGTGCTTTTTTCGTTCTTCTTACAATAGATTGGAGATTAGCACTGATTGTATTTGCAGTAATTCCTTTATTTGCCGTGTTTACAATTATTCAAAGAAATAAAATGACAAAAGCATCAATGGCGGTTAAGTCAAGAATGGCGGAAATAAATGCTTCTGTAGAAGGGGGATTTTCAGGCATAAGAACGGCTAAGGCTTTTGCTAATGAGGAAATAGAAAAAGGTAAATTCAAAAAAATAAACGAAGAGTATTTTGAAATCAAAAAAGATTTTCATAATGCAATGGCAATTTTCCATTCTGGTATGGAATTTGCGATGTCTATACTTTCTGTTTTAGTAATCATGGTAGGTGGATATTACATAATGGGTGGAACACTTTCTTATATAGAGCTTGTTACATTTAGCCTTTATATTTCAACATTTATAAATCCAATAAGAAAACTTGGATCATTCGTAGAACAGTATGTAACTGGAATGGCGGGATTTAAAAGATTTCTTGAAATTATGAGAACTGACCCGGAAATTACAGATAAAGAAAATGCACATGTATTGGAAAATGTTAAAGGCGATATTGAACTTAAAGGTGTATATTTCGCTTATAAAAGAAGACATTATGCTGAAGATGATGACGAAGAATTTGTAAATGAAGTATTAAAAGATGTTTCATTCGATATCAAGGCAGGAACAACATTCGCAATAGTTGGTCCGTCTGGAGGAGGAAAGACAACAATTTCAAATTTAATCCCACGCTTTTATGACGTTAATGAAGGCGAGATTTTAGTAGATGGATTTAATATAAAAGATGTTACACAGCAAAGCCTTAGAAAATCTATAGGTATAGTTCAACAAGATGTATTTATGTTTGCTGGAACTATTAGAGATAATATTCTTTACGGTAATCCACTTGCAAGCGAAGAAGAAATAATTGAAGCTGCTAAAAGGGCAGAGATACATGATGAAATTTTGGAAATGAAAGATGGATACGACACTTATGTTGGTGAACGAGGTGTTATGCTTTCGGGTGGGCAAAAACAACGAATCGGAATTGCCAGAGTTTTCTTAAAGAATCCACCTATTATTATTTTAGACGAAGCTACGAGCGCACTTGATAGCGTAACAGAAGCAAGAATTCAAAGTGCGTTTGATGAGCTTGCTAAAGGCAGAACTTCAATAATTATTGCGCATAGATTAAGTACTATAAGGAATGCTGATAAAATTGCTGTTATTGATAATAATAAAGTTATGGAGCTTGGCTCACATGACGAGCTTATCAAAGCTGGCGGCGAATACTTAAAACTAGTAAATGCACAAATGATATAAAATGAGCTCGCGGACCGTATAACTCGTTCCTGGCTCGGGTTCCAACTCGCCGATAACGAATTATACGGCTCCGCTCGCATTGTTATACAGTGAGCATAGCCGTCACAACTTTTTTCAGAGCGTTTTTAGCGGTTGAAAAAAGTTCGTGCGGGATGCGAACGTTTTGTAATTGCAGTAAAGTCATACGAAAGTACGGCTTTTTATTTTTAAATTTTTATTGAAAAAAGTATTGCTTTTTGATATAAAAAGTATTAAAATAACTGCACAAGTGGTAAAAAGTGGTACTTAGTGGAGCAAAGTGGTAAATGCTCAGGGTCGCAAATAGAACAAATTTTTATTGAAAAAAGCCTTAGAGTAAAGGGCACGGAGCTCCTTAAGTTATATATTATGCGTTGCCGCGCTTAATATAAATTTGACAGACATGTCGCTGGGAGGTAAAAGGTGAGCACTATGTTTATGGGTGAATATAACCATTCCATAGATGCCAAGGGCAGAATAATGATTCCTTCGAAATTCAGAGATTCCCTCGGGGAAGGGTTTGTTATTACGAAGGGCGTTGACAAGGGCTGCTTGTGGGTTTTCCCGGCTGATGAGTGGGAAACTTTTTATGAAAAACTTCGTAGCAGCCTCACCTTTACCAATAAAGACAGCAGACAGTTTATGAGACATTTCATGGCAGGAGCTATGAATGCGGAAGTTGATAAGCAGGGCAGAGTCTTGCTTGCGCAAAACTTAAGAGAATATGCAAATCTTACTACTAACGTAACACTTGTTGGCACAGGTCCAAGGATAGAAATCTGGGACAAGGCGACTTGGGATGATGAAGAAGCAGAAATTGATGCAGACTTAATCGCCGAGCGAATGGGAGAATTAGGATTTGGAATTTAAACATGAATCAGTTCTTCCAAAAGAGACCATTGAAAATTTAAATATCAAACCAGACGGGATATATGTTGATGGAACGCTAGGCGGAGCAGGACATTCCTTCCAAATCGTTAAACAGCTTTCATCAGGCAGACTAATCGGAATAGACCAAGATAAAGAAGCTATTGATGCGGCAACAAAAAAACTTGCCATATTTAAAGATAAAGTAAGTATTGTCAAAGACAATTTCTCAAATATCAAAAAAGTTCTTTCTGATTTAGGAATAGAAAAAGTTGACGGCATACTTTTAGACATCGGAGTTTCTTCCTATCAATTAGATAATCCCGAGCGAGGTTTTTCATATCGAGAAGATGCGCCTTTGGACATGAGAATGGACCAAAGCCAGTTATTAAGTGCTAAAGAAATAGTAAATACTTATTCAAAAGAAGATTTAGCACGAATAATTAGTAGATATGGCGAAGATAACTTCGCTAATAATATAGCAAAGCACATTGTAAACGAAAGAGAAAAAGAACCGATACTAACCACAATGCAGCTAGCAAAGATAGTGGAGCAGGCTATTCCAGCCAAGATTAGAAAAGGTCAAAAAGGTTTTGCTAAAAGAACTTTCCAGGCACTTCGAATAGAAGTAAATTCAGAACTAAGCGTTTTGGAAAATTCAATAGATATGATGATTGATCTTTTGAATCCTAAAGGAAGGCTCTGCATCATTACTTTTCACTCTCTGGAAGATAGAATCGTAAAGAATGCATTTAGAAGAGCTGAAAACCCGTGTACATGTCCACCGTCATTTCCGGTTTGCAAATGCGGGGCTGTACCAAAAGGAAAAGTAATTACTAAGAAGCCAATCGTTCCTACAAAAGAGGAATGTGATGCAAATAAAAGAGCAACAAGCTCAAAATTAAGAGTTTTTGAAAGGGCCTAATAGGCAAGTTAAATGGGAGCAAGAACAAGAAACTATTCACAAATTGATAGCGTAAGACGTATCTACGTTGAAGGTAATGCAGCCTGTCAGGAATTTGTTATTCCGGCAAGGTCTAGAAAAGTTAACGCTAAAAAAATTGCTAACGAAAAACTCTTAAAACAACAAGAAAGAATAAGAAGAGGTGCGATTTACGTAGCAGCAGGAGTTCTAGTAGCACTTGTAGTTATTTCTTTATCACTGACAGTAAAAAGGAATGACTTAAATACAAAAATTGGGCAGCTTGAAAGCCAAGTGCAGGAATTGCGAGAACAAAATGATTCAAAAGAATATGATATAAATAGCACCGTTGATTTAGACTATGTAGTGCAGGTGGCGACGGGCCAACTTGGTATGGTCAGAAGTGGGATAGGACAAATACAAACATACAATTCGGACAATTCAGAATATACACAGCAGTTAGCAGAAATACCAACTAAATAGTTGGTATTTCGTTATGTTAAAATAAAAATTTTATGAAGAAAAAAGTAACTACAGAAGGAAAAACTCATAAAAATATGAACAAACGCTTTAGCATAATTGCTATTGTGTTTTTTGTTTTAATTGCCCTTGTTGCAGTTAGAATCGTTTGGATTTTGGCTTTTAATGGTGACAAATATAAAAAAGCCGCACTTAGACAAACACAGTCTGGGAATTATTCTATTCCTTCAAAGAGAGGAGATATTTTAGACAGAAATAATGTTCAACTTGCAACAAGTACAAAGGTATACAATCTGATTTTAGATCCAAAAGTTATTTTGACTAATACAGAAAAATATTTAGAACCAACAATTTCTTTGATAGAAAAGCATTTTAGTATTTCTAAGGAAGAATTAAGAAAAGACATCGATGAAAATCCAAAAAGCTCTTATGTTGTCTTAAAAAAAGAGCTGACTTTTTCTGAAGTTGAAAAATTTATCGAAGAAAAAGAAAAAGATACAAATGTAAATGGCGTTTGGTTAGAAGATAATTATAAACGCAATTATCCATATAATACATTAGCTTCATCTGTTTTAGGATTTACCAGCAATGACCAAGGAGAATATGGTCTTGAACTTCAATATAACAAAGATCTTACTGGTACAGACGGAATGGAGTATTCGTATGTAAATAGCGATAATACAGTAGAAACTGTAAGAAGAGAAGCAATTGATGGCAACTTTGTTATGCTTACACTTGATTATAATATTCAGGCTATTGTAGAAAAATATATTACTCAGACATACCAACAAACAAAAGCAAAAGGAGTTTTTGCTATTATTCAAAATCCAAATACTGGAGAAATTTTAGCAATGGCTGATACAGGTCAATTTGATTGTAATAATCCAAGAGATTTAAGTATAAAATATAAGCAAGAAGAAATTGATGCGATGGATGACCAGGCCACTATTGATGCGCTAACAGATGTTTGGAGAAATGATTGCGTAACAAAAAGTTATGAACCCGGCTCAACGTTTAAGCCTTTTACAGTAGCTATGGGTATCGAAGAAAATAAGATTTCTCCTACAGATACTTTTTATTGTGGAGGAAGCCAAATGTTCTTTGAAAACACACCGTGGGAAAAAACTATTTGGTGTTGGACAAGAGAAGGACAAGGCACGTTAGATGTTAAGGGTGCGATTGCACAGTCATGTAATATATCGCTTGCACAAATTTCAGGAAAAATAGGTCAGGAAATTTTCGCTAGATATCAAAGAAAATTTGGTTTTGGACAATACACAGGTATCGACCTTCCAAATGAAATGAGTTGTGCATCACTTTTATACACAAAAGATAATATGACGGTATTAGACCTTGCAACAAACGCTTTTGGTCAGAACTTTAACGTGACAATGGTTCAACTATGCACAGGCTTTTCATCACTTATTAATGGTGGATATTTATATAAGCCATATATAGTTAAGAGTATATATAATGCAAATAATGAACTTGTAAAATCAAATAGTAAAACATTAGTTTCACAAACAATTTCTCAAGATACTTGCAACTACATTAAAGAATGTTTAAGAGAAGTTGTTGTTAACGGAACTAGTAAACAAGCAGCAATTCCAGGATATAAGATTTCAGGTAAAACTGGTCAGGCACAAAAATACGATAAAGAAGAAGAACTTTACGTTATTTCGTATATTGGGTTTGCTCCTTATGAAAATCCGGAAGTTGTATGTTATGTTGCTATTGATGAACCAGCAGAAAATAACACATCAAGTGCAATAGCAGTAGAATTATTTAGAAATATTATGACAGAAGTTTTATCTTATATGAACGTTCCTGCGGACGATATAAAATAAAATTTTCATAATGAAAAGGATATAAAAATGAATTGGTTTGTTTTACTTTCAGTAGCAATAAGTTTTCTAATCGGAATTATTCTTTTACCGATATTTATTCCGGCTTTAAGAAAACTAAAATTTGGACAGCAAATAAGAGAGGAAGGTCCAGAGGCACATCTTAAAAAAGCGGGAATTCCAACGATGGGTGGTATTGTTATTGTTGTTGCTTTTTTAGTTGCAACAGCAGTTTTTCTTCCTTTTGGATTAGAGGCGCTACCGGTAATGATTTTTACTTTCTTGTTTGCTTTAATAGGATTTTTAGATGACTATTTAAAAATAAAAAAAGAGCAGAGCGAAGGCCTTAAAGCATGGCAAAAAATTGGACTTCAAATTATTTTCACAGTAGCCATTATAGTTTATATTTCTCAGTTTACTGAAAATGGAACTTCAACAATTATTCCGTTTTTAGGATATGTTGATCTTAAAGGATGGTTTTATCCGATAGCTGTTTTTGCAATTCTAGGTACTGTTAATGGAGCAAACTTTACAGACGGGTTAGATGGACTAGCATCAAGTGTAACAATAGTAATTTGCGCTTTTATGTTTGTCGCTTATTTTATCATTAATAAAAAAGTTGATTCGGCCTCACTTTCAATGCTTGGAGCTTTAGTAGCATTTCTTATATACAATCATTACCCAGCAAAAATTTTTATGGGTGATACAGGAAGCTTGGCTCTTGGTGGATTTGTAGCTATAGAGGCTTATGTACTTAAAATGCCAGTGTTTTTAATACTTGTAGCATTTATATATTTGGTTGAGATTATCTCTGTGATTTTGCAAGTTGGATACTTTAAGTTAACACATGGAAAAAGAATTTTTAGAATGGCTCCTATTCATCACCATTATGAACTTGGGGGTTGGAGCGAAGTTAAAGTGGTAACAGTTTTTTCACTTGTAACATTTATTCTAAGTGTAATCGCTTTTTTAGGCTTATATTTTATTTAGGAAAAGCAGTAAAGATGGAATTAAAAAATAAATCAATTATGATTTTTGGAATGGGAATAAGTGGTAAGGGAGTAGCACATCTTCTAAAAAATGAAGGATGTGTACTGACTTTATATGATTCAAATATAGATTTAGATGACGAAACTCTTCTTAAAGAACTAGATCTTTTAGGAAAAGCAAAAGTAAAAAAAGGTGAATTAACAAAAGAAGATTTTAAGGATATTGATATTTTAACTTTAAGCCCAGGCATTTCTATTAATGCGCCTTATGTACAAATGGCAAAAAAAGAAGGCGTACATATAATTGGAGAAATTGAAATTGCATTTTTAATTAAAAAAGGACGCCTTGCAGCAATTACTGGAACTAATGGAAAGACAACAACTACGGCTTTAACGGGAGAAATATTTAAGGCTTATTTTGATAAAACTTATGTTGTAGGAAACATTGGAACAAGCTTTGCGTCGGTGGCAAATGAGACAAAAGACAGCGATGTTATCGTAGCTGAGATTTCAAGTTTTCAGCTTGAATCAATATATGATTTTCATCCTGAAGTTAGTGCTGTATTAAATATTACACCTGATCATTTAGATAGACATGGCTCGTTTGAAAATTATGCAAAAACTAAAATGCTTATTGCAAAAAATCAATTTCCAAGCGAAAAATGTGTAATAAATTATGATGATGAATATTTAAGAGAATTAGCTAATGATATCACACCAGAAGTATTTTATTTTTCTAGAAAATGTGTTCTAGAAAAAGGTATTTATTTAGTTGACGATGATATCGTTTATAACGACGGAAATAAAGAAGAAAAAATAATAAATAGATATGACATGCATCTTTTGGGCGACCATAATGTTGAAAATGTTATGGCAGCATGCGCGATTGGAATATTATTTGAAATTGATATTACCACTATAAGTGAAGTCGTAAAAAACTTTAAAGCAGTTGAGCATAGGATTGAATATGTAGCAACTAAATACGGTGTTAAATATTATAATGACTCTAAGGGCACTAATACTGACGCAGCGGCAAGGGCAGTAGAGGCAATGCCTTCTAAAACTGTGTTGATTGCTGGAGGATATGATAAAGGTGCTGATTTTACAGATTGGATTTTAGGATTCAACGGAAAAATTAAGGATATGATTTTAATTGGCCAGACTGCGCAAAAGATAAAAGAGTGCGCACTTAAATGTGGGTTTACTAATATTTACATGTGCAATGATTTAAAAGAAGCTGTGCAAAAAGCTAAATTGCTTGCATGCGAAGGAGAGTGTGTATTACTTTCTCCTGCATGTGCAAGTTGGGGGCAATTTAAGAATTATGAGCAACGTGGAAAGATGTTTAAGGAGTTTGTTTTAGAACTTTAATCTATGAAGAGAAAGCCTGCAACAAAAAAGAAAATTACGCAAAAAGCCTATGGAAAAATAGACTGGATAATGGTTATTATTGTAGCCATTCTTATTGCGTATGGACTTTTAATGCTTTATAGTGCAAGCTCATATAATGCAAGTATTGAGGGAAAAATTCCTTCATACTATGTGCTTAGACAACTGATTTTTGTTTTTATTGGATTTATCTTTATGACTATTGTAACTTTTATTCCATATAGTTTTTGGAAAAAAACGGCAATACCTATTTTTATACTTTCACTTATAGCGATTTTACTTGTTTTATCGCCACTTGGATTTGCGAGTCATGGTGCTAAAAGATGGTTGAATTTTGGATTTACAACCGTGCAACCTTCAGAAATTCTTAAGATTGCCGTTGTACTTTTTACCGCATTAGTCATTACAAACTTAAAACAACAAACAGATGATATTAAAACATTTCTTATAATTATCTCAGGATGTGTCGTTGGTGCAGGATTAACTGCTTTTATTACTGATGACTTAGGAACAGCTATAATAATTTTAGCTATGGGATTTTTAATGGTTTATGTATCATGTCCTAAAGTTAAATATTTAGTGCTTTCGGTTATTGCAATTATTATTTTAGGTGGAGCGTATGTCTTAATTCGTCCAAATAAATTACAAAGAATTGAAGCATGGCTTAATATTGATAAATATTCCGATAGCATTGGATACCAAATTACGCAAGGACTTTATGCTATTGGATCGGGCGGAATTTTTGGAAAAGGGTTAGGACAAGGAACTCAAAAACTTGGATTTGTTCCTGAAAGCGAAAACGATATGATTTTTTCCATAATATGTGAAGAATTAGGATTAATTGGAGCATTATTTTTATTAGCACTCTTTGTTCTTTTATTGTGGAGAATGAAAAAAATATTTGATAATTCAACGGATCTTTATGCTAAATGTATCGTAGTGGGAATTTCATCACATATTGCGGTTCAAACTTTTATTAATTTAGCGGTTGTTACAAACCTTATTCCTAATACTGGCGTACCACTTCCATTTATCAGTTATGGAGGAAGTGCTATATTTTTCCTATTAATTGAGATTGGACTTGTTTTATCAGTTGGAAGAAATACAGAAGTTATAAAAGTTGATCTTGAAAAAAGAGATGAATATTATCAAAAAGAAAAAAATAGAAATCCAGCTACATTTTTATAAGATATGAAAAAAAAGGGTATTATTGCCGTTATAGCAATTGCGATAGTGTTAATTGTTTTTTGCATTTTGTTTTTAACTGGCGTAATAAAAATCAACTTAAAATCAAATAAAGAAAAAAACGTTAACATAAACCAGGCTATTTGTTATGTTAAATATATGAATGCTTATATTCTGATTTCTTCAGATGGGGTTGTTGTGGCAAGCTTCGAAAATGCCCCGAACGATATCCCTGAAATTTCAGGAATCTCTTTCAAAAGCATAGTTGTTGGTGAAAAAATCGAGGCAAATGAGCAAAAGGAATTTAAATATGCGATTAAAATTGCCGAAACTTTTAAAAAAAATTCTATGACTTTAGATCAAGTATATGTTGCTTCGGACAAAACCGCTAGCGTTTATGTTGGTAAAGTAAAGATTTTATTTGGTAAAGATGAAGATACCGAAGAGAAGATTAGAGATTTAAGAGATTTTTATGCTAATTTAAGTGATTTGGATGGAACGCTAAACATGACGGAAATTAGCGAAAATAATGCGGGATATACATTCAAAAAGAATTAAAAAAAAAGTTGAAATTTAGAGAAAAAAAATATACTATATATAGTAGATAATATATTTAAAGAAGGGAATATATTGATATGTCTGAGTTTGAATACAATGAGTATGTAAGGGGCGCACGTATCGTCGTTGTAGGTGTCGGCGGTGCTGGTAATAACGCTGTAAATAGAATGTTAGAATCAGGTGTTCAACTTGTTGAATTTATTGCTGTTAATACTGATAAGCAAGTTCTTCAGGTTTCTAAAGCACCAGTTACAATACAGATAGGTGAAAAAATCACAAAAGGTTTAGGCGCAGGCGCTCAACCAGAAATTGGCCAGAAGGCTGCTGAAGAGAGTATTGAAATGATTCAAAAAGCTTTAGCAGGTGCTGATATGGTATTTATCACATGCGGTATGGGTGGTGGAACTGGAACCGGTGCTGCTCCTGTTATTGCTAAGATAGCTAAAGAGATGGATATACTTACTATCGGTATTGTTACTAAACCTTTCAAATTTGAAAATAAGACTCGTATGAATAACGCAATCATGGGTATTGAAAGACTTAAAGAAGTTGCTGATACTTTGATTGTTATTCCTAACGATAAATTACTGGAATTAGTTGATAGACGTACTTCTATTGAAGATGCATTTAAGAAAGCTGATGAAGTATTGCAACAGGCCGTTACTGGTATCACAGACCTTATCAATATTCCAGCTCTTATTAACTTGGATTTTGCAGATGTTCGTACTGTTATGCTTAACAAAGGTGTAGCTCATATCGGTATTGGTTCAGGTGTTGGTGAAGATAAAGCTGAAGAAGCTGTTAAGCTTGCGGTTACATCTCCACTTCTTGAAACAAATATCAGAGGCGCATCACATGTTATCATCAATATTTCTGGTGATATTTCCCTTATGGAAGCTAATGATGCTGCTTCATATGTACAAGATCTTGCTGGCGATGGTGCTAATATTATATTTGGTGCTCGTTTTGAAGAAGAACCTGCTGATACATGTACAATTACGGTTATTGCTACAGGAATTAATGATAATGCAGTTAAGGTTTCTAACCCTACTGCTCAGATGAATAAAAACTTTAAGCCTCAGATGCAACCACAAGGTGCTGTTGAAAAACAATTTGTAGTTCGTCCTGATGCTCCAAAACCAGAACGTCCAGGAATGCCACCTCGTCCAGCTGCTTTGCAGCAGGGTAATCCAGCTGGTAGACCTTCTGCACCAGGAACGCCACAACAGCGTCCGGGAATGCCACAAGGAAATCCGGCTCAAAGACCACAAGGTGCACCATCTCGTCCAAACGAGAAACCAGAACTTAGATTTAATGTTCCTAGACAGCCTAAAGCTTCTGTACCAGAACAAGATCTTTCTATTCCGGATTTTCTTAAGAAAAAATAAATTAAAAATTCAGGACCGGCAGGGCCGGTCCTTTTTAATGAAGGCATAAGTATGAAAGTAAAAAACTTTAATTTAGAACAAACTTTAGAATGTGGACAATGCTTTAATTTTGAACGTCTATATGATGGTAGTTATGTTGTAATTGCTTATGGTAAGGCGCTTCATGTTAAACAAATAAAAAATGAGCTTACTTTTATTAATGCTAAAGAGGAAGATATAGAAAAAATCTGGATTCCTTATTTTGATTTGGATAATGATTATGGAATAATAAAGAAAAGCATAATTAAAGCGGATAATAATCTTAAACCTATTATTGATGAATATTATGGAATTCATATTCTTAAGCAAGACTTTATTGAAACTTTAATTTCTTTTATTATTTCACAAAATAAAAACATAACTAATATAAAACAAATAGTAAGAAGAATTTGCGAAAAATACGGAAATAAAGCCGGAATTATAGAAGGCAAGCAATACTTTTCCTTTCCTTCGTTAAAGGTCTTAAAAGGCATTTCAGAGCAGGATTTTAGGGATTTAAGGGTTGGTTTTCGCGCACCTTATCTTAAAGATGCTGTAGATAAGTTAGCTTCAAAGGAGATTGTAGAAAAAAAGCTTTCTAATATGAGTTATGATGAGGCTAAAGAAAAACTTATTTCCATTAAAGGAGTAGGCGATAAAGTGGCAAATTGTGTTTTGCTATTTGGTCTTGGGTTTACAAATGCTTTTCCGGTCGATGTATGGATTAAACGAATTATGGAAGATTTATATTTCCATGAAGATACAAATAAAGATATTATTGAAGCTTTTGGCAAGGAAAAATTTGGAAATTATGGTGGATTTGCTCAACAATACTTATTTATTTATGCACAAAATAATTCTAAAAAAGCCTTGCAAAACATGAAATGATAGAGTAATATAATAATAAGTTTAGCACTCGACTAGATAGAGTGCTAATAATTTGAAGGAGGAAGTTAAAATGAAATTAGTTCCATTAGGAGACAGAGTTGTACTTAAACAATTAGAAGCTGAAGAAAAGACAGCATCAGGTATTGTATTACCTGGACAGGCTCAAGAGAAACCACAGCAGGCAGTAGTTGTTGAAGTTGGACCAGGTACTGATGACGTTAAAATGACCGTTAAGAAAAATGATTATGTAATCTATTCAAAATATGCAGGAACTGAAGTTAAATTAGGTGATGAAGATTTCGTTATTGTTCGTCATGATGATATTCTTGCAATAGTTAAATAATAGGAGGCAATATAATGGCAAAAGAAATTAAACATGGCGCAGAAGCTAGAGAAGCTTTAGGCAGAGGCGTTGATCAGTTAGCAAATACTGTCAAAGTTACATTAGGACCAAAAGGAAGAAACGTTGTTCTTGGTAAACAGTATGGAAGTCCTTTGATTACAAACGACGGTGTTACAATAGCAAAAGAAATTGAATTTGAAGATGCTTTTGAAAACATGGGTGCTCAATTAGTACGTGAAGTTGCAGCTAAAACTAATGATGTTGCAGGTGATGGTACTACAACAGCTACTGTTCTTGCACAAGCTATGATTGATGAAGGTGGCAAGAACTTAGCAGCAGGCGCAAACCCTATCATTCTTAGAAATGGTATGAGCGTTGCATGTGATGCTGCTGTTGAAGCTCTCGTTAAGATGAGTTCAAAAGTTAAAGGCAAAGAACAAATCGCAAGAGTTGCTGCTATTTCAGCTGGTAACGATAGTGTAGGTGAGATGGTTGCTGACGCAATGGAAAAAGTAACTAATGATGGTGTTATAACTATCGAAGAGTC
Source organism: Lachnospiraceae bacterium (assembly GCA_045616165.1). GTDB lineage: Bacteria > Bacillota > Clostridia > Lachnospirales > Lachnospiraceae > RGIG5612. The sequence goes on from JAZLGF010000019.1 coordinate 38,690, forward strand.
AAAGACAATGGAAACGGAACTTGACTTAGTAGAAGGTATGCAATTTGATCGTGGTTATATTTCTGCTTATCTTTGCACAGACCTTGAGAAGATGCAGGCTGAACTTGAGGATGCTTATATTCTCATTACTGATAGAAAGATTTCTGTTATCCAGGACGTTCTTCCATTATTAGAAGAAGTTGTTAAGACAGGTTCTAAATTATTAATCATTGCTGAGGATATTGAAGGTGAAGCTCTTACAACTTTAATCGTTAATAAACTTCGTGGTACATTTAATGTTGTAGCTGTTAAAGCTCCTGGATATGGCGATAGAAGAAAAGAAATGCTTAAAGATATTGCAGTTCTTACAGGTGGTCAGGTTATCTCAGAAGAATTAGGTCTTGAACTTAAAGATGCTACAATGCAAATGTGTGGTCGCGCTAAAACGGTTAGAGTAGACAAAGAAAATACTATTATTGTTGATGGTGCTGGTTCAAAGAAAGAAATCGCTGGAAGAATAGCGCTTATTAAATCTCAGATTGAAACAACTTCTTCTGACTATGATAGAGAAAAATTACAAGAACGTCTTGCTAAACTTTCAGGTGGTGTTGCTGTTATCAAAGTTGGTGCTGCAACAGAAACGGAAATGAGAGAAAAGAAACTTCGTATGGAAGATGCTCTTGCAGCTACAAAGGCAGCAGTTGAAGAAGGAATTATTGCTGGTGGCGGAAGTGCATATATTCACGCTATTTCAAAAGTTAAGAAAGCATGCGAAGGCTTAGAAGGTGATGAAAAGACTGGTGCTGATATTGTTATTAAAGCTTTAGAAGCTCCTTTATATGTTATCGCTTCTAACGCTGGTCTTGAAGGTAGCGTAATTGTTAACAACGTTAAAGAATCTAAAGATGGTGTTGGATTTAATGCTCTTACAGGTGAATATGTTGAGATGGTTAAAGCTGGTATCTTAGATCCTGTTAAGGTTACAAGAAGTGCTCTTCAAAACGCAACTAGTGTAGCAAGCACATATCTTACAACTGAAGCAGTTGTTGCAGATATCAAAGAACCACTTCCTCCAATGCCGGCTGGCGGAGCACCAGGAATGGGCGGCATGGGAATGATGTAATTTTATTAAAATAATAAAAAACTTTTAACTGCGTATGGCGAAAGCTATACGCAGTTTTTTTCGAGATAATTATCTACATTGTGATATAATAAATACATGGTTTCAATTATTATTATTTTTCTTGGAATGACCTTAGCGTCTATAGGGCTTGCGGTTGTTACAAAGAAAAAAACTGAAGAATGTTTGCCTATTATTTTCATGGGAACAATCGTTGTTCTTTATGTTTTTTATTGCATGAATTTTTTACATGTTGGAAGATTCTTCGTCTATGCGGCTTTATTAGAACTAATTATAATGGGCGCTATCTTAATTTTTAAGTCAGAAGAACTTAAAAAGAATTTTTTTAATGACTATTTTACAATTCCGATTGCGTTATTTATTTTCTTATCAATAGCAATAATTATTTTCGCTCATAATCTTCGCCCTAATCTTTGGGATGAACTTAGGCTTTGGGCTGCAGAACCAAAGGCAATGTTTTATATTGGTAAATTGCAAATTGGAAATGATGCAGTTCTTTATCCGGAGATGCAATCATATCCGCCAGCAATGTCACTTCTTGCGTACTTCTTTATTAGTTTATCTGGCAAGTATTTTGAAGCAACACCATTTATTTCTATGGCGATTTTTGGATTTGCTTTAATTATTAGTGCCCTTAAAAATATTACTTGGAAAATGTGGCAAATTATTGCTTTCTTTGCTGCAATAATAATCCTTATGCCTTGCATCTTAACAATTGGTTCATCTGAAATGGGAGGCGATTGGGCATATTATTATCTGACTCTTTTTATTGATATGATTTTGGGAACACTCGTAGGATTTGGATTATTTTTGGCAGTGAAAAATCCTTTTGAGAATTGGTTTAGCACAGTTAGGTTTTCTTTGGCATTATTTGTTATGCCTTGTATAAAAAATACAGGAGCTCTTTTTGCAACAATAATCTTTTTAGTTGCACTTGCTATTAAATTCTTTGGCAAAAACCATAGAGAAAAGGAAATCTTTTTCAAAACTAAATCCAATATTATTGCAATGATAATTAGCATTTTATCTGTAGCACTTTCTTATTTTTCATGGCAGATTTTAATTAATGCAAAGGGGAGTGGAGAGTATGCAGATATTTTTGCGTTCGCTATAACAAAAAGCACAATAAAGATATTTTGTGAAGTGTTAACCTCGTGGGGCAAAATTTCACTTGTGATTTATTTTGCTGTTTTTATTGTGCTCGATTTGCTTATTACTTTCTTGATAAAAGATATTGAAAAGAAAAATATGTTAATTGCGATGATAGGCATGTTTGTGGTAATTGTTATCTTTTATATAGGATATTTAAATACATATTCAGATTATTTTGCATCAATTATTAGGTATTCCAGCTTGCTTTTATTTATGATGTATGTGTACTTGTTTATGAGATTTGCAAGTTCTATTAAGAGCTTTGAGTTTAGAAGACTTAAGTCGCTTGATGGCAAGATTTATGTTAGAAGATTTTTTACTATGCTTATAACAATTGCGATTTCATTTGCGCTTCTTGTAGCAACTTTTGCTTGTCTTGGCTTGTGGAAAAAGAATGTTCAAAAGAATAATAAATCAAAAAGAGCTAAGCAAATTGCTGTGGATATATGTAATAAAATTAGCGAAGATATTAGATCAGATGAGTTTTCTACTAAAAATCCTGCAAAAGTTTATATTGTATTTAAGGGACCATATAGAAAGAATTCACAGCTTCACGAAACATGTCTTTATGAAACAATCGGAACAGTATGTTATATTAAAAATGTTTCCTATGACAATGCTTTAATGTTTAGTAACCAAGATGAACTCGATTTGTATGAAAAAGCTATGGAACATGACAAAGAAAGTGAAGTAAAACTTTCAGTATTATTAAAAGAGCGTTTAGCAAAAGAAGAGTACGATTATATCTATGTAGATGATATAGAAGAAGTAGAAGAAAGCATAATAAATGGAGTAATTGATAGCGATGAAAGGATACTTCCAAAGACACTTTTTGCTCTTAAATAATTTTTTGCATATAATAATGAAGTAATTAATTTTTTCATATTGACATATGTAGGAGTTTTTGATAAATTCTCTATAATTTAAAGTAAAAAAGGAGTATTTTATGTCAACTTATATTAATGAACCATCTCACACATTTAATGAATATCTTTTAATTCCGGGTCATTCATCAAGTGAATGCATTCCGGCTAATGTAAGCCTTAAAACCCCGCTTGTGAAGTTTAAAAAGGGTGAAGAAAGCGCTATTTCATTAAATATTCCATTAGTTTCTGCTATTATGCAGGCAGTTTCAGGAGACAGACTTGCGGTTGCTTTAGCAACAGAAGGTGGTGTCTCTTTTATTTATGGATCACAAACTATTGAAGAAGAAGCCGCTATGGTTAGAAAAGCGAAGTCTTATAAAGCTGGTTTCGTAGTAAGTGATTCGAACGTTAAACCATGTGATACGCTTGCCGATGTACTTGATATTACTGCAAAGACAGGACACTCCACTATTGCTGTTACGGAAGATGGAACATCTGATGGAAAACTTGTTGGTATTGTAACAAGCAGAGACTACAGAGTTTCTAGAATGACTCCTGATGAAAAAGTTGAAACATTTATGACTCCTATGGATAATCTTATTTGGGCAAAAGAGGGTACTACACTTACTGAAGCAAACGATATTATTTGGGATCATAAATTAAATTCACTGCCTATTATTAGTGAAGATGGAAAACTCGTTAATATGGTATTTAGAAAAGACTATGATTCTCATAAACAAAATCCTAATGAATTATTAGATGAGCATAAGAGATATGTTGTTGGTGCCGGAATCAACACAAGAGATTATAAAGAAAGGGTACCGGCTCTTATTGAAGCGGGCGCAGACGTTTTGTGTATTGATTCATCTGAAGGATTTTCAGATTGGCAAAAGTTTACTATTGAATGGATAAGAAGCGAGTACGGCGATAGCGTAAAAGTTGGTGCTGGTAATGTTGTTGATGCCGAAGGTTTTAGATTTCTTGCTGATTGTGGTGCGGACTTTATCAAAGTTGGTATTGGCGGTGGCTCTATTTGTATCACAAGAGAAACAAAAGGTATTGGTCGCGGACAAGCAACAGCTCTTATTGATGTATGCAACGAAAGAAATAAATACTTTGAACAAACAGGCATATATATTCCTGTTTGTTCTGATGGCGGTATTGTATATGATCATCATATGACACTTGCCCTTGCGATGGGAGCTGATTTTATTATGCTTGGTAGATACTTCGCAAGATTTGATGAAAGTCCATCAAACAAAGTAAGTCTTAACGGAACATATTATAAAGAGTACTGGGGTGAAGGTTCTGCAAGAGCTAGAAACTGGCAAAGATATGACCTTGGCGGAGATCAAAAACTTTCTTTTGAAGAAGGCGTTGATTCTTATGTTCCATACGCTGGTAGTTTAAAAGACAACGTTGCTGTTTCTCTTAGTAAGGTTAAATCAACTATGTGCAATTGTGGTGCACTCACAATTAAAGAACTTCAACAAAAAGCTAAGCTTACACTTGTATCTGCAACAAGTATTGTTGAGGGTGGCGCACATGATGTTATTAAAAAAGAGCAGACTTCATCTTATATTAACAAATAAATGATAAATTATAATTTGCTTGCAAAAACTATAGAGGCGGTTTGTGAAGATATTCCTCATGTAATTTCTAATTTAGCGAATATTAGTGCTATTTTATGGGAAAATCTTGATAGACTTAACTGGGTTGGATTTTATATACTAAAAGATAACCTTCTGGTGTTAGGTCCATTCCAAGGAAAAGCTGCATGTGTTGAAATTGAAATTGGAAAAGGAGTTTGTGGAAGCGCGCTGAATCAAGACAAAACTTTGGTAGTAGATGATGTTCATAATTTTGATGGCCACATTGCTTGTGATTGTGCTTCTAATTCCGAAATTGTTATTCCAATTCATAAAGATGGAAAAGTTTGGGGAGTACTTGATATTGATAGTCCTGAATTTTCTAGATTCACTAGCGAAGATAAAGAAGGCTTAGAAAATATTGTTAAAGTTATTGAGAATGTTTTATGGAAAAGATAAATATTAAATTATTAAATAATAAAGCAATTCTTCCAACATATGGAAGCGCTGATAGTGCTGGTGCGGATCTTTATGCATGTTTAGACGAGCCAGTTACAATTAACCCAAAAGAAAGTTTTCTTTTTCATATTGGGATTGCGCTTGAAATTCCAAAAGGATATGTTGGACTTGTTTTTGCACGTAGTGGATTAGCTACAAAAAAAGGTTTGGCCCCGGCTAATAAAGTTGGTGTTATTGATGCTGATTATAGAGGTGAACTTATGGTTCCTTTGTTTAATCAATCAAATGAGCCAAGAGTAATTGAACATGGTGAGCGAATAGCTCAACTAGTTATTACACCTTTTATTGCAGCTGATTGGAATGTTGTAGATGAACTTGAAAATACGAATCGTGGTGAAAACGGTTTCGGTAGTACAGGAAGAAAATAAAATCAGGAGGGACTTATGATTTATTCAGCAGAAGTAGAACATATGTGTCCAGTAAAAAGTGGTGCGAACCATGGACCAGCACCTATTCCTCAAGAAGGTGAGTGGACAAAAGCCAAAGAAGTAAAAGATATTAGTGGACTTACACATGGTATTGGTTGGTGTGCTCCTCAACAAGGCGCATGCAAACTTACACTTAACGTTAAAGACGGAATTATAGAAGAAGCTCTTGTAGAGACGCTTGGATGCTCTGGAATGACTCATTCAGCTGCTATGGCATCAGAAATCCTTCCAGGAAAAACTATCCTTGAAGCGCTTAATACAGACCTTGTATGTGATGCTATTAATACTGCTATGAGAGAACTTTTCTTACAGATAGTTTATGGAAGAAGCCAAACTGCTTTTTCTGAAGGTGGACTTCCAATCGGCGCTGGTCTCGAGGACTTAGGTAAAGGACTTAGAAGCCAGATTGGTACAATGTATGGAACTCTTGATAAAGGTCCTAGATATCTTGAAATGACAGAAGGTTATGTAACGGATATCGCTCTTGATGAGAATGATGAAATTATTGGATATAAATTTGTAAGTCTTGGAAAAATGGCTGACTTTATTAAAAATGGTGATGAACCAAATCTTGCATGGGAAAAAGCTAAAGGTCAGTACGGTAGAGTTGATGAAGCAGCAAAGCTTATCGATCCAAGAAAGAATTAGGAAGGAGGAGAGAACATGGCATTATTTGAATCTTATGAAAGACGTATTGATCAAATCAATAAAGTACTTAATGAAAACGGCATCTCCTCTTTAGAAGAAGCTGAAAGAATAACAAAGGAGAAAGGCCTTGATATATATGCACAGGTTCGTGCTATTCAGCCTATATGCTTTGAAAATGCATGCTGGGCTTATACTGTAGGTGCGGCACTTGCAATTAAGAAAGGTCAAAGCCGTGCTGCAGATATCGCAGCTACTTTAGGCGAGGGACTTCAGGCTTTTTGTATTCCTGGTAGTGTTGCTGATCAAAGAAAAGTTGGATTAGGACATGGTAACTTAGGTAAGATGCTTTTAGAAGAAGAAACAGAATGCTTTGCTTTTTTAGCTGGACATGAAAGTTTTGCGGCAGCAGAAGGCGCAATTGGCATTGCTGAAAAAGCAAACAAGGTTAGAAAAAAACCTTTAAGAATTATTTTGAATGGTCTTGGAAAAGATGCTGCAAAAATTATTTCTAGAATTAATGGATTTACTTATGTACAAACTGAGTATGATTATAAGAGTGGACAATTAAAAGAAATTAGTCGTACGTCATATTCTCAGGGTGTAAGAGGCAGTGTAAATTGCTATGGTGCTAATGATGTTTTAGAAGGCGTTGCAATTATGCATAAAGAGGGCGTTGATGTTTCTATTACGGGTAACTCAACTAACCCAACTCGTTTCCAACATCCTGTTGCAGGTACTTATAAAAAAGAATGCGTTGAGATGGGTAAAAAATATTTTAGTGTTGCTTCAGGTGGTGGTACAGGTCGTACACTTCATCCAGATAACATGGCAGCAGGTCCAGCTTCTTATGGAATGACTGATACTATGGGACGTATGCATTCAGATGCTCAATTTGCGGGTAGTTCATCTGTTCCTGCACATGTTGAGATGATGGGACTTATTGGAATGGGAAATAATCCTATGGTTGGAGCAACCGTAGCAGTTGCTGTGGCAGTAGCTCAAGCAATGGAAAAATAAATTAACTAAGGAGACTTTATGAGCGAATATTCAAACATGACAAATTGGATGGAGGTTATGAGACTTCGAGAGAAGAAGCCACCACTTCCTATTTTGGCTTTTCCTGCAGTACAGTTGCTTTATGTAACTACTAATGAACTTGTTCAAAGTTCAACTCTCCAAGCTCTTGGTATTAAAATGATGGCTGATAAATTTAATTTACCAGCAGCAATAGGGTATATGGATCTTTCAGTAGAAGCAGAAGCTTTTGGTGCGCATACAGTTTATTCAGTTGATGAAATTCCTACTATTATTGGACAACTTATTAAGAACGAAGAAGAAGCTAAGAACTTAAAAATTCCAGAGATAGGTGCTGGAAGGACTGCTAAGGTTGTTGATGGTATAGCTAAGGCTAGAAGAATTGTTAGGGATAAGCCACTTTTTGCTGAATGCGTAGGACCTTTCTCACTTGCTGGAAGACTTATGGATGTTAATGAGGCTATGGTTAATTGCTATGATGAGCCTGAGATGGTTCATATTCTTCTTGAAAAGGCAACAGTATTTATAAAAAAATATATTCAAGCTTTTAAGGAAGTTGGAGCAGATGGAATAATTATTGCTGAGCCTTTAGCAGGTGTTTTATCTCCTGAAATAGCTAAAGAATTTTCTCATAAGTATGTAAAAGAAATTGTTGATGAACTTCAAGATGATGATTTTGTATTTATCTATCATAATTGTGGTAACGGAGTTCCTTTCCAACTTGATGATATTTATGCTCTTGGATGCAAGGCTTACCATTTTGGTGATTCAATTAATATGAGAGAAGTTCTTGAAAAGACTCCAGAAGATATTTTGGTAATGGGTAATGTTTCACCAGCAAAAGCGTTTATCGCGGGTAAACCTCAAATTTGTGCATCAGCTACTTATTATCTTTTAACTGAGTGTCGTAAATTTAAGAATTTCTGGGTAAGTTCGGGATGTGATATTCCTCCTCTTACGGATTTTGAAAATATTGAGGCATTTTTTAATGTTGCTAATGAATTCTATTATATTAGGGATTTAGTTAGGGATATGAATAGAAAATAATATTTAAGAAATAATAAAACGGACTACTTCGAAATTATAAGTAGTCCGTTTTTTGTATATAAATTTTATAAGCTTTTATAGAAATTATGGTTCAGTAGTTTCTTCTTCCCCTCCGCCACTTTCTTCAGTGGTTTCTTCTTCGCTGCCACCTTCTTCAGAGGATTCCTCTTCACCAGTTTCTTCTTCACCAGTTTCCTCTTCACTAGTAGTTTCTGTTTCCATAGTTTCTTCTTCATCTTCATCAAGAGTTTCTTCAACAGGAAGTGGGGTAATTACATATGAGTAATCATCACCGTCTTGCATCTGACGAGCTTCAACTTTTTCACCTGCGTAAAGCTGTCCCATAACTTTCTTAACAAGGTTAATTGAACCGGTATATGGCATAACAACTGATAATCCAATTCCGCCACTAGCGTATGAAGGTTGGGTCATAGGAACGCCTTCGGCTTGAACCTTAGAAATGTTCCATCCACCACCTTCTGCCAATTGTTTTTTAATCAGAGCAGAAATACTTTCTTTTGGTATATTTGTTACGCATACACGCTCAAGAGTATTTACTAATTGTGAATATGCTGTAAGTCCTGTTGATGAAAGTAATTTATGAATGATGGCTTCAATTACTTGTTGTTGATGACGGCCTCTTGCAAAGTCACCATCAAAGAATGCTTGACGTTCACGAACGTATTCTAGGGCATAATCACCAGAAAGATGTTGTAAACCACCTTTAAAGGAAACGCCTTGATTTGAAACGAAACTCATTTCTACGTCAATATCAATTCCACCAATCGCATCAATAATGTCAATAAATGATGAGAAGTTTACATAACCATAAAAGTCTATATCATAACCAAACAATTCTTTCATGGTGTCAATTTGAGTGTCTAGTCCATAAATACCAGCATGTGTTATTTTATCTCTTGCAGTTCCAGAAATTCCAGGGAATATAACATAATAATCTCTTGGAACACTTATTAACAATACTTCATGTGATACTGGATTAACAGCTATTAACATGTTAACATCGCTTCGTCCACCAATAGATAATTCGCCATATTCGTCATTACCAGAAATAAAAAACAAGAATGGTTGAGTTGTAACATTTACATTAGTATTTGATTTGATGTTTATTTTAGTTTTACTCTTAAATGTATATATTATTTTTATTTCACTGTTTAAATTTTCATGTTTTTCTGCCATATCAGGCATAAGATCATTATTAAAAATGATTACTCTTGTTTTTTTAGAGTAGAGAGCATCTATTAATTCAATCTGATTAGCATAATCCTGAGTTTTTAATTTACTTCCAGCTTCTTTTTCAATAGCCTTCATAGCTTCGTTTAAGATTAAAGGCTTAAATGAACTCATTGTGCCAAAAGTTTCGTTTTTAACATCTTTTAATGATTCCGCTTTATCAGAAGTTAGAACCGCAACATGTACTTTATTAATTGTATACCCTGTTTCTGAAGAAACGGCATCAATTGCTTTCTTTGTAAGCGCAACAAAATAACTTCCGGCAATTAATACAACACACATGAATATACAAATTATTCTTCCGGCTAATCTTAATTTTGCATTTCTGTTTACTTTCTTTATTTGTGTAAGAATAAGGCCTGCTGCAATTACTACTAATAAAACGATTGCAACTATTAACCATATAGTTGGGATAATATCAACTATGAGAAGTAGAACTATCAAAAATAATGATAAAGCAGCTTCAAAGCATGCAAGTAAAAGGAAAACTATATCAGACTTTTTATTTTTTGTGTCTTTATCAATTTTTTTCTTTTTTCGTTCATTACGTTCATTGTTACGATAATCTTCATATTCTTGTTTGCTATATTCTTCGAATTCATCAATATCAAATGATTCAAAAAGCTCATCTGGATTAAAATCATCAAAATCATTTGCATTAAAGTCTATTTGTTTATTTTTTGAAGAAGAGTAAGAAGGATTAAAATATTCATCTTGATATAAATCGAAATTATAATCGTCAAATTCTCTTTCTTTTTGACGAACTCTTCCAGGTACGCTATCGTATCCGGCATTTACATTTTCACGGCCAATGTTTGAATATCTTTTTTTTCTATTCGCAGTTGTTTCATCATGTTTTCTGGATGGAAGATAATCAGTGTTATTGCTATAGAATTCTTCTTCGTAACTTTTATATTGTCTTTCATTAGTTTGTATATGGGAAGAACCTGTGCGCATAGATTGACTTACACGGCGTTCTCTTGGAATGTATTCTTCTTCAGAAACAAATTGTTTTGCAGGTCTTCGTTGCTCAGGTCTAGTTGGACGGCCGTATTGGCTGCCATTTCCTATTACATTGTTTCTTCTGTTGTTTGAACCATATTCGTTCATAGGAGTTCCTTTCAATGATTATTAAAAAATAATAATCTTTTTTTGTGTTTTTAATATGAAAATTCTCAATAAAAAAAGTACATAATATTATATTTATTTTGCCTAATAATTTCAAGCATTATGTATAGAGAAAGGAATCCTCGTTTTAAGGTCATTTCGGAACATTTTAAGGTCGTTTCGGAACATTTTCATGGTTAAAAATATTTTATTGTGATAGTGTTTGGAAAAACTTTTAAGGAGGTGGTGTTAATGATAGTTTCTATCAGACTTAATAGTTCTGATGCCGAGCTGATTAAATGTTTTGCAGATCATAATGGAGTTAGTGTATCTGGAATTTTTAGACAGGCCGTTATGGAATATATTGAAAAACATTATATTGAAGCTTTAACAGCAAAGGAGGTGAACGAAGAAGATAATTACTTTACATTAAACAGATAATGTATCTGTATTTTGGAATCAAATTTAAAAATAATATTCATTGAAATGCATCAAAGACACAGCAAGTTTTATACTAGGCTGTGTCTTTGTTAATGTTGTAAATACAGAGCCATCGTGATATACTTTTAGTAATATGTAATTATAAGTTTTTATGTTTAACTTATATATTTTTTGGAGGGTACAATGTTAACAGTTCTTGATCATTCTCTTATAAAACACAAACTTAGTATCATGAGACAAGAAGATACTTCTACTTATATTTTCAAACAAAATCTTGATGAGATAGCAAAGTTGATGGCTTATGAAGTTACTAGAAATGTTCCAATAGTTGAAAAGAAAATCACAACACCTATTTGTGATACTGTTGGATATGAAGTAGCAGAGCAGATAGTTCTTGTTCCAATTCTTAGAGCGGGTATTGGTCTCGTTGATGGATTTAGAGATATTATTCCAACAGCGAAGATTGGCCATATCGGAATGTATCGTGATGAAGAAACTCTTGTGCCTCATGAGTATTATGCTAGATTCCCAAAGGGAATGAAAGAATCATTAGTTATTGTTACTGATCCTATGCTTGCTACTGGTGGTAGTGCTTCTGCTGCAATTACTAATATTAAAAAAAGAGGAGCTAAGAAGATTTTACTTGTTTGCTTAGTTGGTGTTCCTGAGGGTGTTGCACGTATAGAAAAAGATCATCCAGATGTTGATATTACTTTAGCTGCACTTGATGAAGGACTTAACGATAAAGGATATATTGTTCCAGGTCTTGGTGATGCAGGAGATAGACTTTTTGGAACGGACTAATTGGGGGATTTATTGAGTAAAGATTCTAATGATAAATTAGTTAATAATACTGAAAGTTCAGATGGAGAAAATGATAAGTCTTCTTTTATTAAAGATGATTCAAATAGTTCTAATGTAGTTTCGCAAAAAAAAATCTCAAATCTTAAGCAGTTTGCTATAGAAAAAAGGATAGGCATTACTTGTATTGGAATTGCTGTTCTAATAGCTATACTTATCATCATGATTTTTTTAGTTTTTTCAAAAGACGATACTGATAATTCTATGGCAAAATATCTTGATAATATGCGTACACAAGAAATTATAGAATGCGACATCGAACAAGTTAATTTCTTTTTTAAATCATATTATGATGCATTAAGTGAAGGCAACACGACTATTATCGAAGGTCTATATGATGACCCTTCAAAAGCAAATATTACAACTGAAGTTTCTGAGATTGTAGAAAAATTTGATAATATTAAAGTTTATGTCACAAAGGGATTAAAAGATAAAGAACTTGTTGCGTTTGTATATAATGAGCTTAAGTTTCCAAATATTGAAACATTAGCCCCAGCGGTTGATACTTATTATTTATCTTATAACGAATTAAATAATAGTCTTAAAATAATAACTAATATGTTTACAGACCCATCAATAATAAAATTTATTAATGTTGTAGCAAAGAAAGAACCGGTTCGTTCATTACTTACAAATACAAATGATAAACTTAATGAAGCTCTTGAAGCGGATAGCCAATTTAAAAGCTTATATCTTATCATGCAATCTATGACGGACAATGCTGAATATAAAACACCAGAAGAATAATTCGAATGAATATAAGAAAAGAAAGAGAACAATTTGAAGAAAAAACTTTAAGCAAATTTGCTACTTTAAGTAGTAAGTCTAAAGGGCGTACTATATATGAGGAGCCTTGTGAAATACGTACATGTTTTCAAAGGGATAGAGACCGAATTATTCATTGTAAGTCTTTTAGAAGATTAAAACATAAAACCCAGGTTTTTCTTGCACCATCAGGTGATCACTATAGAACAAGACTTACACATACGTTGGAAGTATCACAAATTGCAAGAACAATAGCGAATGCCCTTTGGCTTAACGAGGACTTAACAGAAGCAATTGCGCTTGGTCATGATTTAGGTCACACGCCTTTTGGACATGCAGGAGAAAGAGCTATTAATACACGCATACCTTTTGAACATCAAATTCAAAGTTTGCGTATTGTTGAAAAATTAGAAAATGAAGGTAAAGGTCTTAACCTTTCATGGGAAGTAAGAGATGGGATTGTTAACCACGGCATGGGAGGAAGAGCAGCCACATTAGAAGGTAGAGTAGTTAGATTAGCTGATAAAATTGCTTATATTAATCATGATATGGATGATGCGATTCGTGCTGGAATTTTATCAGAAGATGATATTCCAAAAGGAATTTCTGCTGTATTAGGAGATACTAGAAAAGAACGTTTAGATTTTTTGATTAAGAATATTATTTCTTTTTCAAGAGATAAAGATGATATACTTATGTCAGATGAAGTTTATGACGCAATGATTAAACTTAGACAGTTTATGTTTGATAATTTATATTTGAGATTTGATGGCGAATGTAAAACAGAAGAATCAAAATCAGAAGCTATGGTTGAAAGCGCATTTGATTTTTTTGTAGCACATCCAGAAAGACTTCCTGATGATTTCAAGAATTGGATTAAAAAAGGTGTTTCTTGTAAACGTGCTGTTAGTGATTATATTTCAAGTATGACGGATTATTATTTTATTGATGTTTTTAAGAACCTTTATATTCCAGAATTTTGGGGAAAGTGATGTTTTATCCACAAGAGTTAATTGACCAAGTTATTGATGCAAATAATATCGTTGATGTTGTTGGTAGCTATGTGAAGTTGACGAAAAAAGGCTCCACATATTTTGGCTTGTGTCCGTTTCATAATGAAAAGACTCCCTCGTTTTCTGTTACAGATAATGGCAATAAACAAATGTATTATTGCTTTGGATGTCATAAAGGTGGAAATGTTTTAACTTTCGTAATGAAGTATGAAAATATTTCATACACAGATGCACTTAAAGGGCTTGCTAGCAGAGTAGGAATTGCACTTCCTGAACCTGAATATTCAAAAGAGGAATCTGCAAAAGCAAAAAAGCGTGAACGTATTCTTGCAATAAATAAAGATGCCGCAACTTATTTTTATCATTTGCTCCAATCAGACCGTGGTAGCATCGGACTAAAATATTTAAGAGATCGTGGGCTTACAGATGAGGTAATAAAAAATTATGGGCTTGGTTTTTCTGATAAGTATCGCGATGACCTTTATAAGTTCTTAAAGGGTAAAGGTTATACTGATGAAGAAATTAATGATTCTCAGTTAGCTGTTTTTAAAAATAATGATGTACATGATTTCTTTTGGAATAGAGTTATGTTTCCAATCATGGATGTTAGAAATAAAGTTATTGGTTTTGGTGGCCGTGTTATGGGAGAGGGAGAACCGAAATATTTAAACTCTCTTGAAACGGATTGTTTCATTAAACGTCGCACTTTGTACGGACTTAATGTTGCAAAAAAATATAAAGGGAAATCTCTTATTTTATGCGAAGGATACATGGATGTAATTAGTTTGCATCAAGCAGGATTTACAAATGCAGTTGCTTCTCTTGGTACAGCTTTTACTGATGGACATGCATCTACTTTGAAAAGATATACAGATAGTGTTTATATTTCGTATGATTCTGACGGCGCAGGAAGAGATGCTGCTCTTAGAGCAATTCCAAAATTAAGAGATGTTGGTATTGCAGTTAAGGTAGTTGATCTTTCACCATATAAAGATCCAGATGAACTTATAAAAGCAAAAGGCACAGATGCTTTTAAAGAATGCTTGAAAAATGCGAAAAATAGTTTAATATTTGAGATAGAGTATTTAAAAGAATCATTCGATTTATCTGACCCGGATGATAAAACAAAATTTGATAATGAAGTAGCAAGAAGACTTAGCTTTTTTGATGATAGTTTAGAACGTGAAAATTATGTGCGTGTTGTTGCTTCAAATTTTAACATTGATTATTCTATGCTTAAAGATAAAGCGCTTAAGCTTTCTCTTAGCAATGGTGATATAAAACATTTTGAGCCTGTTAGGCATATTGAAAAAAAGAAGGATAAAAGTTTTGATGCTTTAGGTAAGTGTCAAAAATTAGTGCTTTCTTATATGGTTAAGGTTCCATCATTTTATGATAAGATTTCTCAAGTGATTGATGAAAACGATTTTACCTTACAACCATATGATGTAATTGCATGTATGCTTTTTGAACAATTAAGTCAGGGCAAAATAAATGAGAATAATATTATTAATGCTTTTGAGGATACTGATGCGCAAGAAGAAGCGGCTGATATTTTAGAATTTAGGATTGAGGATGAATTATCTGATGATGAAATTCGAAAAGCAATCAATGACTGCATTATTCGTATTAAAAATAACAGCATAGAAATTAAACTCAATAATGAAGACGATATAAATACAATTATTGAGTTGAAAAAAGAACAGGAAAAGTTGCAAAAATTTAATATTTTCGGGAGGGAAAATTAATGGCAGCAAAAAAAGAAACAAAAGTAACTAAGAAGGCAGCTCCAGCTAAGAAGGCAGCTCCAGCTAAGAAGGCAGCTCCAGCTAAGAAGGCAGCTCCAGCTAAGAAAGCAGCTCCAGCTAAGAAAGCAGCTCCAGCTAAGAAGGCAGCTCCAGCTAAGAAAGCAGCTCCAGCTAAGAAAGCAGCTCCAGCTAAGAAAGCAGCTCCAGCTAAGAAGG
>JAZLGF010000020.1:0-3206 GCA_045616165.1 Lachnospiraceae bacterium
TATTTGGTGATGCTGTCAGAGAATATAACGCCAAGCAAAAACGAAATGATCGAAAAATAAAAGATGATGATTATTTATCAAAGGTGAAAACATCAAAGAATGGAGAACACACTTTTTATGAAGATGTACTTCAATGGGGAACGCAACATGATTTCTATGATAGAGAAACAAGAGAAAAAGCAAAGAAGGCTCTTACTAAATATATAGAAACTTTTGAAGAAAGAAATCCTAATCTAAGACTTATAGGAGCATACATCCACATGGATGAAGCCAGTCCTCATCTTCACTTTGACTATATTCCTGTTGCTACTGGATATAAAACTGGTCTGCCAATAAGAAATTCATTGTCTAAGGCTATGGAGCAAATGGGATATGTTGTAGAAAAAGGTGCTTCAAAGAAAAATAACCAGACAATGCTCTGGAAAGAACACGAGCGTGAATACTTCGCTTCATTATGTGAAGAAGCTGGTCTTGAAGTAGAACCTGAAAAGACATGGGGAAGAGCTAATCTGTCAGTTGAAGAATACAAAGAAGCAAAAATGGAAATGGATGATAGAATCCTGCAACTTGCTGAAAAAGACTTAGCCGAAAAGAAAAGAATTGCCACCAAAAAAGTTGAGCAGTATGAAAAAGATTCTAAAGCTAAGATTGATGCTGAAGTAAATAATAGCCAAAAGAAATGTGATGAAAAAATATCTGCGGCAATCAAAAAAGCTGATGCAATAATAGCTGATGCCAATTATCAAGTTGAGGGAATAAAAGCAAAGGCTGATAGAACCAAACTGGAAGCTGAAGAGAAATTAAAAGAAGCCGAAAACACAAAAGCAACAGCAACTGAACAAATGAAATGGGTTGAAGGCAGACTAAATGCTATTCGTTTTTACGAGGAAGCAGGTTCTGCTCTTATCGATTTCTTTAAAAACCAACTTGATACTGTAAAAAAGGTTATAGCAAAAGTCTCTGGGCTTGTAGTATCATCATCAACTTTTTCATTAGAAAACACACGTGTAACCTACGCTACATACCATGTTGAGAACACTAACCCCTATCCTGTTGTTACAAATGCAAGAAATGAAGCATTAATTACCTCTTTCGATGCTAATGAAACATTAATACTGCCCGAAGAAAATAAGTTAGTAAATGAACTTGTTGACGGATTGCGTGATGGTTCTATAACTGTATCTCGCGTTAATCTT
Source organism: Lachnospiraceae bacterium (assembly GCA_045616165.1). Classification (GTDB taxonomy): domain Bacteria; phylum Bacillota; class Clostridia; order Lachnospirales; family Lachnospiraceae; genus RGIG5612. The sequence continues at coordinate 1,197 of JAZLGF010000020.1, forward strand.
TCTCCTGAGATTAGAAGGAAAAACGTATCGGTTGATTTTGATATTGATACTTGGTCTTAGGATGGCTTAAACAAGACAGAACAAAATACAATGAGAGGAGTGATCATAATGGAAAATGCAAAGTTTTCAGACAACGAACTGTTGCAGTACATTCGGTCTAATAATATAATAGACTTGGAAGTTGTTCAGCAGGAAATAGAAATGAAAAAGAATGCTGAATACTTGAGTATGCACCCTTATAAAATATGGCAAGGTTCCAGTGATGGTCGCTGGTACACATGTCTTGAAGGGGGACAAAAGAAAAGATTTACACATAAAAAGGACCTAGAAAATTTTCTAATTGAATATTACAAGGAAAAAGAGAATTTCAAAACCATAGAGGATGTTTTTGCTGAATGGCTTTATGTAAAAGCAAACAATGCAAATAAAAAAATAAAGCCTCAATCTTACACACGATACCAGAGCAGGATAAAGCGTTTTCTTACAAACAATCCATATGCGGAATCAGTACTTTATATTCCTTTTGAAGATATTACGGAAGATGAATTAGATACACTAATCTATGAAACCGTAGAAAATACCAAGATTGATTCAAAGGAATTCCACGAATTCTTATCTCATATGAGACATATGTTTCAGTATGCCAAGCGTAAGAAATACACTAAAGAAAGCTTCCTTGACTACTTTAAGGATCTTGACCTTGATACTATGGATTTCTCAAAAATCAAGCATGCAAAAGAAGATCTCACATTCACTCAGGAAGAAGAAGTAGCTCTTGTAACTAAAATGTTAGAACTTGGTGACATTCGTAGTCTTGGCTTGATTATTCTTTTTGATACAGGAGTAAGAATTGGTGAACTTAGCACTATAAGGAAGGCAGACATTGATGGTGACTGCATCCATATCCACGCTACAGAAATCAATTATAAGAGCCCTATAACAGGAAAGAATGTTGTTGAAGTTCAAGACTCTGCTAAAACAGATGCTGGTGTACGTGATGTTTATTTAACTGAGCTGGGAGTTAAGGTTATCTCTATTATAAATGCAATGAATGGTGATACAGAATGGCTCTTTGCTGAAAATGGTAGACGAATTAAGTCTCATTCTTTTAGAAAAAAACTTTATGATATATGCAATATTATTGAAATAAAGAGAAGGTCTCCTCATAAAGTAAGAAAAGCATACGCTACAAAATTAATATATGCCGGCATCTCTGAAAACATTGTTAAGGAGTTAATGGGACATACTGACATAGCTACAACAAGAAAAAGCTACGTTATCGACTCAACAACACCTGCCGAATTCAGAGCAGCCATACAGCAAGTTTCAGAAAAAAATGGAATTGGAACCAATTGTCTTATCGAAGGGAACTTTTCAGAAACCCTGAAACGCTGTATTTAAGGGCACTTGCGGGATGGCAATAAAAAAAGAATCATTTCGATTCTCTCATCCCCTGCTAAGAAGCCCGTATTTACGGGCTTTTTTGTTGCTTATTTTTGAAAAGGGACCAAGCTATTATTAACTGAATTAATAGAAAGGAAAAGCTGAATAGAACTTTATATACTTATCTTGTAATTAAGCCCCGTTCCCGAAAATTTGCTTCGTAACGAGGCTTAAAAATGTAATGGCAAGACCTAAATAGATAAAATTTCACGTGCTATAAACATTTCCAGACCATACTCTAAAACCTACAGCCCTCTTTAATAAATTCTAAGATATTAATATGTTTAATACCGTTCCTTTTTTGTAATAAATAATCCGTGGTGGCAACATATTTGTCATAATTATCCTTAATCATTTCAAGAGGTTTATACTCTCTATCTTCCGTTTTTATACTTTCATTTATCGTATATGCAACTTGAACATAGGAATAATTCTGTTCTATATCTCTAAGAATAAAATCACACTCTAGCTTACCAATTCTTCCAACGCTAACAGAATAATTCATTCCTCGAGCATATAAGTAAACCATATTTTCTAATGCTGGTCCATAATTGATTCTATTATCTG
>JAZLGF010000021.1:0-62339 GCA_045616165.1 Lachnospiraceae bacterium
GCAGGCGCCGTTAGCTTCGCGAGCGAAAATCTTAAATTTAATTTATCAAAGGATACAGAAATCTTAAATTTATCACTATATGAGAAGCACTCGCTTATAGTGATAATTTTTAGAATAAATTATTAGATTTTTATCACTATAGATTAAGCATCTCCCTATAGTGATAAATTTTCTATTCAAATGCTAATATTTTTATCACTATACATAAAGCATCTCCCTATAGTGATAAATTTCTATTCAAATGCTTATATTTTTATCAATATTTATAAGTCATTGTTCTATAATGATAAAAATATATAAAAGAGCTCGACAAAGAGCAATTTGCAGGGATTATTTTAGTAAATTTTCTAAGATTGATTCGTCGGCGATAAATTTTTCGTGTTTGTCATCTTCGAAGCCTTTTCCTAACTTAATGTTTGGCTTAACGCTACCATGAAAGTCTGAACCAGCGGTAATGAACATATCATTTTGATGTGCTAGGTTAGTAAAGAATTCTCTGTCACCAGGCCTGTTATTAGAATAAATAGCTTCGACGCCTTTAACACCCATTTCTTTTGCCCTCTTAAATAATTTAGCGTAGGCATCAACATCTAAAGGATAGAGAACTGGATGCGCCATAACAGGGATTCCGTATGAATCTAAAATAACGTTTACTGCATCTTCAGCAGTGATACGATTTTTCTTAACATAATATTTAGTATCTCCATCTAAATATTTTTCAAAAGCTTCAGGTCTGCTTTTTGCAATTCCTTTTTCAAAAAGATAAATTGCCATATTAGCTCTATTAATAGATTTAGCTTCAGGGAACATTTCTTTAAGCTGTTCCATAGAAATGTTAACGCCATCAGCTTGAAGTAGTTTTACCATTCTTTCAGTTCTGATATCTCTTATAAGGGCTAAAATTTCTAAAGTTTTAAGAAGAACAGGGGATTTATAGTCAATATTATATCCAAGCATATGAACTTCTTGTTTTCCAAGATTTGTAGAAATTTCAACGCCAGGAATAACAGTTATAGGTTTGTCTTTAGCATACTCAATCGCTTCTTCAACGCCGGCAACAGTGTCATGGTCGGTAATAGCAATTGTGCTTAAACCTGTTTCAATTGCAAGATCTACAACCTCTTTTGGGCTTAAAGTTCCGTCTGATGCAGTTGTATGTATATGTAAATCAATTTTTCCCATTATAAACTCCTTTAATCTTCATCGTCAGAAGATGCAACATACACATGACGTTTACGAGCCATTTCGTCTGAGTCTAAGTACTCGTCATATGTTGTTATCTTATCTATAAGTTTACCGTCTACGATTTCCATAATACGGTTTGCTGTTGTTTGAACAAATTGGTGGTCACGACAAGCGAAAAGTTCAACACCAGGAAATTTAATAAGTGCATTATTGAGAGCGGTGATACTTTCCATGTCGAGGTGGTTAGTAGGCTCATCAAAGATAAGTACGTTAGTTCCAAGAATCATCATCTTTGAAAGAAGACAACGCACCTTTTCACCTCCAGAAAGAACGCGAAGAGATTTAATTCCATCATCGCCAGCAAAGAGCATACGACCTAAAAAGCCTCTGACATAAGTAGCATCTTTTATTTCTGAGTAGCCTGTAAGCCAGTCAGCAATTGTTAAATCAGAATCAAATTCTTTTGTGTAATCTTTTGGGAAATAAGCTGTGCTAGTAGTAACGCCCCATTTAAATGTACCTTCATCCGGGGTATCAAGATCCATAAGGATATTAAATAAAGTAGTCTTAGCAAGTTCGTTTGAACCAACAAAAGCAACTTTATCGTCATGTCTTAAAGTGAAGGAGATATTATCTAATACCTTAACACCATCAATAGTTTTAGAAAGGTTTTCAACCTGTAATACTTCATTACCAATAGTGCGGTTAGGTCTAAAGTCGATAAAAGGATATTTTCTTGATGAAGGTTTAATCTCATCAAGCTCAATTTTTTCAAGTGCACGCTTACGGCTAGTAGCCTGTTTAGCTTTAGAAGCGTTAGCAGAGAATTTCTGAATGAATTCTTGGAGCTCTTTTATTTTTTCTTCTTTCTTTTTGTTAGCTTCTTTCATTTGTTTGATGATAAGAGCACTTGATTCAACCCAAAAGTCGTAGTTACCAGCATAAAGCTGAATCTTTCCATAGTCGATATCAGCAATCTGAGTACAAACTTTATTTAAGAAATATCTATCATGAGATACAACAATTACAGTGTTTTCAAAATTAATTAAAAATTCTTCAAGCCAACCAATAGCATCTAAATCAAGGTGGTTCGTAGGCTCATCAAGAAGCAAAATATCAGGATTACCAAATAAAGCACGTGCAAGTAAAACTTTAACTTTTAATGGTCCAGGTAAATCTTTCATTAAAGAGTAGTGAAGATTCGTTTCAACGCCTAGTCCATTTAGTAAAGTAGCAGCATCGCTTTCAGCTTCCCATCCATCCATTTCAGCAAATTCAGTTTCGAGTTCACTTGCTTTAATACCGTCTTCTTCAGAAAAATCTTCCTTTGCATATAACGCATCTTTTTCCTTCATGATTTCATAAAGTCGAGCATTACCTTGCATTACGGTATCTATAACAGTCTGCTCGTCATATTTGAAATGGTCTTGCTCTAAGAAGCTAAGACGTTGGCCATGTGTTATTGAAACATCGCCTTTGGAAGGTTCAATTTGTCCTGTAAGAACTTTTAAGAATGTAGATTTTCCGGCGCCGTTAGCACCAATAAGTCCATAGCATTCACCTTCAACGAATTTTATGTTTACATCTTCGAATAAAGCTTTTTTACCGAAACGTAATGTTACATTGTTAGCACTTATCATTTTGTGAAGTTCTCCTTAATAAAGTCTAAAGTTTTATATGCCCACTTCGAAAGTGTTCCATCATCAATTAATTCCCTAGATTCTTCACCTAAGAAATCATAATCAAATTTTGTAGGTTTTTTAAATCCAACCTCGAAAAAGCCATGAGGCATTTTTTCGCAAATGAGAGTAGAAACTTTTACATCTGCATCTTTTAGCATATCTGCATATTTAAATCCCTCATGTTTTAAGTTGTCATTTTCACATATTGCAAAAATAGCGTTTGGAAGACCTTCTAGTATATCCCTTGTTGCATAAACAGGAGATACTAAAGGTAAGTTTGATTCTTCATGCGATACATGTAAATCATTCATAATGTAGCAGATAGGGCCAACGAAATTCCCAGGGCCTTTTGATTCTGGATCCGTATATAAATCCAAGAATGGATAAACTAAAATCTGATTATCAAATTTGATGGATTTTTCCTGATTAGCTTTAAGAGCTACGGTTGCTACAAGAGTAGCACCAGCAGAAGAACCCATTAAAGAAATATGATTTGAATCAAAACCAAATTCATCAGCATGTTCTTTTAAGTAAAGAACGCTATCGTATGCATCTGCTAAGGCTTCCCGCCACATATATGTTGGGCCCATTCTGTATCCAACAGAAGCAATATTTACTCCAAGAGTTTTTGCAGTAGTAGTCCATACAGTATCGTCTAATGCGCATCCACCAAATACGAAGCCACCTCCGTGATAACCTAAAATTAAAGGAGCATTTTTTATTTCGTTTCCGTTTTCATCTAAAGCAGGGTAGTAAACTATTTCAATATCGCGACCTTCTAATTGGAGGTCAACTCTTTTTCCACTAACTTTAACAATTTTGTTAGCAACTAACATAGCACTTGCCTGCTTAAGCGTTTCTTCTTTTGCTATTTCGTATAATTTTTTAAATTCTCTTTCATTCATAAGTTTGATTTTCTCGATTTTCAGATTTGTGAGGATTTTTTTCACATACATAGAAATTATAACATAAAAATAATGAAAAAACTAATGAAACGTAGAGTGGTTTTGTTGATTTCAATATATTTCAATGATAAAATTAATGGCATGAAAAAGTTAATTTTAGCGAGTCAGTCGCCTAGAAGAAGAGAAATAATGAAGTTCGTTGATTTGGACTTTGATGTTATACCATCAGATTGTGATGAAAATATAGAATACTCATCACCGGCTGATATGGTTTCTAAGCTTTCATTCTTAAAAGCAAATGACATTGCAAAAAAAATAAAAAAAGAAGATAGCGAAGGTGAGTATCTTGTTATAGGTTCTGATACAACTGTTTATTTTGAGGGCGAAATTTTAGGAAAACCTAAAAATGAAGAAGACGCTTTTAATATGCTAAAGAGAATGTCTGGAAAAACACATATTGTTTATACCGGCGTTACTGTTATAGATACATTTAGTAATAAAACAGAAACATTCTTTGAAGAAACTAAGGTTACTTTTTGGGATGTAACTGATGAAGAAATTAAAGAATATATCGCAACAGGCGATCCGATGGACAAAGCAGGCGCATACGGTGTTCAAGGCAGAGGCGCTTTTATCGTTAAAAAGGTTGAGGGAGATTACTTTACCGTCGTAGGTCTACCTATTGCCCATCTATTGCAAGTACTCAAAAAATTTAATTAATATGAAATTTGTAGAAAAAATAAAATTGAATAAAACATATATTTTATTAGTAGTTGTCTTAGTGGTACTAATAGCTTTAACAGCTTTAAAAATTTTTGTTGATAATGATCATAAACCACTTCATACCGTTGAAGAATATCAGGAATTAACGTCTTTTCCAATATCGCAAACAGACAATCGTCTTACTATTAGAGATCAAGAAACTATAGATGATTATTTTAATGTTGGAATTATTTTTTACAGTGCGAAAAGAATTGATAGCCAATGCTATCTTCCTTTGATGGCTCATCTTGCGAATTTTGGATATGATTGTTTTTTACCAAATGCACTTGGAAATCTTCCAATCTTAAATCTTGATGGAGCAGACCAAATTGTAAATAAATTCAAGTGGGTTACTGATTGGTATCTTGTAGCGCACTCAGATGCATGTGAAATGGCAGTAAGATATGCTAAAGGCCATAAGAAAATTAAAGGCCTTATTTTACTTGGAGGATATAGCAAAACTGATATATCAGATACTGATATAAAGGTTCTTTCAATAACAGGCTCAAGAGATTCTATTCTTGATATGAGTAAATATAAAAAGGCAAAATCAAATCTTCCTAAGGATGCGATTTATGAAGTAATTAAAGGTGGAAACCATACAGCGTTTGCTGATACCGCTTTATTAAACGGAGACACCCAAACATCCTTTGATTCTGAAAAGCAAACTATAAAAACAGCTGAATTAATAAAAAAATTTATTGATAAATAAAAAGATTGTTAAATTTTCTACTATATAGTGTTGACAAGCATTTTGCGTGATTTATAATATATTTCATGAATAATAAACAAATTCCAAAAGCTGTTATATCGAGATTGCCGAGATATTATCGTTATCTTCATGATTTAATTGATGAAGGTTGCGAGCGTATTTCGTCTGAGGATCTTGCAAAAAGGATGAAAGTTACTGCGTCTCAAATCAGACAGGACTTAAACCATTTTGGAGGCTTTGGACAGCAAGGTTATGGATATAACGTGCAAATTCTTTACAAAGAAATAGGAAATATTTTAGGCGTTGAAAAATCGCATAATATTATTATCATTGGTGCGGGAAACTTAGGTCGTGCTATTGCCAGATATCAAGGCTTTGTTGATCAAGGATTTACTTTCCTTTCAATGTTTGATGTTGATGATAAGATTTGTGGAAAAACAATAAATAAAATTCCTGTTAGAAAACTTGAAAGATTAGAAAGCTTTGTTGCTGAAAATAAAATTGATATTGTAGCGCTTACAATACCGGCTAAAGACGCTGTGGAAGTTTCTAAATTATTATATTTCCAAGGCATTAGATGTTTTTGGAATTTTGCTCCAATAGATTTGCCATTGCCGGCGGATGCTATTGTTAAGAATGTGCATCTATTAGATTCACTTCTTGAACTTTCATTCGCAGCTGGAAGAACAAAAAAATAAATTTATTATAGAGAGGTTATTATGTCAGGACATTCAAAGTTTGCAAACATTAAACACAAAAAAGAAAAAAATGATGCAGCAAAAGGAAAGATGTTTACTATTATTGGTAAAGAAATTGCTATTGCTGTTAGAGAGGGCGGACCTGATCCTGCAAACAATTCAAAACTTCGTGATGTTATCGCTAAGGCTAAAGCAAATAATATGCCTAACGATACAATCGATAGAGGTATAAAAAAGGCTGCTGGAGCCGGAAATACTGTGAATTACGAACAAATCACATACGAAGGATATGGACCTTCTGGTATAGCGATTATTGTTGATACATTAACAGATAATAAAAACCGAACTGCAGCAAATGTTAAGTGCGCTTTTTCTAAAGGCAATGGAAATGTTGGAACTCCTGGATGTGTATCTTACATGTTCGATAAAAAAGGTCAAATTATTATTGATAAAGAAGAATGCGAGATGGGTGCAGATGATCTTATGATGCTTGCTTTAGATGCTGGCGCAGAAGATTTTGAAGAAGACGAAGAAAGCTATACAATTCTTACATCACCAGACGATTTTGGCGCAGTAAGAGAAGCTTTGGAAGCAGAAAATATTTCGATGCTTGAAGCAGAAGTTTCTATGATTCCACAAAATTATGTTGACCTTACAAATGAAGACGACATCAAAAACTTAAATAGAATTCTTGATTATTTAGATGAAGATGATGACGTTCAAGAAGTCTATCATAACTGGAATGAATAATTAATGAAAAAACATAAAATTTGCGGTATTTTAGAAGGCTCAATAGCCGAAGAATTAGGAATTAAAGTAAATCAATATCTCCTGACAGTTAATAATGAAACTGTCAGGGATATTTTTGATTATCAGTTTTTTATTAATGATGAATATGTTGAAATAGAAATTGAAGATGAAGATGGTAATATTGACATCTACGAAATAGAAAAAGATTTTTCCGAAGATATTGGAATCTTATTTGATAATAGTCTTATGGATGAATATCATTCTTGCTCCAACAAGTGTATTTTTTGCTTCATTGACCAGATGCCCAAAGGAATGAGAGATACCCTTTATTTTAAGGATGATGATTCAAGACTTTCTTTTTTACAAGGCAATTATGTAACGCTTACAAACATGAGCGAGGCCGATATTGATAGAATTATTCGCTATCATATGGAGCCAATCAATATTTCTATACATACAACAAATCCCGAATTAAGATGTAAGATGCTTAACAATCGTTTCGCAGGCGATGTTTTAAGATATATTGATAAATTAAATAATGCTGGCGTAAAGATGAATGGGCAGATTGTTTTATGTAAAGGGATTAATGATGGAGATGAACTTAAAAGAACATTAACAGATTTGGAAAAGTATATTCCAAATTTACAAAGTTTATCGATTGTTCCTGTTGGTCTTACAAAATACCGCAAAGGACTTTATCCATTAGAGCCAATTTCTTGCGAAGATGCTAAAAAAGTTATTGATTTAGTAGAAAAAACACAGGAAAAAATATATAATAAATACGGTATTCATTTTGTACATGCAAGTGATGAATTCTATCTTCTTGCAAATAAAAATCTTCCCGGTGAAGAAAAATATGATGGCTATTTACAGCTTGAAAATGGGGTTGGCATGCTAAGACTCTTAAAAGAAGAATTTAGCGATGCTCTTAATACTTTCATAAACAAGAAAGAAGTTGTAAAGGATAGAAAATTTAGTATTGTTACAGGCCAGTTAGCATATAACCAGGTAGATAGTTTATTAAGCGAAGCATTTAATAAATTAGATGAGAATAACTTATCTATAAATAATAAATATAGGTGTACACCAATTAGAAATGATTTCTTTGGTGAAAAAATAACAGTTTCAGGATTAGTTTGCGGACAAGATATTTTAGCCCAGCTTAAAGGTAAAGATTTAGGCGATGAACTATTACTTCCGGTAAACATGTTCCGCCAGGGCGAAGAATATTTCTTGGACGATGTAACAAAATCAGAAATTGAAGAAAAATTAAATTGTAAAGTAAGAATAGTTAGTATGTCAGGATACGCTTTGTTAAACGCAATAATAGGCATTCCTGAAGATGATTATAGGAGACAAATTTATGAGCAAGCCGATGGTAGCAATTGTTGGCAGGCCTAATGTAGGAAAATCAACACTTTTTAATGCGCTGGCCGGAAATAATATTGCTATAGTTAAAGATACTCCAGGTGTAACCCGCGATAGAATATTTGCGGACGTTACTTGGCTTGACCGTGAATTTACACTTGTTGATACAGGTGGTATTGAGCCAGATAGCAAGGATGTTATTCTTTCACAAATGAGAGCTCAGGCTCAAATAGCTATTGATACAGCAGACGTAATAATTTTTATTACAGATGTTAGACAAGGCTTAGTAGATAGCGATGATAAAGTCGCTGATATGTTAAGAAGGAGTGCAAAACCGATTGTACTAGCTGTAAATAAGGTTGATAACTTCAATAAATTAATGCCTGACGTTTACGAGTTTTATAATCTTGGATTAGGAGATCCTATTCCGATTTCAGCTTCTTCAAAATTAGGATTTGGCGAACTTCTTGATGAAGTAATTAAATATTTTGAACCGGCTGATGAAAACGAAGAAGATGATTTACGCCCACATGTAGCGGTTATCGGAAAACCTAATGTTGGTAAAAGCTCACTTGTTAATGCACTTTTAGGTGAAAATAGAGTTTTAGTTTCTGATATTCCGGGAACTACTAGAGATGCAATAGATACAATAATTAAGCATGATGAAAAAGAATATGTATTTATTGACACGGCTGGTCTTAGAAGAAAATCTAAAATAAAAGAAGAACTTGAAAAATATAGTATTGTAAGAGCTGTTAGTGCTGTTGAAAGAGCTGATGTTGTGATTATGGTAATTTCTGCAGAAGAAGGAGTAACAGAGCAGGATGCTAAGATAGCGGGAATAGCCCATGAAAGAGGAAAAGGCGTAATAATTGCTGTAAATAAGTGGGATGCTATTGAAAAAGATGACAAAACAATATATAAATATACTGAAAAGGTTCGTCAGATACTTTCTTTCATGCCTTATGCAAGATTGCTTTTTATTTCGGCTAAGACAGGGCAAAGAATTGATAAACTTTATGACCTTATAGATGTTGTAGTTGAGAACCATTCAAGACGCATTCAAACGGGTGTTATTAATGAAATTGTAAGTGAGGCATGTGCACTTAATCAACCACCATCTGATAAAGGAAAACGCTTAAAGATTTTTTATGTAACACAGGTTGCTGTTAAGCCACCAACATTTGTTATTTTTGTTAACGATAAAGAATTAATGCATTTTTCATATTTGCGTTATTTAGAAAATAAAATAAGGGAAGCTTTCGGATTCGAAGGCACACCACTTAAGTTTTTTGTTAGAGAACGAAAAGATAAGGATAAATAGAGGAAAAAGAGATGTTTTTCACACCGGAGAGAATTGCTTTACTATTATGTTTAGTTGGAGGCTATTTATTTGGTCATATTCAGACTGGATTTTTTATTTCAAAAGCTAAACATGTTGACATCAAACATTTAGGAAGTGGAAATACAGGTGCAACAAATACATGGAGAGTTATGGGAGCTCCTTGGGGGCTATTAACTCTTCTTTTAGATGTAGCAAAAACGGTTTTAGCAATAATCATTGCGTATTTAGTTCTTATAAATGTTCTTAAATACGATATTCCTTATTTTACAATTGTTCTTTATACCGGACTTGGAGTTGTACTCGGACACGACTTTCCTGTTTATCTTAAGTTTAAGGGAGGAAAAGGTATTGCGTGTTCATTTGCAATTTTTCTTTGCTTTAAGCAATGGCAGTATATTATTGTTGGACTATTAGTTTTCTTTATTGTATTGCTTGTTTCTAAATATGTATCGCTTTCATCTATCTTAACGATGATTTTTGAACTTGCAGTATTTTTACTTTGCATGTTACTAAATGTTACATATGTTAGCAATGAATATAAACTTGATTGTACAGTTATTATTATCTTACTTACTCTTTTGGCTATATTTACTCATCGAAGCAATATAGTAAGACTTTTCTTTGGAGACGAAACAAAATTCAGATTAAAAAAATATGATTTAGATGAATTAGATAAGAATGAAGATTTTGGTGAAGAGGAAGAAGACTTCGAAGAAGAAATCATAGTAGAAGATTTTGGCGAAGAGGAAGAAGACTTCGAAGAAGAAATCGTAGAAGAAGACTTCGAAGAAGAAATCGTAGAAGAAGATTTCGAAGATGAAATAGTTGAAGTAGAGTTTGAAGATGAGGAAGAAATAGAGGAAGAAATAGAAGAAGAAATAGAAGAAGAAATAGAAGAAGAAGTAACTGAAGAAGAAGTAACGAAAGAAGTTGAAAAAATAGAAGAAGTTAAAGAAAATAATAATACTCCTAGAGTAACAAATGTTGTTTTATCAAATTGGAAAAAATGAATAGATTTAAATTAGATTCAATTACATGGAAAGACTTAAATATGGACGAGGTTTATAATCGTATAAACCTCGCCTCTTCATCTGTGGGCAGTGAATATTTACTTAACGTTTTACAAACTCTAGAATTTGATGAAGAAGTATTAAAAAATAGAAATCAAAAAACATCTTATTTTGAAAAAAATTCTGATGCGGCTAAGCGTCTTAAAAAAATCTATAAGAAATTAGGTAAAACAAAAAAATATTCTTTCCTGGATTATATTTTCAGACTTAATGAAATCAAGCAGGAAAGCAACGTAAAACATATTATTTTAATTATTCTTTTACTAATTGCGATAGCACTTATATTTGTTAAACCAGCAGTTGGAATAATTGCACTTGTTGTTATGATAGCAATTAATATTATGCTGTATTTTAAGTTCAGATCAAAGATAGAAGCTTATTTCAATTGCATTAAATATTTAGTTAGCATGGTTATTTGCGCCGAGCAGTTATTAAAAGAAAAATTACCAGATGAATTTAATGATGATAAGAAAAAATTACAAAGTGCTATTAAAACTTTTGCTTCAGAAAAGAGAGGTAGCTGGCTTATAACAAATAGTGTTGCTGGTTCGATTGTCGATGTAATCTTAGATTATGTTCGTATGATTTTTCATGTTGACCTTATGAAATTTAATAGCATGAAAAAACATGTATCTAATCATACAGACGATATTTATAGTTTATACAATACTTTAGGTGAAATAGAAGTTTGTATATGTATTGCTGAATATAGAAAAGATAAAGCTTATTCACTTCCGATTTTTTGTGGAGAAAAAGAAATATCATTTGAAGATATAGCACATCCTCTTGTTAAAAAACCAGTGAAAAACTCACTTAAAACAAATAAGTCAGTTTTGCTTACGGGTTCTAATGCATCCGGAAAATCAACTTTCCTTAAATCAATAGCTATAAATCAAATTTTTGCTCAGACAATTTATACTGTCTTTGCATCGGAATATAAAACAACTTTTTATAATGTATTTTCTTCAATGGCTTTAGCTGATAATTTACTAAAAGAAGAAAGCTATTTCATTGTTGAAATAAAATCATTAAAGAGAATTTTTGATTCATGTGAAGAAACAAAAGCACCGGTACTTTGTTTTATAGATGAAGTATTAAGAGGTACAAATACTAAAGAAAGAATTGCAGCTTCAAGTCAGATATTAAAAAATCTTTCAACTAAAAATGCTCTTGTATTTGCAGCAACACATGATATAGAGCTTACACAAATATTAAAAGACGATATGCTTAATTATCACTTTAGTGAGCATATTGAAGGCGATAATGTTCTTTTTGATTATAAACTAAAAGAAGGACCTTCTAATTCTTCGAATGCTATAAAGCTTCTTAAATCTTACGGATTTGATGAAAAAATCGTGCAAGACTCTATCAAAATGTTGTAAAAGCTTCAATTTCTTGACATCACACTTTATAGATAGTAAAATAATTTTAATCTTTAAATCGATACGAGATATCGGCAAGATAATAAGTTACATTGGATAATTTTAGAGTTTTTATCTGTTTGTGTATGTTGCCTTGCCTATATCGGCAAGGTTTTTATTATGAACAAAAAAGACTTTATTAATTACTATACTAAAGACTGTTTTCCAAATGATTTTACTCTTGAGGATACAGTATTGTCTTTTCTTTCATCAAATAAAAAGTATTGTGTTTTCCCGGGTTTTTGCGATGTGCATGTGCATTTTCGTGAACCCGGTTTTTCTTATAAAGAAACTATTGAAACTGGTTCTATGGCTGCGGCAAAAGGTGGTTACACAGCGGTTTGTACAATGCCAAATCTAAATCCAGTACCAGATAGCATAAGAAACCTTAATATTCAGAAAAATATTATTGAAAATAGTGCTGTTATAGACGTGTATCCGTATGGAGCAATAACAAAAGGTGAACTAGGAGAATCATTAGCAGATTTAGATTTTCTGGCAGATGAAGTTATTGCTTTTTCTGACGATGGAAAAGGAGTGCAATCTGAAGAACTTATGCGTTTGGCTATGCTAAAAGCAAAAGAACTTGGCAAAATTATTGTGGCTCATTGCGAAGATAATACGTTACTTCATGGTGGATATATTCATGATGGAAATTATGCAAAAGATTACGGTCATAAAGGAATTTGTAGCGAAAGTGAATGGAAACAAATAAAAAGAGATATTTCACTCGTAAAACAGACAAATTGTGCTTATCATGTGTGTCACATTTCATGTAAAGAAAGCGTAGAACTAATACGCGAAGCAAAAAAAGAAGGTGTTAATATATCTTGCGAAACAGCACCACATTATCTTTTGCTTGACGAGGACAATTTGCAAGATGATGGAAAATTCAAGATGAATCCTCCGTTAAGAACGAAGGAAGATAGGCTTGCATTAATTGAGGGAATTAAAGATGGCACTATAGATATGATTGCAACGGATCATGCGCCGCACAGCATGGAGGAAAAAAGCAAGGGATTAAAAGGAAGTGCTTTTGGAATTGTTGGTATCGAAACAGCTTTTCCACTTTTGTATACTTATCTTGTTAAAAAGGGTGTAATTGATATAGAAAAATTAGTTGAACTTATATGCGATAACCCTAAAAAGAGATTTAGTATCCCAGTGAAAAATGATTATAGTATATGGGATTTAGATGAAGAAGATATAATAAAACCAGAAAATTTTGTATCAAAGGGAAAGTCAACACCATTTGAAAATATGAAAGTTTTTGGGAAATGTATTTTAACCGTACATGACGGGAAGATAGTTTACGGAGGAAAATAAGAAATGGCAAAAAGGACAGATATTAAAAAGGTTTTAATAATTGGTTCAGGACCTATTGTCATTGGCCAAGCCGCAGAGTTTGACTATGCAGGCACCCAGGCTTGTTTGGCTTTGAAAGAAGAAGGGTACAAGGTTATTTTGTGCAATTCTAATCCAGCAACAATAATGACAGATACTACTATTGCGGATAAGGTTTATATGGAACCTTTAACACTTGAATATATTGCCAAAATTTTAAGATATGAAAGACCAGATGCAATTGTTCCGGGAATTGGTGGTCAAACTGGATTAAACATTGCTATGCAGTTAGAAAAAAAAGGTATCTTAAAAGAATGTGGTGTAGAACTTTTAGGTACAAGTGGTGAAAGTATTGAGAGGGCAGAAGATCGTGAACTTTTTAAGGAAATGTGCGAATCAATCGGTGAGCCAGTTATTCCTTCTGAAATCACATACAATCTTGAAGAAGCTAAAATAGCTGCAAGCAACATAGGATATCCGGTAGTTCTTAGGCCAGCATTCACCTTAGGTGGAACTGGGGGAGGCTTTGCTGAAAACGAAAAAGAATTAGTAGAAATTGGTATTAATGCTTTTAAGCTTTCACCAGTACATCAAGTTTTAATTGAAAAGAGTGTAAAGGGTTACAAAGAAATAGAATTTGAAGTTATGCGCGATTCGTTCGACAAAGCAATTACTATTTGTGGAATGGAAAATATTGATCCTGTAGGTGTTCATACGGGTGATTCTGCCGTAGTAGCACCAATTCTTTCGCTTTCTGATGAAGACAAAAAGATGTTAAATGACAGCGCAATTAAAATAATTAAAGAATTAAAAATTTCAGGTGGTTGCAATGTACAATTTGCTTTGCATCCGACTACAAGTGAATATTATTTAATTGAAGTTAATCCTAGAGTTTCTCGTTCCTCGGCTCTTGCGTCAAAAGCAAGTGGATATCCAATTGCAAGAGTTACAGCAAAAATTGCTTTAGGAATGGCACTTGAGGAAATTGAAGTTGCAGGTGGTAGGGCTTCTATGGAGCCGGAACTTGATTATATAGTTGCTAAATTCCCACGATTCCCATTTGACAAGTTTAAGGATGCAACGAATATTTTAGGTACACAAATGAAAGCGACTGGAGAAGTAATGGGTATAGGTTCTTCGTTAGAAGAATGTATTTTGAAATCAGTTCGTTCATTAGAAACTGGTACTTATCACTTATATATGTCTAAATTTGATGACATGAACACAGATGAAATTTATGAATACTTAAAAGTATTTAAGTCTGATAATCTTTATGCAGTGGCAGAACTTTTACGTAGGGATGAGAGCATATCACAAATTCACGATGTAACAATGATTACTACATTGTTCTTAGAATCAATCAAAAGAATTGTTGATATGGAAAAATTGCTTTTGGCAAATAAAGAAGATATTAATACTCTTAGGGCCGCTAAGATACTTGGATTTTCTGATAAGTATATATCTCGTCTTTGGAATGTTTCCGAAAATAAAGTCACATCTCTTAGAAAGGAAAATAAAATCACACCAATTTTTAGAATGGTTGATACTTTGCATACTGGAAAATATATTGCATATCTTTATTCATCATATATTAATTTAGTTGATGATAAATTCAAAAACGAATCTAGACTTTCTAACGATAAAAAAATTATCACACTTGGAGCAGGCCCAATTCGTATTGGACAAGGTGTTGAGTTTGATTATTCAACGGTACATGCAGTGCAGACAATAAAAAATGCGGGTTACGAAGCTATTATCATTAATAACAATCCTGAAACAGTTTCGACTGATTATACAACTGCAGATAAACTATATTTTGAGCCATTAACACCTGAAGATGTTATGTCAATTATTGATTATGAAAATCCTGAAGGTGTTATTGCCTCACTAGGTGGACAAACTGCGATAAATCTTGCTGAGCCGTTGATGAAAAAGGGCGTAAAAATTATAGGTACGGATTGCGATGCTATCGAAAAAGCTGAAAACCGTGATTGCTTTGAAAAAATATTGTTAGAGCTAGGAATACCACAGCCTAAAGGAAGAGCTGTAACAAAGATTGAAGATGGAGTAAAAGCAGCAAATGAAATAGGATATCCGGTTCTTGTTCGTCCTTCATTTGTCTTAGGCGGAAGAGCTATGCAGATTGTTGCTAATGAAGAGCAACTTCGTCATTACTTAAAATCAGCTGTTGAAGTGGATGCTGATAAACCTGTTTTGGTAGATAAATATATTCAAGGAAAAGAAGTTGAAGTAGACGCTATATGCGATGGCAGAGATGTATTTATTCCAGGAATTATGGAACTTGTTGAAAGAACAGGTATTCACTCTGGAGACTCAATAAGCGTATATCCAACATTTAGTATTTCAAATAAAGTTAAAGGAATTATTCTGCAGTATGCTAAAAAATTAGGACTTGGTATTGGAATAATTGGACTTTACAATATTCAATTTATTGTAGATGAAAAAGAGGATGTTTATATTATTGAAGTTAATCCTCGCTCATCTAGAACAGTTCCATTTCTTTCTAAAGCAACAGGATATAGCCTTGCTGATATTGCTACCGAGGTTATTCTTGGAAAAACATTAAAAGAACAAGGAATATTTGATATATATCCTGACGAAAAGAAACGATATTATGTAAAAGTACCAGTATTTTCATTTAATAAAATAAAAGGATTAGATGCGTACCTTTCACCTGAGATGAAATCTACTGGTGAAGCTATTGGATATGACGATAAACTTAACCGTGCGCTTTATAAAGCGCTACAAGCATCGGGTACACATGTTCAAAATTATGGAACTGTTTTTGTTACAATTGCAGACAAGGATAAAGAGGAAGCATTACCATTAGTAAGACGTTTTTATAATCTTGGATTTAATATTGAAGCAACTTCTGGTACAGCTAAGTTTCTTAAAGAAAATAATATTAGAACGCATGTACTTAAAAAAATTAGCGATGATCCAGAAGAGATTACAAATTCTATTAGGCAAGGCCATATAGCTTATGTAATTAATACAAGGGATATAGGTTCGTTGTCGCAAGAAACTGATGGTATACAAATAAGACAACTTGCAACAGAAAACAATGTAACAATACTTACATCATTAGATACAGTTAAAGTTTTGTTAGATGTTCTTGAAGAAACAACATTAACTATTTCAACAATTGATTCATAAGGGGAAAAATGAAACAAAGTATTTTTGAAATTATTTCTAATATTTCCTTAAACGAAAGCATCTATAAAATGGTGCTTAGTGGAGATACTAGGGAAATAAAATCAAGTGGTCAGTTTATAAATATTAAACTCGAAGGCAAGTATTTAAGAAGGCCTATTTCAGTTTGTGATTATGACGATAAGACAATCGTGGTTATTTACAAGATTGTAGGTAGTGGCACAGCGCAGTTAAGTAAGATGAAAGCAGGCGAAAAGCTAGATATTCTTACAGGATTAGGAAATGGTTATGATATTAATAAAAGTGGAGATAATCCGCTTTTAATTGGTGGAGGTGTTGGAATTCCTCCTTTATATCGTTTATGCAAAGATTTGATTAATGCAGGAAGAGATGTATCGGTTGTTTTAGGTTTTAATACGAAAAGCGAAAGTTTCTATATTGATGAATTTATTAATTTAAGAGCTAAAGTTTATGTGGCAAGTGTTGATGGAACTATTGGAACAAAAGGATTTGTAACAGATGCACTGCCAGATAATTATTCTTACTTTTATTGCTGCGGTCCAGAGCCTATGCTAAAGGCAGTTTATAAAGCAACAAAAACCAGCGGACAATTTAGCTTTGAGGAGCGTATGGGATGTGGCTTTGGTGCATGTATGGGATGCTCATGCAAAACACTTACAGGTTTTAAGCGCATTTGTAAAGATGGGCCTGTTTTAGAAAAGGAGGAAATATTATGGGAAAGCTAAGCGTTGATTTATGCGGGATAGAGCTTGATAACCCAATAATTCCTGCTTCAGGTACATTTGGATACGGTTATGAATTTGCAAAGTTTTACGATATTAATTGTTTAGGAACATTTTCATTTAAGGGAACAACAAAAGAAGAACGTTTTGGAAATCCTACACCTAGAATTGCTGAATGTCCGATGGGAATGATTAATGCAGTAGGGCTTCAAAATCCAGGCGTTGAAAAAGTAATTAAAGAAGAACTTCCTAAACTAAAAAGTTGTTTTCATAAAAAAGTTATGGCGAATGTAAGTGGGTTTTCTATAGAGGATTATGCCTACACATGTGAAAAACTTGATGCTGAAGATCAAATAGGATGGATAGAAGTAAATATTAGTTGTCCTAATGTTCACGGTGGTGGTATGAGTTTTGGGACAAAGCCTGAAAGTGCTTCAGAAGTTGTAAAGGCGGTAAAAAAGGTTACAACAAAACCAATTATTATAAAATTAACTCCGAACGTAACAGATATAACTTCTATTGCTAAAGCATGTGAAGATTCTGGCGCAGATGGAATAAGCTTAATAAATACTATGCTTGGAATGCGAATTGACCTAAAAACCAAAAAGCCAGTAATTGCTAATATAATGGGAGGATATTCTGGTCCTGCGATTTTCCCGATTGCTGTAAGGATGGTTTATCAAGTGGCAAATGCTGTTAAAATTCCAGTTGTTGGATTAGGTGGCATAAGTTCAGCTGAGGATGTAATAGAAATGATGTTAGCTGGTGCTAGCGCA
Source organism: Lachnospiraceae bacterium (assembly GCA_045616165.1). GTDB lineage: Bacteria > Bacillota > Clostridia > Lachnospirales > Lachnospiraceae > RGIG5612. The sequence goes on from JAZLGF010000021.1 coordinate 17,936, forward strand.
GTAGAAATCGGCTCAGCAAATCTTATTAATCCATATGTTTGCAAAGATATAATAGAAGAACTTCCATATGTGATGAAAAAATATAATATTGATAACTTAAAAGACATAATAGGAGGAGTAAATAATGGGTAAAGATGTTATCGTTGCATGTGATTTTGAAAATGCTGAAAGTACGTATGCATTTCTAGATAAATTTCAAGATAGAAAACCATTTGTAAAAATTGGAATGGAATTGTTTTATGCTGAAGGACCTCAAATCGTTAGAGAAATTAAAAAAAGAGGACATAAAATCTTTTTAGATTTGAAACTTCATGACATTCCTAATACTGTTGAAAAATCAATGGCTGTTTTATCTAAACTTGATGTTGATATTTGTAATCTTCATGCAGGTGGAACAATTCCGATGATGGAGGCTGCTATTAGGGGATTGACTAGACAAGATGGTACGCGTCCATTACTTATTGCTGTTACGCAACTTACCTCTACGGATCAAGAAACTCTTGAAAGAGATTTGCTTATTAAAGAAAACATAGATGATGTAGTTATACATTATGCTAAGAATGCGTTAAAGGCAGGACTTGATGGTGTGGTTTGTTCTCCTTTAGAAGCAAAAAAAGTACATGAAAATTGTGGAAAAGATTTTTTAACGGTTACACCTGGCGTTAGATTTAGTGATAGTGAAAAAGGAGATCAAAAACGGGTTATGACGCCGGCGCAGGCAAAAGAAATTGGCTCTGATTATATTGTTGTTGGAAGACCTATTACAGCGGCTAAGGATCCGGTAGAAGCTTACGATCGTTGCATAAAAGAATTTATAGATTAAGGAGAAACAAATGGAACTTAATAAAATAATAGCTAAAGATTTATTAAAAATTAAAGCAGTATTTTTTAGACCTGAAGAACCTTTTACTTGGGCTAGCGGAATTAAAAGTCCAGTTTATTGTGATAATCGTCTTACTTTAACATCAGTTGAAGTTAGAGAAGATGTAGAAAACGGATTAGCAAAACTTATAAAAGAAAATTATCCGAGCGTAGAAGTTCTTATGGGAACATCTACCGCTGGAATTGCTCATGCCGCTATTACAGGACATATTCTTTCTTTGCCTATGGGTTATGTTCGCTCAGGCGCAAAAGACCATGGCAGACAAAACCAAATAGAAGGTAAACTAGAAAAAGGACAAAAAGTAGTAGTTGTTGAAGATTTAATATCTACTGGAGGAAGTGTCATTGAAGTTGTTAATGTCTTAAGAGAAGCGGGAGCAGATGTCTTAGGTATAGTTTCAATTTTTACTTATGGAATGAAAAAAGGATTAGATCGACTAAAAGAAGCTAATGTTAAAAATATATCGCTTACTGATTTTGACTGCATTGCAAAAGTAGCCGCTGAAGAAGGCTATATAAAGCCAGAAGATATTCAAAAACTAATAGACTTTAGAAATAATCCTTCTGATGAAAGCTGGATAGGAGCAAAATAATGAAAAATCTTATTGATGTAATAGATTTATCTGTTAAGGAATTGGATGATTTAATTTATACAGCAGAAGATATAATTAAACATCCGAAAAAATATAGTAATAAATGCAAAGGAAAACAATTAGCCACAATGTTTTTTGAACCATCTACTAGAACGAGGCTTAGTTTTGAATCAGCTATGCTTTCTTTAGGAGGTGGCGTTATAAGTGTTACAGATTCTTTTTCATCATCAGTTTCAAAAGGGGAATCAGTTGCAGACACAGTAAAAGTTGCTGATTGCTTTGTCGACATTATAGCAATGCGTCATCCAAAAGAGGGTGCAGCATTACTTGCTAGTGAGAGTGTAAAAGTTCCGGTTATTAATGCAGGTGATGGGGGTCATTGTCATCCTACACAAACTCTTGCTGATTTACTTACAATTCATCAAGAAAAAGGTAGATTTTGTAATCTTACTATTGGTATGTGTGGTGACTTAAAATATGGTAGAACCGTTCATTCACTTATTAATGCACTTTCTAGATATGAAAATGTAAAATTTATTTTAATTTCTCCAGAAGAATTAAAATTGCCGGATTATGTTAAAAATGAAGTAATAAAAGCAAAAAATCTTGAATATGTCGAAACGACTTCACTAGAAGAAGTGTTGCCTACACTTGATATTCTTTATATGACACGTATTCAAAGAGAGCGTTTTGAATCTCAAGACGAATATGAGCGCCTAAAAAATAGCTTTGAATTGAACGCGCAAAAGATGAAACTTGCCAGAAAAGATTGTATAATTTTGCATCCTCTTCCTAGGGTAAATGAAATAAATACTGATGTAGATGATGATCCTCGTGCATGCTATTTTAAGCAAGTAAAGAACGGTAAATATATGAGAATGGCATTAATTTTGGCACTTTTATACGGAAATAAGGGCGAAAAGAAAATAGATTACATAACAGATAAAAAATGTAATAATCCGCGTTGTATTACATCAGTAGAACGAGGTATTAAGCATAAATTCATCAAAAATGAAATTGATGGAACGTATAGATGTGCATATTGTGAAGCGAAAATAAATTGATTTTCCACATTTTATCGGTTGAATTGTCGATATAAAAATGGTAAAATAAACTCAATCGAAAAACCTTTAAATTCGGTACAGAGATGCCGGCAAGGGACGCTTTTTTTGTGGAGTTTTTTAGCCGTGCATCAAGCGCGGCTTTATTTATGCCAAGCTTAAAGAAACATAAGCAAAGGAAGAGACAATGGGTTTTAAGGCAACACTTTTAACTGAAAACGATGTTCAAAGAGCTCTTAAGAGAATCGCACATGAGATTATTGAAAAAAATAATGGTGCGGAGAATATCTGTCTCGTTGGAATTAAAAGAAGAGGCGTTCCTATTGCTCAAATGCTTGCAAATAATATTGAATCTTTTGAAGGAACAAAGGTTCCAGTCGGAAGTTTAGATATTACTTTCTATAGAGATGATCTTAGTAAGATTAGTATGGACCCAGTCCTTAGTGAATCTACAATCCCATTCGATATTAAGAATAAGAAAGTTATCTTAGTTGATGATGTGCTTTATACGGGTAGAACTGCGAGGGCTGCGCTTGACGCTTTAATGGCAATTGGTCGTCCTGGCATGGTTCAGCTTGCAGTTTTGATAGATAGAGGACATAGAGAACTTCCTATAAGAGGAGATTATGTAGGAAAAAATGTACCGACAAGCTTAAATGAAAGAGTTTATGTAAAAGTAGTTGAGTTTGATGATGTTTGTTCAGTCGATTTGTACGAATAGTACTTCGAAATAAATAACTAAATGTAAAATTTTAAGGAGGATGAAAGAATGAATTTAGTTTATGACGTAAGCGATAGACCTTCGTTTGGAAAGGTGTTAGTCTTCGCTATTCAACAGTTACTTGCTATTTTAGCAGCAACAATCGCCGTTCCATCAATCGTAGGAAACGGCATGAGCCAATCAGCAGCCCTTTTTGGAGCAGGCGTTGGAACAATTATTTACTTACTTTTTACAAAATTTAAGAGCCCTGTTTTCTTAGGTTCATCATTTGCATTCCTGGGATCAATGTTTGCAGCATTTGCTGGAGCTGTTTCAGTAGAAGCTGGACATGTAGGACTTATCATTGGTGCCATCTTTGCAGGTCTTGTTTATGTAATCATTGCTATCGTAGTAAAATTTGCAGGAGTTAGATGGATTAACTACCTTATGCCTGCAGTAGTTATCGGACCTACAGTAGCAATTATCGGACTTAGCCTTGCTGGAAACGCAATTAGCGACTCTTTAGCAGGTGCATTTGATGCAGATGCAGGTGCTTTCATTATGACACCACATGTTTGGATTTGCTTAATTTGCGCACTCGTAACTTTCTTCGTAGTAATTATATGCTCAGTATTCGGCAAAAAGATGATGAAACTTATACCATTTATCATCGGTATTGCAGCTGGTTATATAGTTGCAACAATCTTTACATTGATTGGAAATGCAACAGGAAATGTTGACCTTCAAATAATTGACTTCTCAGCATTCCAAGCAATGCAATGGGTTCCAGATTTTACATTCCTTAATATTTCTTCTGGAATTCCTCAAATTACTGGAACATATATCGCAACTTTAGCAGTTGCTTATGTGCCTGTAGCTTTCGTAGTATTCGCAGAGCATATCGCAGACCACAAGAACTTATCTTCAATCATTGGTAAAGAACTTCTTGAGGAGCCAGGTCTTCACAGAACACTTCTTGGTGATGGTGTTGGATCAATGGCAGGTGCATTCTTTGGTGGATGCCCTAACACAACATACGGCGAGAGCGTAGGTTGCGTAGCTATCACAAAGAATGCTTCAGTAGTAACAATTCTTACAACAGCAATAATCGCAATTGTTATCTCATTCTGCGGACCATTCGTAACATTCCTTTCAACAATACCTAGTTGTGTAATGGGCGGCGTTTGTATAACACTTTACGGCTTCATCGCTGTATCTGGTCTTAAGATGCTTCAGCCAGTAGACCTTAACGATAATGGAAACTTATTCACAGCATCAGCAATCCTTATCGCTGGTATCGGCGGAATGACACTTCAAATTGGTGCTGTTACATTAACTGAAATCGCATGTGCACTTATCCTTGGTATCGTCGTAAACCTTGTAGTTAATATCAAAAGAGGAAACAAAGGGCCAACGGCAAAAGGCAACATGTAACAAGGAAAATCTTTAGAATCCTTAAATAAACATATATAGAAAAGGTGTCTGTTTAGGCACCTTTTTTTATGCAAAAAAAATGCATAAAATTCATGAAATATGATATAATAGCGCTCATGAAAACAAATAGACATGAAAAAATAATTGAATTAATCACTGAACATGAAATATCTACTCAGGAAGAGCTTGTTAAGCTTTTAAATAATGAGGGATATAACGTTACTCAGGCAACAGTTTCAAGAGATATTAAAGCGCTTCATCTAGAGAAAGTTCCGACAAAAAAGGGAAGTAAATATTTTTATCCAGAATCAAAAGTTGTTGACAAGGAAAAATATTTAAGAATTCTCTCTGATGGATATGCTAATATTTTGCAGGCAGGCAACATGATTGTTGTTAAGACCGTTTCAGGTATGGCTATGGCGGTTGCAGCGGCTTTAGATAATTTGAAATTTCATGAAATTGTTGGAAGTATTGCTGGTGACGACACTATTATGTGTGCGACTAAGAGCGATGCTGATGCTGCGTGTGTAATAGGAAAAATAAAAAGCCTTATTAAGTAATGTTAAAGAATGTTCATATTAAAAATCTGGCATTAATTGCTGAAACAGAAATTGATTTTGAAAATGGGCTCAATATTTTAACGGGTGAAACCGGAGCCGGAAAATCAATCATTATCGGTTCTGTTAATATTGGTTTGGGTGAAAAAGCGAACAAGGGTATGATTAGAAATGGTCAAAAGGAAGCACTTGTTGAGCTTAGTTTTGTTACAAAGAATCCAGAAGTTTTTAAGCTACTTGATAAACTAGGAATTGAAAAAGACGAAAACAATGTAACGATTAAAAGAAAAATCACTTCAGATTCAAGCATTACAAAAATTAATGGTGAAACGGTTACTTTAGCTAACTTAAAAGAAGTAACGAGTTTACTTGTGGATGTACATGGCCAGCATGATCATCAAAGCTTATTAGACTCAAAAAATCATATAAATATTGTTGATGATTTTGGCGGAACAAAGTTATTAAAGGCAAAAAATGAATTAAAAGAAAAATATGATGAATATAAAGCCTTAAAGAAAGAACTTGAAGCTTTTAATATGGATGAAGATGAATTAAAAAAAGAAAAAGAACTTTTAATTCATGAACTTAATGAAATCGAAGAAGCAGCTCTTAAAGAAAATGAAGATGAAGAGCTTGAAATAGAATTTAAGAAGCTATCTAATGCTGAAAAAATTCATGATAATACAAATAAAGCTAACTTAAATATTAATGATGAAAATGATGGAGCAATTAATAAAATAAATATCGCCCTTAAAGAAATAAGTGAGGCTGTTAAATTTGATGATAGCCTAGAGGAATTAAGAAAACAGATTTTAGATTTAGATTCTGTTATAAAAGATGTTGGACATGATCTTAATCATTACATAAATAATAATTCTTTTAGTGCAGAGCGTTTTGCACAAGTTAGGGATAGATTAAACTTAATTAATCACTTAAAAGACAGATACGGCAAAAATATTAGTGATATAGCTTTGTATTCTGATAATATTAAAGAAAAGCTAGAAACGTTCGAAAATTATTCTCAAAAAAGAGAAGAATTAATAGATAAACAAAAAGCTTTAGCATTATTAGTAAATGAAAAGGCAAAAAAACTTTCTAATGAAAGAAAGAGAAGTGCTTCTAAGTTAGAACCAATGATTATAGAAAATTTAGAAGACTTAAATTTTCTTAATTGTGAGTTTAAAATAAATTTTGAAAAAGCAGCAAAGATTAGTGCATCAGGTTTTGATAAAGTTGAGTTTTTAATTTCAACTAACCCCGGAGAGCCATTAAAACCTTTATCGAAAGTTGCCTCTGGCGGAGAGCTTTCAAGAATTATGCTTGCTATTAAATCTTCTGTTGCAAAAGCAGATGATATTGAAACACTTATTTTTGATGAAATTGATACTGGAATTAGTGGAAATACAGCTTACAAAGTTGCTGAAAAACTAAAAGCGCTTAGTAATACACATCAAATTATATGTATTACCCATCTTCCACAAATTGCATCAATGGCACAGTATCACTTTGAAATACAAAAATCAGTTAAGAACGGAAATACTATTTCTGGAATTAAACTTTTATCTGAAGAAGAAAGCAATATTGCAATTGCTAAACTTCTAGGCAGTGATAAAGTAACGAGTGCTGCACTCGAAAATGCAGTTGAATTAAAAAAGAACGCAAAAAAAAATATCAAGTAAAGGAATAATCATATGGGCAAGAATTACGTTTTATTTAATCCACTTTCATCTAACGGTAACGGTTCAAAAGTTGTAAATAATATTAAAAAATATGTCAAAGACGAATTAGAATTTGTCAATATGACTGAAATAAAAAATTACAGTGAATATTTTGAAAACTTAGAACCAGAAGATAAACTTTATATCTGTGGAGGAGACGGAACACTAAATTATATTATTAATGCATGTGATGATAAGTTTCCGGAAAATGATATTTATTTCTTCGGTATTGGAACTGGAAATGATTTTCTTTTAGATTTAGGATATAAAACACCTTGTGCTCCAATTAAGATTAATGAATATCTTAAAGATTTACCTACTGTCGAAATTAATGGAAAAACTTATTATTTCTTAAATTGTGTAGCATTTGGAATAGATGGATGGGTTTGTGGAATTGCTGAAATAGAAAAGAAGAAAAATCCACGAGTAAAATCAAACTATACGTTAATTGCGCTTAAAGGTCTTTTAGGACAATTTTCACCATATAACGCTAAAGTAACAATTGATAATAAAGAGCCTATACATTTACATAGAGTTTGGATGTCGCCATCGATGAACGGAAAATATTTTGGTGGTGGTATGAAAGTTACTCCTATGCAAGATAGATTAAATAAAGATCGCACATTAACTTATATGGCTTGTCATAATTCAAATAGATTTCAAATAACGACAGGATTTATCCAGATTTTTAATGGTAGTCATGTTAATAATCCTACAGCTAAGTTTTTAACTGGTCATGAGATTACGGTAGAGTTTGATAGACCATGTATATTAAACATTGATGGTGAACCAATTTTTGATGTAGTAAAATATACTGCACGTAAGAATTAATTTATGGAGTTTTAATTTAGTATGTTTATTCTTTCTATAATTTCTAGTTTTTTTATAAGCAAAAAGAAAAAATATACAGAAGATAGTAAGTATTTTAGATTCTTGCTTTATGCATGTACTAAGATAGTTCTTTTTGTTGCTAGAATTAAATATAAGGTTACAGGACTAGAAAAAATCCCAACAGAGTCTAGATTTTTACTTGTCGAAAATCATAGAGCAAACTTTGACCCTATAATTACATGGGATATTATTAATAAACTTAATAATCCAAAAGCAAATTTAACTTATATTTCAAAACCGGAAAACTTTAAGTACCCAGTTTTTGGTAAAATTCTTCATAGATGTTGTTTTCTTCCAATAGATAGAGAAAATCCTAGAAGTTCTATGAGAACTTTAATGGAAGCGGCTGATTATATTAAAGAAGATAAGTTTTCTGTGTGTGTTTATCCAGAAGGAACTAGAAATAAAACTGATAGACCTTTATTGGAGTTTCATAATGGATTATTTAAAATTGCTCAAATGGCAAAGGTGCCTATTGTTATTGCAACTGTTAAAAACTCAGAACAACTTATGAAAAACTTCCCATTTAAGAAAACGCTCATGAGCTTTGATGTTTTAGATGTACTTCCTGCTGATAAAGTTATTGAATTAAAAACAAACGAAATTGGAGAATATGTAAAAGAAGTAATGCAAAAAAATCTAGAAAGTTAGTCAACTTTCTTTATAGACTCAATATTTGTATCAGCTAAAATAGAATAGTTTGTATGATAGATTACAAAGCCGGGCTTAGCTCCGGATGGTTTTTTAAGATGTTTTTTTTGCACATAGTCAATTTCAACTAAAGACGAAGCACCTGCTTTTGAAAAATGAGCCGCAAGCCTAGCAGCTTCTTCAATAGATTTGTCGGACGGCTCACTGCCGTTTGTTTTTAAGATAACATGACTACCAGGGATTTTTTTTGCATGAAACCACCAGTCATCATTATTAGCAACCTTAAAAGATACAAATTCATTTTGATAATTATTTTTTCCAACATAAATATCAAGACCATCGCTAGAAACAAAATGCATTGGAGCGGACTTAATAGCTTTTTTGGTTGAACTTTTTTGACTAAGCATTCCTTTTTGCTTTATATATCCGCAATCAATCATTTCTTTTTTAAGCTCAGTTATATCAGCTTCATTTTGAATTATATCTAATGAAGCCGAAATAGATTCAAGATGGTCGATTTCTTCTTTTGTATTTTTTATTATTTCTGATAAAGAATCATAGGTTCTTTTTAATTTGGAATATTTTTCGTAATATTTTTTACCATTTTCTATAGGAGATATAGTTGGATCTAATTTAATAGTTATTTCTTCGTTTGTATGGTAATTTATAGTTTTCATTTCTGAAGAACCGTTAGGCACACTATATCCATATGCTGTGATTAATTCTCCGTAAAGTTTATATTTTTCTTTCTTATTTGTATCTTCAATTTGTTTTAATTGAAGGTCATATTTTTTGTAATTTTTTGCAAGAAGGGTTTGAAGTATTCCTCTTAAATCTGAAGTTTTTTGTCTTATAGTAGTAAAACTTTGACGCTTCGAATAATAGTCATATAAAAGTTTAGATATACTTTCATATTTTTCAATTTTACAATTTGAATAAATTGAAAAGATAAAAGGTCCAAAAAAGATTGGCTCATCATTTTCATAAACAATATTTGGCTCAAATTCAAAGTTTTTAATTTTGCTTATATATGTGTTAAATACATTAAATAAATTTTTGGCTTCATATTCTGTTAGAGAAGAAGCGCTCCTATCAGAATCTATATCTGCTGTTGAGCAAATTTCTTGAGCAAGTATTGTACTAATTCCTGTAAATTTTGCACCAAAAAATTTAGAAAGAGGTGTATTATCCAATTCTATCTTTTCAAAAGAAATATTTTCTTCTAGCGGATTTATTTTTTCTCCTTCAAATGGAATAAAATAATTACGTCCAGGTAAAACTTCTCTTACGGAGCTTACTAAGGCGTTTACATGTTTAATTGAATCTAGAATTTTATCGCCATCTCTAAAGATAATATTTGAATGTTTTCCCATTAATTCAATGGTTAATATTTTATAGCAAATATCGCCCATTTCATTAAAGTGTTCAATTTCTATATTGATAATTCTTTCAAGTGAAGGTTGGAAAATCTTAACTATTTTTCCGTTTTGAACATGTTTTCTAAGTAACATGCAAAATGAAGGGGCATTAAGAGGTGCCACTTTATTAAACTGCGTTAAATAACATATTGGAAGAGAAGGATTTGCAGATATTAAAAGTCTTTTTTGGTCACCTTCTTTTTTTATGGTTAATAAAAGCTCATCTTTTTCTGGTTGAGCAATTTTTATTATTCTTCCACCTAGAATTTCCTTATTTAATTCATAAGTTAAAGCCGCTATGCAGCTACCGTCAAAAGCCATGTATCTAATATAAGTTAATTGTTTATTAAGGTCAAATATTATATAATTTTTATATGAGTTTTATTGAGATTTTATTGATTGGAATAGGACTTTCGATGGATGCCTTTGCTGTTGCACTTTGCAAAGGCCTTTCAATGAAAAAAATTGATATTAAAGCAGGTATTATAATAGCTGCTTTTTTTGGAGTCTTCCAGGCAGTCATGCCTTTAATAGGCTATTTTGTATGCATTAACTTTGAAAAATTTATATCAGCGTTTGATCACTGGATTGCCTTTGGACTTCTTGAAATAATCGGTATAAAAATGATTATTGATGCAATAAAAGAAAGGAAAGAACCTGAAAGGAATGAGACTTTTCATCTTAAAATTGGCGAACTTTTTATTTTAGCTATTGCAACGAGTATCGACGCATTAGCCGTTGGAGTGTCTTTTGCATGTGTTAATGATGTTAATATATTTACTTCAATTTTAATTATTGGAATAACGACTTTTATTCTTTCTTTACTAGGAGTAATAATAGGAAACAAGTTTGGGGCCAAATTTAAGACAACAGCAGCAATTATCGGAGGAATAATATTAATAATAATTGGAATTAAGATAATTATTGAACACTTATTCTTCTAGGTATATTCATAAATAATTCACAAATTTAGTTGATATTATAACTATAGATTTTATCGTTTAGTCTAAAAGGAGGCATTATGAACGAATTAAAAATATTAATAGTTGATGATGAAGCAAAATTAAGGAAAATCGTTAAAGATTTCCTTGTAAAAAAAGATTACGTAGTTTTAGAAGCTGGAAACGGTGAAGAAGCTATGGATATAATTTATGAAGATAAAAAAATTGACCTTGTTATTTTAGATGTTATGATGCCAAAGATGGATGGCTGGGAAACATGTAAAGAAATAAGAAAAATATCTACTGTTCCAATTATTATGCTTACTGCTAAAGATGATGAAACAGATGAACTTCTCGGATATAACCTTGGCATTGATGAATATATAACTAAACCTTTTAGTCCTAAAATTTTAGTTGCCAGAATTGATGCTATTTTAAGAAGAACTAATAAACTTAATGAAGAAGACGTTATTGAAGTTGGAAAACTTGTTATTAATAAAACTTCACATGTTGTTATTGTTGATGGAAAAGAAGTAGAACTTAGTTTTAAGGAATTTGAACTTCTTTGCTATTTTGCAGAAAATAAAGGAATCGCTTTATCAAGAGAAAAAATATTAAATAGTGTATGGAACTATGATTACTTTGGCGATGCACGTACGATTGATACACATGTAAAGAAAATAAGAAGTAAGCTTGGAGATTGTGGAGATTATATAAAAACAATCTGGGGTATGGGATATAAATTCGAGGTATGAAAAAGCCGACATCTCTTAGAACAAAAACCATAAGTTTGATTTTAGGCGCAGTTATTTTAGCAGTTATTTTAGGCGTTGTTTTTTGTATGATATTTGCAACGAGATATTATACAAATTATGAGCAAAAGAAAATGGTCGAGCTTTATAACAAGATGGATGAAGTTTTTCCAAATGAGGATATCCCATTTGAAAATTTTGACTATATACCTAATGATGAAAATAGATTACAAGCTATTAACGAATTAGCATCTTTTTGTGAAGAAAATGCTTTTTCACTTACAATTCAAAATCCTGCCGGAATTTCTATATTTTCTTTCGGTAGTTCTGCCATTCTTAATAATCGATTAAATGAAATTATTTTTTCAGGAAATGAGCATGGTGACATTATTAAACAAAGCCAGAGATATACAATCCAGACTGTAAATGGAATGGATAATAAGCCTACATATTTAGAAATATGGGGTTTCTTGGAAAATGGAAATAGTTTTGTTGCAAGAACTTCTTATGCAAATATTCAAAATAATATAAAAGTTTCATTAGAATTTTTCATTATCGTAGTTTTTGCGTTAATTGTAATTGCTGCGATTTTTATTTTCATTCTTATTAACTATTATTCAGAGCCGATTAGAAAACTCGCAAAATTTTCTCAGCAAGTTAGTGAAGGTGATTTCGAAACAAAATATGAATATAACCATTTCAGACAAGATGAAATCGGAATGCTTGGCGAAAATATTAATGCTATCGGTTTTAAGCTTGAAAAAACTATAGCTGATCTAAAGAGCGCAAACCTTAACCTAGAAAATGAATTAAAAACGAAAACAGAACTTGAAGAAGCAAGAAAGAAATACATGTCTGACGTTAATCATGAACTAAAAACACCTATAGCTTTGATTTCAAGTTATGCAGAAGGCCTTAAAGAAGGAATATTTGAAGACCCAGAAGATAGAGAATATTATTGTAATGTAATTATAGATGAAGCTGAAAAAATGAACCTTATCGTTAAGAGACTTTCAACTCTTAACCAGCTTGAAGAAGGAAGAAGTGCCGTTACACTTGAACGATTTAATGTTGTAGAAGTTATTAATGGATTCTTAAATACTATGTCAGTATTGATAGAAGAAAAAGGTGTTAATGTATACTTTAACAATAAAGATGTAGCTTATGTTTGGTCTGACGAGTTTTTATTTGAAGAAGTTTTAGTTAATTATTTTAATAATGCCCTTAATCATTTAGATGAAAACAAAACGATAAGAATAAATGTTGAAAAACTTAAAGAAAATGTTCGAGTAACTGTATATAACTCAGGCGATAATATTCCTGAAGATGAAATTCCAAAACTTTGGGGTAAATTTTATAAAGTTGATAAAGCTCGTTCTAGAGCTTATGGTGGTAGTGGACTTGGACTTTCTATAGTTAAAGCTATTTGTGATACACTAAATAAAAATTGTGGTGTTTATAATATGATTGATGGTGTTGCTTTTTGGATTGAACTTGAATCGGCAGCAACTATTAGTAGTGAAAATGATTTAACATCAACTACACGTATTTCATTCGAAGAAGCCGGACAAGAAGGAGTTAAACCAGAAAAACCAGAAAATATTTCCCATCTTAAATTAAGCCAGCTTCCAATATGGAAAAAGCTTACAGATAAAAATAAAAAGGAAAAATAATGGCTGAAATTTGCGCGGATTGGCTTGATGCCTTAAACCCAGAATTTAAGAAAGAGTATTATGCTAAACTTTATAATAAGGTTAGCGAAGAATATGCAAATTATAAATGTTTTCCACCGATGGAAGAACTTTTTAGCGCATTTAGTTTAACGCCGCTTTCAAATGTTAAAGTTGTTATTATAGGCCAGGACCCATATCATAACGATAATCAAGCACATGGTCTTTGTTTTTCTGTAAGAAAAGGTGTTGAAATACCACCTTCTCTTGAAAATATCTATAAAGAACTTCATGATGATTTAGGCTGTACAATACCTAATCATGGTTATTTAGAAAAATGGGCAAATCAAGGTGTCCTTCTTCTAAATACAGTTTTAAGTGTACGTGCACATAATGCAAATTCTCATCGTGGCATTGGTTGGGAACAATTTACAGATGCTGCAATAAAAATTTTAAACGAACAGAACAGACCTATAGTATTTTTGCTTTGGGGAAGACCAGCTGGGGAAAAAAAGAAAATGTTAACAAATCCTAATCATTTAATTTTAGAAGCTCCCCATCCATCTCCGCTTTCAGCTTATCGCGGATTCTTTGGATGCAAACATTTTTCAAAATGTAATGAATTCTTAAAAGCACATGAAATCACGCCAATCGATTGGCAGATTGATTAAGCTAGATTAAAGTTATTTCTTTTTCTTCTGGCTTTGGAAGATTAGCTTTTGCAGTAGAGAGCATAAGCTTAATACGATTAAGCTGGTTTACTTCTGAAGCTCCAGGGTCATAATCTATAGCAACGATATTTGCATCTTCGTGATCAGTACGTAAAGTTTTAATAACGCCTTTTCCAACAACATGATTTGGAAGACATCCAAAAGGCTGAACACAAACAATGTTTTTAACACCACTGTTGATAAGTTCAAGCATTTCTCCGGTTAAGAACCAACCTTCACCAGACTGATTTCCTAAAGATACATATTTTGAAGCCATTTCGCCTAACTGTTTAATATCAGCAGGACCATTATAATGAGTGCTGTTACTAAGCGCCTTAACAAGAGGCTTTCTAAAGTAATCCATTATTCTGAGAAGCAATGCAGAAGTTATAGCCGTTTTAAATCCGGCGTTATAATTATCTACTTTGAAATAACCATTATAGAAACAGTAATATAAGAAATCTAAGAAGTCAGGCATAACGCCTTCAGCACCTTCAGCTTCTAATAAATCAATTATTTTATTGTTTGCCATTGGTGAGAATTTAACAAGGATTTCGCCTACAACACCAACTTTAGGTTTAACTTCACTTGAACGTGGAAGACTATCAAATGCTTCAACGATTTCTTTACATAAAGCTGTAGTGGACTTTTTATTTAATCCTTTACCGTTTATTTCTTCAATAACTTTTTCTTTATATTGTTGATAGAGCTTTTCGGTAGAACCTTTTTCAATTTCGTATGGTCTTGTAGCGTAAATAAGTTTCATAAATAAATCACCGATAACTAAAGCATACATACCGTTAACTATTAATGATGGTGGAACCTTAAAACCAGAGTTTTTCTCAATTCCAAAAGAAAGAGAAATAACAGGAATATGCGACATGTTAGCTTTTGCAAGAGCTCTTCTAATAAATCCGATGTAGTTTGTAGCACGACATCCACCACCGGTTTGCGTAATCAAAAGAGCAGTTTTATCCAAGTCATATTCTCCTGATAAAAGAGCTTCTATCATCTGACCAACAACGATTGTTGAAGGATAACATGCATCGTTATTAACATATTTAAGTCCAGTATTAACGGCAGCTTTATTGTCATTATCAAGGATAACGAAATTATAGCCACACTTATTAAATGCATGTTTAACAAGATCGAACTGGATTGGTGCCATTTGTGGAGCAAGGATTGTATATCCGTCATCTTTCATTTTCTTTGTAAATTCAACCCTTTTATAAGCTGAACTTACAATTTGTCTTTTCTTTTTAACCCTAGCCATTTCCTCGAGAGCACAAAGTAATGAACGAATTCTAATTCGAGCTGCACCTAGGTTTGAAATCTCATCAATTTTTATTACTGTGTAAAGTTTTCCAGAATTAGTTAGAATATCATTAACCTGGTCTGTTGTTACAGCATCAAGTCCACATCCAAAAGAGAAGAGCTGAACCAAATTAAGATTTGATTTATGCTTAACAAAATTTGCTGCTCTATAAAGACGTGAATGATACATCCATTGATCACTAACAATTAAAGGCCTTTCAATTTTACCAAGGTCGGATATGCTATCTTCTGTTAATACGGCAATTCCATTAGAAGTAATAATCTCTGGAATACCGTGATTAATCTCCGGATCAATATGATAAGGTCTTCCTGCAAGTACGATACCTTGTGCCTTATTTTCTTTTATCCATTTTAATGTTTCTTTTCCTTTGTCCTGAATATCTTTTTTAGCTTTTTCTAATTCTTGCCAACCTTTTTTAGCAGCTATTAATATTTCATCTGCACTAAATTGAAATTGTTCTTTAGTAAAGACTTTAACAAGCCCGCTAGAAAATATCTTAAAGTTTTCCATTGAAAGGAATGGATGAATAAAATCTATTAATTTAGCATCAATATCTTCAACATTATTTTTAATGTTTTCAGGATACGACATAACCATTGGACAATTGTAATGATTATTTGCATCAGGAGTTTCGTTTCTTTCATATGCGATTGAAGGATAGAATATTTTTGTTATGCCATTGTTAATTAGCCACTGTACATGACCGTGAGCTAATTTTGCTGGATAGCATTCGCTTTCTGATGGAATAGTTTCTATACCTAATTCATAAATAGCACGTGAAGATAAAGGAGAAAGTTTTACACTATAACCTAACTCTTTGAAGAAAACAGCCCAGAATGGGAAATTTTCATACATGTTTAATACTCTTGGAATTCCAATTACTCCGTTTGGAGCTTCGTATTCAGGGAATGATTCGTAATCGAAGATTCTTTGAAGTTTATATTTAAACAAGTTAGGGACATTTTTATTAACATCTGCATTTCCAAGAGGTTTTTCACATCTATTACCTGTTATAAAGCGTCTATCATTATCAAATTTATTAATCGTAAGTAAACATGAATTTTCGCATCCCTTACAATGGGTAAGAGAAGTCGTATATTCAAGGTTAAGTATATCTGTAAATGTAAGCATTGATGTTGGGAAGTTAGAATAAGCGTATCTTTCTCGTGCGATTAAAGCAGCACCAAACGCGCCCATAATACCCGATATATCAGGTCTTATAACTTCACGTCCTGAAATTAATTCAAATGCACGAAGTATAGAATCATTGTAGAATGTTCCGCCTTGGACAACTATTTTATCTCCCATTTGAGAAGCATCTACAATCTTAATAACTTTATATAAAGCGTTCTTTATAACAGAATAAGAAAGCCCTGCAGAGATATCGCTTACGCTTGCACCTTCTTTTTGAGCTTGTTTAACGTTTGAATTCATAAATACAGTACAACGGGTACCGAGATCAACAGGATTTTTAGCTTTAAGTGCTTCATGCGCAAAATCACTGATTGAATAATTCATGGATGTCGCAAAGTTTTCAATAAATGAACCACAACCAGATGAGCATGCTTCGTTAAGAAGTACGTTATCAATCGCTCCATTTTTAATCCGCATATATTTCATATCCTGGCCGCCAATATCGAGCACACATGTAACGTCAGGACAGAAGAATTTAGCAGCGTAATAGTGGGCAACTGTTTCAACTTCACCTTCATCAAGCATTAAAGCAGATTTTAATAAAGCTTCTCCATAACCAGTAGAACATGAATAAGTAATCCTTGTTTCATATGGAATAAGAAGCATTAACTCACGAAGTGCTTTTTTAGCTGTTTCAATTGGACTACCGTTATTGTTTGAATAAAATGACCAAAGAAGATTTCCTTCATTATCAATTAATGCAAGTTTAGTTGTTGTAGAACCAGCATCAATTCCAAGGAAACATTCTCCATGATAAGTAGATAAATCTTTTTTAGGAACAACGGCACTTTCATGTCTCTTTGTAAATTCTTTGTATTCATCTGAGTCTGAAAAGAGCGGTCTTAATCTAGCTATTTCAGGTTTCATAGCAATACCGTTGCTAAGATTTTCGTATAATTTTTCGGATTCAATTTTATATTTTTCTGTAGCATTCATAGCTGCGCCAATAGCAGCATATAAATGGGAATTTTCCGGATGAATTGCACTTTCATCTGTAAGGTTAAGTGTGCGAATAAATGCGGCTCTTAATTCTGATAAAAAGTGGAGTGGACCACCTATAAATGCAACATTTCCGCGAATAGGTTTTCCACATGCAAGACCAGAGATTGTCTGGTTAACAACTGCCTGAAAAATAGATGCTGATAAATCTTCTTTTGTCGCACCTTCATTTATAAGTGGTTGGATATCCGTTTTAGCAAACACACCGCATCTGGCTGCAATAGGATAAATTGTTTTATAGTCCTTTGCATATTCGTTAAGACCGGAGGCATCAGTTTGTAATAAATCAGCCATTTGATCTATGAATGAACCTGTACCACCAGCACAAATTCCATTCATTCTTTGTTCTATACTATTTCCAAAGTAAATAATTTTTGCATCTTCACCGCCAAGTTCTATAGCAACATCAGTGGTAGGTGCATAGTGCTTAGTAGAAGTAGCAACAGCGATTACTTCCTGGATAAATTCAATATTTAAATGCTTTGAAAGTTGCAGACCACCAGAGCCGGTAATCATTGGACATAATGAAATATTTCCAAGTTTTTCATTGGCATTTTTTATAAGCTCTGCAAGAGTTTCCTGGATATTAGCAAAATGTCTTTTATATTCAGAATAGCAAAGCTCATTTTCTTCATCTAAAATTGCGATTTTAACTGTCGTTGAACCAATATCAACACCCAGTCTATATGTTTTTTCCATGTTCTTTCTATTTTAGCATTTTCATGTTATAATTCAAGCATGTTAAATAGACTCGAAAAGAAACTCGGAAAATACGCAGTTAAAAATTTAATTTATTATGTACTTGGTGCCTATGTTATAGGCTATATTTTGTACTTTTTAAATTCCAGATTAGGATGGTACGATTATATTGTTCTTAATCCATCACTAGTTATGCAAGGACAAGTATGGCGTTTGTTCACATGGGTTTGTACTATTCCGCAAGGACTTAGTATATTTATTATTTTTATGTTCCTTTTATATTTCTTTATAGGTAAAAGCCTTGAAACAAATATGGGAGCATTTAAGTACAATTTATATATGTTCGGCGGATGGTTCTTTATGACATTAGGCTCTATGGCTATTTATTGGATTACTTATGCAATAAATGGTCCTATGGGAGCAATTAATATTAGTACAAGTACGTATTATATTAACCTATCATCTTTCTTAGCATTTGCTATGCTATTTCCTGATGTTAGGGTTTACTTCTTTGGGATATTACCAATAAGAGTAAAAGTTTTAGCATGGATTGATGTTGCTTATTTAGGATTGCAGGTTATTAGTGGTTTTATTTCCTTGTTCACTTATAATGCAGAAAGCATGCAGGCAGGATTAAACCTGTTAGGAATTACTTCTTCAGAATTGTTTTTGATGGCTATAACAAATGTTGTTACGATTTTGCTTTCACTTCTTAATTTCTTAATTTTCTTTATCATGAATAGAAAGCAAAGAAGAAAGTCTGCAACGCAAAAGAATTTCAAAAAGCAGATGAATGGCTTTTATGCATACAATAGTCAAAACTTAAATAATGCTCAACACAGAGCATATACGCAGGCAAAACAGGCTCAGACAAAGAAAGAAGAGCCTAAAAAAGCTACTCCAAAGTATAATGCTGGAGTAATGCTTCATAAATGCAGTATATGTGGAAGAACTAATTTAACTAATCCGGAATTAACATTTAGATATTGTTCTAAATGTGAGGGTAACCACGAATATTGCCAAGATCATTTGTTCACACATGAACATGTAAAATAGAAACGAAGTTTTCTAAAAAATCTAAATCACACAGGAGGGACTGTACATGAAAGAAGCAGTGAGCTGTGGTGGTGTAGTAATTTATCGAGGTAAAGTTTTATTACTTTTTAAGAATTACCATGACAGATACCACGGATGGGTTTTGCCTAAGGGTACGGTAGAACCAAATGAAGAATTTACACAAACCGCTACAAGAGAGGTTAAAGAAGAAGCCGGAGCGGACGCATCAATTATAAAATTTATTGGTGATACAAATTATGAGTTTAAGTCCGGAAATGATACGGTTAGTAAAACTGTCCACTGGTATTTGATGTCAGGAAAAAATTATTTTAGCAAACCTCAAAAAGAAGAATACTTTACAGATTCGGGCTTTTATAAATATCACGAAGCAATTTACTTACTTAAATATGAAAATGAGCGTGCTATTTTTGAATCAGCGTATAAAGAATTCCTTGAGATGAGAAAAAACGGAACATGGATAAGCGAGTAACTCAAAAACTTAATTATCAAGTTATGTTAGATGAACTTTTAGAAGGTCTTGAGAAAAGACCTTCTTTACTTTTGCATTCATGCTGTGGACCATGTAGTAGCTATTGTTTAGATTACTTAAAAGATTATTTTGACATTACTGTACTTTACTACAATCCTAATATTTTTCCGGAAGAAGAATATATAAAACGATTAGATGTTCAAAAATCTTTAATTGACTCAATGAATTGTGAGTTTAATTCGGATATTAAATTAATAGATGTTCCTTATAATCATGACGAGTTTTTAAGCGTTGTTTCGGGTTTAGAAGATGAGCCTGAAGGTGGCAAAAGGTGTACGCAGTGTTTTAATCTTCGCTTGGGAAAAACGGCTGATATTGCCCGTGAAAATGGTTTTGATTATTTTGGAACAACGCTAAGCGTAAGCCCACATAAAAATGCAATTTTATTAAACGAGATTGGCGCCTCGCTGGAATATTTATTGGCAACACCAGAAGATTTAGTAATTGGCAAAACTGTTAACGCTAGCGACACTTCTTCATCACTAGCTCCAAAGTGGCTCTTTGCTGACTTCAAGAAAAAAGAAGGCTACAAAAAGAGCATCGAACTTTCCAAAAAATATAATCTCTACCGTCAAGACTACTGCGGATGCGAATTCGCTAAAAATCCCTTATTTTCTAATTGCTTTTTTAATCGGAATCAATAAAAGAACTTAAAGAATTTGATATGAAGTCCAGTTTCTAAATACAAAACATATTCAACTCACCAACAGGTATCAAAGAAATCCTTGCTAAATATATATAATTTATCTATAAGAATTCCTTTTTTTAATAAAGTTTAGGAGAAAAAGACTATGAAAAAGAAAGTATTGGCGATTATTCTCACAATAGTTATGGTTGTAACTTTGTTACCAACCTTAGTTTTTGCTGAAACAGTTGAAAATGAAGAACATAAAATTAACGTTATAACGGAAAATGGTACAATTCAAGTTATTAGAAATAAACTTTCTAATAACTTGGAAAGAATTGATTTGATTGCGATTCCTTCAGAAGGATATAATTTGACATCTATTACAGCTACGCCAGATAAGTGTTCAGAAGAAATAGATATTTCAGATATGAATGGATTATCATTCGTATTAAATTCAAGCATGTTACAAGAAAATGAAAATATAGATATTCATGCAACTTTTTCAAAGTTTGATGTTGAAAAAACTTTTATTGTTGAATGGACAGGAAATGGTAGCGTAAATAATCAATCTAAAATAACACCAGAGATATCTGAAAATAAATTAAAGTTTACTTTTGAGGCAAATACAACGATACCAACTGATTTAGAATTTTATCTAAGTCCAGAAGAAAACAATTCTATTAGTGCATTGCCTTCAAAAGTTTCATATTCATTTTTGTTAGGGAATGTATTAAAAGTAAACTAAACGGACAGAGTCCTGTACAATATCGGATTCAGTCTCAAATAATCGCTTAATGTTTACGAATCTTTTGTCTAACATTTTGGGTGCAGATCACTTTTATGAAATCACCTAAAACCATAAACATCTTGTATTTTAAGATAGCTGTTTATGGTTTTAATGGGATTAGAACACTATATTTTATTAACTTAGGAAGTTTTCGCCCATAAACACTTAGCTTATAACATATAGTGTTTATGGTTAGGACCATAACTGCTAATAATAAATCATGGAATGTTTATGGTTTTAACTGATTTCAAAGAGTAAGGCGGGTGGCTAGCCGAGTTTTGATGTCGAATGATTTACCCGCCGTAAGTAGCGAAGCCACGGCGCGCGCCCTCAATAGCGCAGGCGCCGCTAGCTTCGCGAGCGAAATAGTATATTATTAAGAAAGCGAGCGGAGCAGTGTGGCTCGTTATCGGCGAGTTGGAACCCGAGCCAGGAACGAGCTACACTGTCCGCGAGCATCTTAAAAACAGCTCGGCAAAGGGTAATTTGTATTTTGGATTTAATTTAAGTTATATTTTCTAAAATAATGTATAATTATTTAGAATATTAGGTTATGCGGATAAAAAAATTACAATGAATTATATTTTTTTGAGGAGCTGTAAGAACATGGAATTTAGATATGCCAAAGAAAAAGATGTTGCGTTGATTTTGAGCTTTGTTAAAGAACTGGCTGAATATGAAAACATGCTAGATGAGGTAATAGCAACGGAGCAGATTTATAAAGAATGGATCTTCGAGAAGAAAAAAGCGGAAGTTATATTTGTAGTAGAAGATGGCGTAGAAGTAGGGTTTGCATTATTCTTCCATAACTTTTCAACGTTTCTAGGAAGAGCAGGAATCTATCTAGAAGATTTATATGTTAAGCCAGAACATCGTGGTAAAGGTTATGGCAAAGCACTTTTTAAGAAACTGGCACAGATAGCAGTTGAGAGAGGGTGCGGTAGATTTGAGTGGTGGTGCTTAGATTGGAATAAACCGAGCATTGATTTTTATTTATCTTTAGGTGCAAAACCTATGGATGAATGGACGAGTTATCGAATTGATGGAGATACATTGCTAGAACTTGCAAAGTAAATATTGATACATAAATAAACTTTCAGTAAAATAGTGATATACATATAGGTATAGAAGGAGAACAAAATGAAAAACAACAGTAAAATTTTAATGTATGTAATTCAGGCGCTTACGTTATTAGGATTTTTATCAACAATAGCCTGGCTTGTAGTTTCTTTTAATCCAGGATTGAAGGAGCAAACAGTTTTGTCAATTATTTCATTGATTGTATATGTCATAGTATTTTTGTATGCGCTATTCGGATATAAAAAGCCTCATGGAAACATGCTTCGCTATACCTTTATAATTTTTGCTGTATCTTTGGCATTGTATGCTTATGGCAGCCAGACATCACCGGTTAGTACAGTATCGGTAATAATCAATGTTCTTTGCACAGTACCAGTTGCATATGTAGCAGGACGTTTACATAAATTTAATCAAAACAAAGTACTTTTATATATAGCACTTGTAATGTTGCTCATAGCCGGATTAATGGATTGTATTCTTCTTACGCAAAACATGGTGCCAGAAGTTAGCGGATTTATTTTCGTGGTTTTGAAATTTGGCGCTTTCAATAAATTTATCCTTGGATTAGCACTTGCTACAACATATGTAAATCGTTTCCACACACATAAAGAAGCAGGACTTCTTGACGACGAGAAGAAAGCTGAAAGTAAATAAAAAGTTAGCTAGAGAATGTTGACAAAACGAGAAAAATATATCATACTGACCATGTATATGGTGGTATGATATTTTTTTTCCACAACATGTGTATTTTTGATATGAAAATAAAATTAAAAGAGGATATAAAATGAAAAAAATATTAGCAATTATCTTAGTAGTTGCACTTTCAGCAATTTGTCTTACTGGTTGTGGATTTTTCGAAGAAGGTGAACTGGAAGAGGGCTCAATAATTTTTGATACAAGCACAAAGACAACAAGTACAAAGAAAACAAGCACTACAAAGAGCGCAACTGTTAATACTGAAACAGCAGAAATTAATGTTGAAAAAGTACTTTTAGGTGACCTCAGCCAAGAAGAAGTTGATGATATTAATGGAAGAATTAATTGGCTTATCGGCTATACAAATGATTTGGTTGATGAACTTAAAGGCGACACAAAAGCAAACAAAAAAGAGATTGCAAAGCACGAAGAAGAATATAAAAAATTTGCAGAAGAACTTGAAGAAGAACTTGCAGCAATCGATGAAAAACTTACCAAAGACGCAGATAGTATCGAAACTATTTTCAAACGTTTAGATTGGCAAGATTTTTCTATTAAAAAACTTGCAAATAACGTTAAGATAATTTTCAACACATTATCTTTCTACGGAAAACAGTTATTCAATCTTGATAAGAATTTGAAACAAGAGACTGCAGACAGAATAGCTAAGGATAATGAGTTAGATAGTAAAGATAAAGCGTTAGATGAAAAAGATCAAGAGTTAGCTAAAAAAGATCGAAAGTTAGCTGAAAAAGATCGAAAGTTAGAGAGAGCAGATACTGCGTTAGGTAATAGAGTTGGTACAAATGAAACTTCAATAGGAAATCTTCAAAGTACAGTAACGGAACAAGGAACTGATATAAGCGGTTTAAAGGATAGCCTTGAAGCCCTTGAAACACGACTTGAAGCTTTGGAAGATGCAGTGGAGAGATTAGATAGCGACTTAACAATCGAAAGCAATCAAAGAGAAAGCAATAGAAAAATTTTCTCCAGTGCTATTGATACATTGCGAATAGAAGTTCAAAAGTTAAAAACAAAGGTAGGAATAGACTAATACAAATAAAATAATAAAAAATCATAACACTTCCAAGAAGCCTCATAGAGGCTTCTTGTTATAAAAGGGAGAAAGACATGCTAGATAGAGAACTATATGAAAAACAACTTCAGGAATTAAGAGAAAAACAGGTAGATGAAATTTCGAACTATCTTAAAGAGTATCTTAAGTTGTCTGCGCATATAAGAGAGATGAAGCCTTTTGAGAAGTTATCTGAAGAAAATTCCCAAAAAATTATTGATACACCTATTAGTAGAAAAGGCAGACCGATGAAGGAAGTTGCCGATGAACTTGTTGAAAATGTTTTCTCAAAAAGTATGTCTTTGCAGCATCCTAAATTCTTTTCGTTTGTTACTTCTGGGGTATCACCGTACTCACTTGCCGGTAGTGTCCTCAGTGATATTTATAATGTAAATGCTGCAGGATATTCTTTAGCGCCGGGAACCTCTTTAATAGAAGAAAAAATGATTAGGTGGATGGGCTCTTTGGCAGGCTTTGACGAAAATTGCGGAGGCATATTTACATCAGGTGGTTCTTTGTCAAATTTAACAGGAATGATTGCTGCAAGAGAAAACATGTTAACAGAAGATGAGTATGCAATAGGCGTTGCATACACATCTGACCAAACGCATAGTTCCGTTCGTAAAGGCCTTAAGCTTATGGGCCTTAGGTCTGATCAAATCAAAATAATAGAAAGTGATGATGAATATAAAATCAGACTGGATTTGTTAGAGGAAGCTATAAAAGAGGATATAGCAGCTGGCAAAAAGCCGTTTTTAGTTATTGCATCATTAGGAAGCACAAACACAGGTGCAATTGACTCATTAGAATCAGTCTCAATAATAAAAGAAAAATATAATATGTGGATGCATGTTGATGGGGCCTATGGCGGTTCAATATTGCTTTCAGATATTTATAGAAATTATGCAAAGGGAATAGAAAACGCAGATTCATTTTCTTGGGATTTGCATAAATGGGCAATGCAAACATATAGTTGTAGCTGCGTAATTGCAAAAAATAAAAAAACTTTTGTTACTACATTCGCAGAGCATCCAGAATATTTATCCGATATCATAGAAGCAGATCATACAGACGGATGGGATCTTGGTATTGAGATGAGCCGTCCATCAAGAGTAATAAAATGGTGGTTTACAGTACAAGCTATGGGAACCGATTTGCTCTCAGATGTTGTAGACTACGCATTTTTTAACGCAAATGTTGCAAAAAAAGAAATCTTAAAGCGAAAAGATTGGCGAATTGTATCGCAACCGATGTGCGGAGCTATATGCTTTAGATATGAACCAAAAGACATCGACAGTAAATATTATGATGAAATAAACACAAAAATAACGGAACTAATAAATGAAAGAAAACTTGCATATATTGTCACAACTGTATTAAGAGGAATGAGGGTTGTTAGACTGTGTTTGATTAACGGCAACACAACCGATAAAGATGTAATAGAAGTTGTAAGCTATCTTGATGATATAGCAAAAGAAGTTAAGGAACAGTATGAAAACACTATTTAAGAATTGCAAAGTTGTAAATGTTTTTATAGATAAAGTCGTTGACGCAGACGTTCTTGTTGAGGACGAAAAAATTATTGGCGTTGGCGCATATGAGAACAAAGATGCTGATTGTGTGCGAGACATGGACGAAAAATATATTTGCCCTAGCTTTATCGACGGACACATCCACATAGAAAGTTCAATGATA
The DNA here is from genome assembly GCA_045616165.1 of Lachnospiraceae bacterium. Classification (GTDB taxonomy): domain Bacteria; phylum Bacillota; class Clostridia; order Lachnospirales; family Lachnospiraceae; genus RGIG5612. The sequence goes on from JAZLGF010000021.1 coordinate 43,709, forward strand.
GAGCCATCCGAGTTTGCAAAAGTTTGCTTAGCATGTGGCACAACAACGCTTATCGCTGATCCACATGAGATAGTTAATGTGGCGGGAAAAGACGGATTAGAATATATGCTTGAAGCGACCAAAAACGTTCCAATGAATATTTACTTTATGGTCCCGTCATGTGTTCCGGCGACAAAATTTGATGAAGCGGGGGCGTCTTTAAGCGCCGATGATATAGTTAGTCTCTTAGATAACCCAAGAATATTAGGGCTTGGGGAGATGATGAACTATCCGGGTGTAGTGTTTAATGACGGAGATGTTCTTCGCAAAATTGATGTAACAAAAAAATCAGGAAAAATAATTAATGGACATGCTCCGATGCTAAGTGGACATGACCTGGATAAATATATTTCGGCTGGGATTGTAGATGACCATGAGTGTACATCTTTAGCCGAGGCTATGGAAAAGCTTGAAAAAGGCCAGAAAATTATGATAAGGCAGGGAACGGCTGCTAGAAATCTAAAGGATTTGCTTCCGCTTTTCGATGAACCATATTCTAGGAGGTGCATGTTAGTTACGGATGATAAGCATCCAGCAGATTTTAATGAACACGGACATATTGATGGAATAATACGACTAGCAGCAGCACATGGAAAATCAGTGCTTTCGGGAATTCGAATGGCATCTTTACAGGCCGCGGAGCATTTTGGGCTATCTGATCTTGGTGCAATAGCGCCGGGTTACAAAGCAGATTTTTTAGTTCTTAATGACCTTGAAACATTAAAAATTTGCGATGTTTATCACAATGGAAAAGCTGTTGTTGAAAACAAAAAAGTTAAAACGTTTCCAGAAAATCATATCCAGGAAAGTGTTTGGAACGCTGTGCGTAATTCGTTTAATCTTAACCCGCTTTCGGCAGCAGATTTTTTAATTAGCACACAAGAGGGAAATTGTCGAGTGATTAATATTGTTGCCAGCCAAATAATTACAAATGAAGAAATTAAAAAGCTCGATTTTTCTAATTCAAACGGGATAGATATTTCAAAGGATATTTTGAAACTTGCGGTTATAGAGCGCCATAAAAACTCAGGACATATAGGGCTTGGGTTTATTTCGGGGCTTGGCTTAAAAGAGGGTGCGATTGCGTCTTCGGTTGCACATGATTCGCACAATCTTATCGTTGCCGGAACAAATGAAGAAGATATGGCAGTAGCAGCAAATCGCGTTCGTGAAATGGGCGGCGGAATGGTTGTTGTAAAAAATAAAGAAGTGCTGGCCGGGTTAGAACTCCCAATTGCTGGCCTTATGGGACAAAAAAGTGCGGAAGAAATGACACAGCAAGATTATGAGATAAGAAAAGCAGTGGAGCAAATAGGTCATGCCGAAGGAGTTTATCCGTTCATGAATCTTACATTCGTAAGTTTACCGGTTATTCCAAATATTAAAATGACGACGTTGGGATTAGTTGATGTTAATAAACAAGAATTAGTTCCGTTGTTTGTGTAAAGATAAAAAATAGAAACCCCTTTTGGAGTTTCTATTTTTTTCTGCACCTTCAGGGGCTCCCACCGGCGCCCCGGGCGCCTTTCAGGGGATCCCACCCTGGACACCCTGATTAAGAGAGAAGGGAAACTAAAATTAACCTACAATAACAAAATTAATTGACAAGTAGGTTAATTCGATTTATCATATGATTAACCCACAAAATGTAATATTGCAAGAAAGTAGGTTAACACATGTCAGTATTAGATGATGTATTAAAAGAAGAATATGAACGATTATTAAGAATGAAAAAAACAATGACGGCGGAATATGATAAACTTCCTAAAGAATATTTGTCTAGAAAAAATATTAATGGTCACGAATGTTTTTATCTTCAACACCGCGAAGGAGATAAAATAAAAAGTGTATATGTTAACGAAAAAGATGCTGAGGATTATGCCGTTAAAATTGAAAGGCGCCGCAGTTTGAAAAAATCGTTACAGGATATCGAGAAAGAACTCAAGAAAATTGAAAGGACTATTAAGTAATGGAAGGCATGAATTATCAAGCTTTTTGGAAGTTTATAAAACTACTTCATGAAAATGATTTGCTTCAATATGTAGAAGTAATAGGAAGTTGGTGTGAGTATTTATATGCGCAAAGCGGATATCTTGTCGATTTTGATACAAGCCTTCGTACGCTTGATGTGGACTTTCTCATAAAAAACATGCGAAAGCCTGGTAAAAAAGTGAACCTTGAAGGCATCGCTACTAAAAATGGATATACTGTGGATCATGATACTCTTTTGGGAACCACAAAAATATATACTCCAGATCTTATGGAAATAGAATTTCTCATAGAACAAAAAGGTGCAGCCACAGAACCCGTGCTTGGAACGAATATAGGTGTAAATGCGCAGGCGCTTCATCACATAGGTATATTGAAACAGTTTTCAATGACACTTAACATGTTCGAAATGGATATAACTGTTCCAATACCAGAAGCATATGTTATTCACAAAATTGTTATTAATGAACAACGTGGAGAAAAAAGTGAAAAGGACCAGTTGGCTATTGAGCATCTAATGCCATACCTTGATAAAAATAAAATAGCAGAAGTAATAAGTGCGTTGTCTAAAAAGGATAAGAAAATAGTGCAAGATTATTTGAAATAGTCTAGAGAAATGAAAAAATAGAAACCCCTTTTGGAGTTTCTATTTTTTTCTGCACCTTCAGGGGGCTCGAACCCTGGACACCCTGATTAAGAGAAAAGGTATAAGCCCCGTCTATTAAACGAAAAACAAAAAAAGTTGATTTTGTTTAATAGGAAGAAGGGGATGCTTCATGTGATAATCTGTTATATACTTTAAGAAAATGTCAAATTACGAAAAAATATAAAGTAGGTAGTAAAATTATAAAAAAAAAGAAGCTTCACTTCGTGAAACTTCTCTTTTTATATGCACCTTCAGGGGCTCGAACCCTGGACACCCTGATTAAGAGTCAGGTGCTCTACCAACTGAGCTAAAGGTGCTTGCGATAGACGCAAATGAAATTATAAAATAAAGCCCCTCAAAAATCAAGGAATTATTTAAAAAGATAAGAGAACTAACGGTTTATAATATATTTGAAAATTGGATTTCCTTTGGCTGAGAATTTTTCTTCATACTCGGTCATAACATTGCCTTTACACATCGCTTCGTCATTGTGCAAATCACGGGAAACGTTAAGCAAATTCCATTTTGTCTCTTCTACTTCTTCCAAAGAAAAATTAAACAAAACTTCGTTATCAGTCTTAAACTCAATTACGCCGTTTGATTTTAAGATATTATCGTATCGTTCTAAAAATTGGCGAGAAGTTAAGCGCCTTTTGGCAGTGCGTTTTTTTGGCCAAGGGTCTGAAAAGTTCAAAAAGATTTTATCTACTTCGCCAGGAGCAAAAACATCGCAAATATATTCAGCATCCATCCGGATAAACTTCACATTTTCTAGCATAGAATCTTCTTGCTTTTGAACAGCGCGAAGAAGAACACTTGAATATTTCTCAATTCCAACGAAGTTGATTGCAGGATTAAGACGAGCCATTTCCATAATAAAGGTACCTTTACCCATGCCGATTTCAATCCATACAGGATTGTCGTTTCCAAAAACTTCGCGCCACTTATTTTTAACGGACCATTCGCCCTCTTCTTCGGGGATTACATATTTACTTTCGGCAATCGCTTCACGCGCGCCAGGAATATTTTTAAGTCTCATGACAAAGATTCTACCACAATATGCTATAATAATCTAAAAAGAGTTTAGCGAAATTAACGGCCGTAGCATTTTCTAAACTGTTGGGTTACACAAAAAGTGTGGTAAAATTACAAGCGAATAAAAACAGCGTTTTAAAATGATATCTTTAGAGAGGGAAGAAAAATGAGTGAAGTTGAAAACAAAAATGAAGAAGTTAATGAAGAGAAACCTTCAATGGTTATTTGGTGCAGAAAAGCAAATGGGCCTAGAGAATTAAACGGCATTTGTGAAGATGCTGAAAGTTGTCCACAACCTTTCTGTGAGGGAAAGAAAAAATTCTGGTAAGAGTAGATGGGTTCAGTATATAACGATATACGTAATTATTTTGGGAATCAGAATTTTGCGTCGTCAGCCACATCGCTAAGTGGCTTTGATATCGTGTACAACAAAGTTGGTGAAGAGGAAATATTTTGCGTTCTCTTAAATAGTGCGGGAGGAAAAGTATTTAATGAAGAACTAATCAGAGGTGTTCATGGCCAACTTGCAAAAGCAACGCCATCAGAAAATATATTGTTTATTCTTGTTACCAATTTTGTGGAAAGAGATAGTAGTTTAGCGCAGATTCCGGGGATAAACCTATGGCTGGTAGATGAATATGAGCAACAGCTTTACATATATGAAACACAGCCGGATGATTTTTATGATTTAAAAAGAGGAATCATTCAAGCGATAAGCGAAACTACATCAGCGAAAACCAAAAGGGCGCTTCGCTCAAAAAATTGGCCATGGGTAACGATTGTACTTATCGCAGTAAACGTAATCGTCTATCTTATTTTAGCGATGAACGGAAATACGGAAAGCGCAGAATACATGCTTAGCAAGGGCGCAGCGTATGGACCGGCAATTTTTGAACATTATGAATTTTGGCGACTAATAACATGTATGTTCATGCACTTTGGATTAATGCATCTTGCAAGCAATATGATTTACCTCGGAATTATAGGAACGACAATTGAAAAAGGAATAGGACATTTAAAGTTCGCTTTGCTTTATATGCTTTCGGGATTTGCAGCAAGTCTTATATCGGCAGCGGTATATTATTTTGCGGGAGACTTTACGGTATCTGCAGGAGCCAGCGGAGCAATATATGGACTTATTGGAGTTGTTGTTTATCTAACATTTAAAAATAGAGGACGCATGAGTCGCAAAAACATGTGGTTTAGAGTTACCACAGTTTTGCTATTTATATTCGTATCGAATTTCTTAGATACATCGGTGGATGCGGTGGCACACATCGCTGGATTTATTTTTGGATTAATATTAGCAGTACTTTTCTTAGGAGGAAAAAAGAATGAAAAATCCTGATTGTATTTTTTGCAAATTAGCAAACGGAGATATTCCGACAATGTCATTATATGAAGACGAAGATTTTAATGTAATATTTGATGCAGGCCCAGCAACAATAGGCCATGCTTTGATTTTGCCAAAAGAGCATTATGCAAATATCTATGAAATAGATGAGGAAGTTTTAGCAAAGGCATACAAGCTTGCAAAGAAAATGGCAATAGTTATGACAGATGTTTTTAAGGCAGACGGTTTTAATGTTTTGCAAAATAATAATGAGGCAGCAGGCCAAAGCGTATTCCATTTTCATATACATCTGATTCCAAGATATGAAAATGATCATGCAGTTGGCATGTGGACTCCAGGTGAGCAAGATAAAGAAAAATTAGAAAGCGCGATAACAGAAATAAAAAGTAGATTATAATTACTGTCCTGTATAACTTCTATCAATCTTAATAACAGCAAAATATTCCGGCCATGCATTATGTATGTGGTCGGATATTTTTTTGGCCGCATCTTCGTCAGAAATTTTTTCGTCCATAGAAAGAACACAGTCAAAAATAAGATTTGTATGAGTTGGACCCGGCACTATTCTAAAATCATGAATCAAAGCTTCTGGATAAAGTTCGTGAATTTTTTCAAGCGTGTTTTCCCGTAATCTAATAACCTCAGGATTATTAGATTCGATAGGGTCCATGTGAATTGTTGAAAGACAATTGAATTTTTCATTTAGTTCGTTTTCAACAAGATCTATTGCATCATGTAACTCGAAAATATCGCCATCGCCATCAACTTCTGCATGAAGAGAAATCATAAGACGACCAGGCCCATAGTCATGCACGATTAAATCATGGATGCCTTTAACCTCAGGATGAGCAAGCACGCAGTTTTCAATATTATCGACAAGCTCTTGTTCAGGCGGCTGACCAAGAAGAGGTGATAACGTATCTTTTATTGAAGAAATGCCGGCATAAAGAATAAAGAGAGAAACTAAAAGTCCGGCAATGCCGTCGACATTAATCTTAAAGAAAAATGAAATGCCAATTGAAATTAATGTAACTAAAGTTGCAATACAGTCGGTAAGGGAGTCGGTTGCAGTAGCGGTTAAAGCGGCAGAACCGATTTTTTTACCAACCGAACGGTTATAAGTAAACATGTAAAACTTAACGAGAATAGCCGCAACCATAATTAAAACAGGAATGAGACTAATCTCGATAGGCTCAGGATTAATTATTTTCTTTACAGAAGAAATACCGAGTTCAACGCCAACTACAATAATAATAGCGCTGATGATAAGTCCGGTAAGATATTCGATTCGACCATGTCCAAAAGGATGGTATTTGTCAGGCCTTTTACCAGCGAGCAAAAATCCAAGCAAAGTAATAACTGATGAGCCAGCATCAGAGAGGTTGTTAAAAGCATCGGCTATGATAGCAACCGAACCTGAAATCGCACCAGCAATATATTTTCCAATAAACAAAAGAACATTAAGTACTATGCCGTAGATACTTGAAAGCGTGGCATAGTTTTGACGAACTTTTACATTACTAGTATTTTCACTGTCTTTAATAAAAATTTTAGTAAGTAGTTTGAACATGTTATTTTCCTAATACTTCCATGATGACTGATACCACTTTGCTAGCAGCAAAGATTTCATCAGCTTTAGACATAGCGTTTATATAAGATTCTCTATTAGCAGTAATTTCTAAAATATCATTAATTAAGGAGTTGCGACTAAGCTCTTCTTCTAAGAGAGTTTCCGAAAAACCACGGCGCTTAAAAGACTGAGCATTTAATATTTGGTCACCTCTGCTTTGATTTGTCCCAAGAGGAATAAGCAAAGCAGGCTTTTTTAATGCTAGAATTTCATAAATTACGTTTGCACCAGCTCTGGAAATAATTAAAGATGAAGCCGCAAACAAATCAGGAAGTTCTTCGTCAACGTATTCAAATTGTTTGTAGCCAGGCATATTGTTGTAAGAGGCGTCAACTTTTCCACTTCCACAAACATGGACGATATAAAAAGTTTTAAGAAGCTCATCAAGAGATTCACGAACGATTTCGTTAATACATTTAGCACCAAGGCTTCCGCCGATTACCATAAGTAAAGGTTTATCCTCGTCAAAGCCACAAAATTCATAACCCTTATGAGGATTGCCTGTTAAAAGGGACTGACGAACCGGAAGACCAGTATGAACAGATTTTGACTTTGGAACAAAATCTTTTGTCTCTGGGAAGTTATAGCAAACCTTTGTAGCTTTCGGAATTGAAAGCTTATTTGCAAGTCCAGGAGTAAGATCCGATTCATGAATCACTATAGGAATTTTAAGGTCTGATGCGGCATAGATAACAGGAACCGACACAAAGCCACCTTTAGAAAAAATGATATCAGGTTTAGATTTTTTAAGGTGTTGTTTTGCTTCAAAGTAACCTTTCATTATGCGGAAAGGATCAGTAAAGTTTTTCGCATTAAAATAGCGACGTAACTTACCAGAAGAGATTCCCGTATAAGGGATACCTTCTTTTTCAATCAGGCTCTTTTCGATGCCGTCATATGAACCCATATATTCAATTTCAAAACCAGCTTCTTTGAGGTAAGGAAAGAGAGCAATGTTAGGGGTAACATGTCCCGCCGTGCCTCCACCAGTAAGTAAAATTTTACTCATTTTTTCATTTCTCCTAGAAAATCTACCTATTATTATACCTTGCTGGTGGGTTGTTTTAAAGGTTGGTTTAATATAAAATAGAACACATGAAAATATTAGTAAAAAACGCAAAAACTCTGCTTTTGGATGTGGCAGGGGATTTTGTAGTACAAGAAAAAAACATCTATATTGACGGTAAGAAAATAGTTTCTTTAGAGGAAGCGCCAGAAGGGTTTGTGCCTGAGAAAACTATAAACGGCGAGGGAAAATTAGTTATGCCGGGACTCATTAACGCGCATACGCATGCGTATATGTCGCTTTTTAGAAATTATGCAGACGACCAGGCATTTTGGGATTGGCTTGAAAATGTGCTAGGAGTTGAAGAGGGCTTGACCGAAGAAGATAGCTATTGGGGAACATTGCTTGGAATTATGGAGATGCTTAGGACAGGAACTACATGCTTCGTAGACATGAACATAAAGTCTGCACAGGGCGTAAAGACGGGAGAAAGGTCTGCATCAGTAGGGGCAGCGTACGAGTCAGGAATTAGAGCGATTATTACACGAGGACTTTCTGGAGAAGCAAACTCGGAAGAATCACTTTGGAAATATGGGCAAGTTGTAAGCGAAATAGATTTGTTCCAAGGCGAAGAAAGAGTTGGTTTTTGGATGGGACCACATGCGCCTTATAGTTGCATGAAAGACTACTTAGAAAAACTAACAGATACCGCAAAAAAATATAATATCGGCAACAATATCCATCTTTCTGAAAGCGAGTCAGAAGTAGCTAATATGATAGAGGCAAACGGGGTGACACCGATTAAATATGTAGAAGATATAGGGGTGTTTGATGTTCCTACAATTGCGGCTCACTGCGTAAATGCAACGGAAGATGACATAGATATATTCGTTAAACATGGAGTAAGCGTTGCACTTAATCCAAAGAGCAACATGAAACTCGGTAACGGTTTTGCGCCGGCAGAGAAGATGCTTGAAAAAGGCGTAAACCTTTGTTTAGGAACAGACGGTCCGGGAAGCAACAATACTCAAAATATGTTCGCCGAGATGAGTACAGCGGCACTCGTTTACAAAGGAGCAAATAAAAAAGCACAATGCATAAGCGCCCAGGACGTACTTAAGTTTGCGACAATTAACGCAGCTAAGGCAATTGGAAAAGAAGGTCAAATCGGAGAAATAAAGGTAGGCGCTCTTGCCGATATAATTATCCTTGATCTTAAGGTGCCACAGTTCCAGCCAGAAAATAATATTGTTTCAGGTCTTGTTTATTCATCAAATGGCAGCGAGGTTGAAACAGTAATCGTTGATGGCGAAATCTTAATGGAAGATAGAAAATTCTTAACGATTGATGAAGAAAAAGTATACAAGGAGTGTGCTAAACGTTCAAAACGTTTAGGAATGATGAAATAATGAGCAATATAAAAAATGTTAACTTGGCCGAATCAGGCTATCAAAAAATTGAATGGGTAAGAAGAAATTGTCCGCTATTAAATTCTCTGGAAGAAGAGTTTAAAAAGACGCTTCCTTTTAAGGGAATACGAATTGCACTTTCGGTACATCTAGAAGCGAAGACCGCATACCTTTGCCAGGTACTTAAAGCTGGTGGGGCGCAGATGTTCGTCACAGGATCAAATCCACTATCAACTCAAGACGACATAGCAGCGGCTCTTGTAGCAGACGGACTAGAAGTGTTTGCATGGTATGATTGCACAGACGAAGAATATTTTGCAAATATCAAGGCTGTTCTTAATAACGATTGCCAGATTATCATAGATGACGGTGGCGATTTAGTTCACATGCTTTATACACAAATGCAGGATAAGATTCAGTATGTAATAGGCGGATGCGAAGAAACAACGACGGGTATTATTAGATTGCAGGCTATGAACAATGAAGGAAAGATGAAATTCCCTATGGTCATGGTTAATAATGCCCAGTGTAAACATTTCTTCGATAATCGCTATGGAACAGGTCAGTCGGTATTTGATGGAATAAATAGAACGACTAATTTAATTGTTGCTGGAAAATATGTTGTTATTGCCGGATATGGATGGTGCGGTAAAGGCTGCGCTATGAGAGCAAAAGGTCTCGGAGCACAAGTTATAATTACAGAAATTGATCCGGTAAGAGCTATTGAAGCAGTAATGGACGGCTTCGAGGTAATGCCGATGGAAGAGTCAGCGAAGATAGGCGATTTATTTATTACTGTAACTGGATGTAAAGACGTTATAACTCAAAAAGATTTTAATGTTATGAAGGACGGCGCAATTTTATGTAACGCGGGCCATTTCGATATAGAAATTGACGTTGCAAGAATTAGACAAATAGCAACTGAAAGTCGTGAAATGAGAAAGAACATTAAAGGCTATAAACTTCCTAATGGTAAATGGATATATGTGCTTGCTGAAGGAAGACTTGTCAATCTCGCAGCAGGAGACGGCCATCCAGCAGAAATCATGGATATGAGTTTTGCGATTCAGGCTCTTTCAGCTAAATATTTAGTTGAACATAGAGACGAAATAAAGGAAATGCTTATCGATGTTCCGGATGAAATTGACCAGGAAGTTGCAAAAAGAAAATTAAAATTCCTCGGTAAGAGCATTGATGTGTTAACTGAAGAACAAAGAATGTATTTGGAGAGTTCAAATATATGAGAAACATGAATTTACAATTTGCCGGAATAGACTGGCTTGTTAATGAAGAGACAGAGCAGTTCTTAGATGAAGCTGAATTAGCAAAGAAAGAATTACTTGAAAAAATTGGCCCGGGAAGCGAATTTACAGGCTGGGTTGATTTACCGATAAATTATGACAAAGAAGAATTTGAAAGAATAAAAAAAGCTGCCGCTAAAATAAGACAAGATAGCGATGTGCTTGTTGTATGCGGCATTGGCGGCTCATACCTTGGTGCACTTGCGGCTATTGATTTTATTAAAGGCGCCAATCATAATTTAAAAGTTTTAGCTAAGGGCGATAAAGATTTAGTGATATTATTTGCAGGAAATAACATGTCCCCGTCATATATCGCCGACATTATTGAACTTGTAAAAGATAAAGATTTTTCCGTTAATGTTATTTCAAAATCAGGAACAACAATGGAGACATCTATTTCTTTTAGAATTTTCAAAAAACTTTTAGAAGAAAAATATGGCAAGGAAGAAGCGTCAAAGCGAATTTACGCAACAACGGATAAAGAAAAAGGCGCATTGAAAAAGCTCACAAATGAGATGGGCTATGAAACTTTTGTTGTACCTGATGATATTGGCGGAAGATTTTCTGTTCTTAGCGCAGTTGGACTTTTACCAATCGCAGCTAGCGGAGCAGACATAGACAAACTTATGGAAGGTGCAGCATGTATGCGCAAAGAACTTTGCGAAGAAGGCGAAAACGCAGCCTTAGAATATGCAGCACTTAGACAGCAACTTTATGATTGGGATAAGTTTATTGAAATTTTTGTAAACTATGATCCTGATTTGAGAAATTTAGCAGAATGGCTTAAACAACTTTTTGGAGAAAGCGAAGGAAAAGAAGGTTTTGGAATATTCCCGGCATCAGTTAATTTCACATCTGATTTACATTCAATGGGTCAGATGATTCAAGACGGCGAGAGGGTTATATTTGAAACCGTTATTAACGTAGAGCAAGACGATACTAATCTTACGATTCCAAGTTTTGAGGATGATTTTGACGGATTTAAATATCTTGAAGGAAAACCAGTAGATTTACTTAACCAAACAGCTATTAAAGGAACCGCAAAAGCGCATATAGACGGCGAAGTTCCGCAAGTTTATATTGGAATTCCTAAAAAAGATGAATTCAGTCTTGGACAACTTTTTTACTTCTTCGAGTTTGCATGTGCAATAAGCGCATATATTGAAGGTGTTAATCCGTTTAATCAACCGGGAGTAGAAGAATATAAAAAGAATATTAAAGAAATATTAGCTAAATATAAAAATTAATCATCTTCTTCGATAATTTGGATTTCCAAATAGTCGAAGTCGATGCTATCAACAAAGCTATCTTTTGTGAAACGGGTTTTTGCAACACGCTTAAAATCGGCAATATTTGAGTCAAGCCAAATAGGGACGCTTAAATCAAATTCGTTGCATACAGCCTCAAGGGCATCAAAAATTTTGCGAGTACGGTTTGACTTAGAATCATTTTTGATAACAGTATCACGAAGCATTTTATTATCTTTGAAAGTTTTTGCCCACAATCTAAACATATTTGGATTGTAGCATAGACAAATAGAATTTATCAATAGAGCGCATAGCGCATGGAGAGATAATGACAGACGAAATCTTAAAATTAAAAGAATGGGTAGAAGGTAGCGACAATATTGTTTTCTTTGGTGGAGCTGGAGTTTCTACGGAAAGCAATATTCCAGATTTTAGAAGCGTTGATGGACTTTATAATCAGGAATATGATTATCCGCCGGAAACAATTCTTAGTCATACTTTTTTTATGAGAAATCCAAGTGAGTTTTATAGATTTTATAAAAATAAAATGCTCATATTAGATGCTAAACCTAATGCGGCCCATCTAAAGCTTGCCAAGCTAGAAGAAAGCGGCAAACTAAAAGCTGTGGTTACCCAAAACATAGATGGCCTCCATCAGGCAGCAGGAAGTAAAACTGTTTATGAGCTACATGGAAGTGTGCACAGAAACTATTGCACTAAATGTGGAAAGTTTTTTGGGCCGGAATATATAAAAGAATCAGACGGCGTTCCAGTTTGCGATCATTGCGGCGGAATGATAAAACCTGATGTTGTTTTATATGAAGAAGGACTAGATTCGGATGTAATAAACGGAGCGGTTAGTGCAATACGAAACGCAGATGTATTGATAATTGGAGGAACGAGTTTAATAGTCTATCCGGCAGCAGGTCTTATTGATTACTATAGAGGAAACAAACTTGTTTTAATAAATAAAAGCACAACACCAAGAGATGCGTACGCAAATTTGGTTATAAACGATAGTATTGGAAAAGTGTTTTCAAACATTTAGGAGGATGAGATGGATAATAATTTTTTAAGCGGTGGAATAACAGAACTTGAGCATGCAAAGTTATCAGTTCAAATTAATAATTCAAAACAACAAGAGCTTCTTGAACTTGAAACAAGATTAAGCAAAAAAGAAAAAGAATTAGAAAATCAAAAAAGATATATGGCTGATAAAGTTGAATCAGCTATTAAAGAACGCAGAAATTCTTTGAAAAGAAGTTTAGATGCCCAGGTAGAAGAAGCGAACAAAAAACTTAAAACAGCCGATAGAAAAAAGAAAAAAGCTAAAGATGCTGCTGTTGGCGCACGTATAAAAAACGACACATTTAATTTTAGAGATGATACCAAGAGAAGAAAACAAGAAAATGCAGATTTATTCAAGGCAAATAAGGTGCCTGCTTTTTGTAATACATCTTATTACTACTCAATGTTTGCGCCTAGAAGATTTAAGGATATTGTTGCGATTATAATTACATCAGTAATAACACTCGGAGTAATTCCAAATATTATTTGTTCATTTATTAAATCCGATTCATTGTTGCTTAGAATATTAATTTATTCAGCAATTGTGGTAATCTTTGTTTTGATTTATGTCTTGATATACATGTCCACGCATTCTGGAACAAAAGGCGATGCAATTACAAGAGGCAGAGCCAACATTGATGCGGCATATGCAAACAGAAAAGAAGTAAAGAAAATAACAAAAGATATTAAGGCTGATTCGGATGAGAGCCAATATAATCTTCAAGAATACGATAGAGAAATTGAGCGCTTCCAAGGCGAATTTTCAGAAGCTGAAAAGAAAAGAGAAGAAGCCCTAAAACAGTTCGACAAAGAAACAGCTTTGGAAATTAAAGATGAAATTGAAAAAGATAGTTTGAAAGTAATCGAAAAACTTCAAAAAGAACAAGAGTCATTAAAACAAATTTATACTGAGAAAGAAGAAACTGTTAAACAAGTAAGTGCTGAATTAAATGAAAACTATGGTGTTTACTTGGGTAGCAAAAATCTTTCTGAAGAAAAAATTGATGAGCTTATCGCATTTATAAAAAATGGTGAGGCTCAAACAATTATGCAAGCTTTAGATTTACTTAATGGTGAAATAAAATAATGGAATTACAACCAGTACAAAGAAGCGTTAAATATAAAGGCAGCAAGATATCGCAGGACAGAGAAAGGAGAAGAATAAGAAATTTCCTTTTGTTTTTTGGTATTGGCATTGTCATTGTTGGTCTTGCTATTTGGCTTATTGTACATTTTCAAAAATTTAATGGATATAAAGAAGCTTCAACCATTGATATAACAAACTCGGACGAGCATACAACATATTATCCATATTTGAATGGATACATTAAAGTTGCGGGTGATGGCGTCGTATATTTCGACAAAAACAAAATTTTATGGACTGAGAATTTTGAGATGGCGCAACCGATTGTAGACGTTTGTGAAGGCTATATTGCAGTAGCCGACATGAAAACAACTGACGTTTATATTTATGATGAAAGTGGTTTATTAAATCGTATCACTATTGCACAAAGCATAACGGATGTAGAAGTTTCTGCACAGGGAGTTATTGCGGTAGCGACAGACGATAAAGAGTCAAATTTTATTGAGCTTTTAAACAAAGACGGCAAAGAACTAATAACGGCTAAAAGTATCTTCTCCTCAAGCGGATATCTTATGGACATTGCACTTTCTAATGATGGCTCGAAATTAGTTGCGGCATTTTCCGGCGCTGGCGAAGGGGTAATGTCATCGAAAGTTGTCTTTTATGATTTTTCTAAAGATAATGCTGGTGAAGATATGATTGTTGGTGGTTTTAACCAATACGAATCCAAGATTATTACAAATGTAGAATTTATGGAAGGCAAAAAGGTATGCGCAGTTGGAAACAACGGATTTTCAGTTTACGACTTTAAGTCAAAACCGAAATTGCTTTATGAAAATTTAGAATTCCCATGGCAAATTCAAAGTTTATTCTTTAACGATAAGAATATAGGTTTTATTGTATTAGACGATGAAATCGAAAATAACTATTGTATCAAAGTTTATAATTTAAGGGGTAAACTAATTTCTAATAAAGGTTTTGATTTTGCATATAATAATGCTGCTTTTGCGGGAAATAATGTATTGCTTTATTCTTCAAATGATTGTGAAATATATAGTTTTGCAGGGGTAAAGAAATTTTCGTATTCTTTTGAAGACCGAATAGCTTATATGCTTTCTTGTGGTAATGGCAAAAATTTAATTTACGCAAAAGCGGATAGTACACAATTTATTAAACTAAAGTAGAGGTAATTATGGCATTAAGTACAATCGTAACAATAATAGTAATTGCATTTTTGGTTGCAGCGGCAATATATGGATATTGCAGAGGTTTCTTGAAAATACTCATCACAACAGTAGCGCTTGTAGCAACATTGATATTATCCTTTGTTCTTGCACCGGTAATAGCGCCACTCTTGGAAAAGACATTTATCGGCGAAGCTCTTAGCACTAAACCATTGTCACAATTTAGTATCAGGATTGTTGCATTCTTTATTCTTGCAATATTAATTTATATAATTATAAGAGTTGTTTTGTCTTTGGCACATGTCATAACAAAAATCCCAATCATTAAAGGAATCAATCGCTTCTTTGGTGGCATTGTAGGAATCATCGAAGCCTTATTAGTTATATGGATAGCGTGCATGATTATCCAGTCTCTCGGATATACTCCGTTTGGAATTCAAGCATTAAATGTTATTAGGCAAAGTGCAGTTTTGAGTTTCTTCTATGACAATAACATTCTTGCGACAATCGCAATAAAAGCATTCCAAAAGGCATAGAAATTATTTTGATGATACAAATTGTTTCTTGACGTTAAAAAAAGGTATTGATATAATAATCAAGCGCGTAAAAACGCATGTGGCGACGTAGCCAAGTGGTAAGGCACGGGTCTGCAACACCCTGATCACCAGTTCAAATCTGGTCGTCGCCTTTAAAAGGAACCTCATAAGAGGTTCTTTTTTGTTAAATAAAATTTTCAAATCATGTATTAAAATAAGACTTCAAAAAAAATCATTGTTCATGAGAGTTGACAGAAATTGTTTTAACGGTATAATAAATTTGAGAAACAAATACTCGACTAATACATAGCCAAATGCTCGGATAAAATATTGTCAAACACTCGGGTATATATTAAATAAGAGTAAATTTATTAAAAATAATAAAGGGAATATAATGAAAGAATATTATCAAAGAATATCAGATATAGTCTTAGCAGAACATTTGGAATCCAAGGGTGCTGTTTTAATTGAAGGCCCAAAGTGGTGTGGAAAAACAACATCAGGAAAACATCTTGCAAAAAGTTTCATAGAGATGGATCGTCCAGATATGACAGAACAATATCAGCAAATGGCTAGATTAAAGCCGTCAGTACTTCTTGAGGGCGATGTTCCGCACCTTATAGATGAATGGCAGATAGCACCCGAAATTTGGAATGCAGTTCGGTATGAGGTGGATCAAAGAGGAGAGTTTGGACAATTTATTCTTACAGGGTCATCTGTTCCGCCTATTCTTGATGAAAGCATGCACACGGGAACTGGGCGTATAGTAAGAATGAAGATGCGTCCGATGTCACTTTATGAATCTAAGGATTCAACGGGGACAGTCTCATTGGAAGATATGTTTTTAGGAAAAGATATTTATGCATCAGATAATCATAGCATAGATGATATTGCATACTTTATATGTCGAGGAGGATGGCCGTTAGCTATAAATGCATCTAAGAAGGTATCTTTAAAGCAGGCGTTTGATTATTATGACTCGATTGTTAATGATGATATATCTAGAGTGGATGGAGTCAAGAGAGATTCTGAAAGAACAAAACGTTTAATGAAATCGTATGCCCGTAATGTAGCCACACAGGCTTCTTTTGAAACAATTAAGGAAGATTGTATCGTGAATGATACAGATACATTCGATAAAGAAACATTGTATTCATATATTAATGCATTGAAAAAAATATTTGTAATAGAAGATTCACCAGCGTGGAATCCAAATTTGAGATCTAAAACTGCAATAAGAACAGCAGATACGAGATATTTTGTGGATCCCTCAATTGCAACAGCGGCGCTTGGATTAGGACCAGAAGATTTAATCAATGATTTAAACCTAATGGGATTGATTTTTGAAAATCTTTGCATACGTGATTTGCGCATATATTCTGACTCATTAGATGGTGACGTGTATCACTATAGGGATAAAACGGGATTAGAATGTGATGCAGTAGTTCACTTGCGAAATGGGAAATATGGCCTTGTTGAATTTAAGTTAGGTGGAGATAAGTTAATAAATGAAGGCGCAAAAAATTTGCTGAAATTAGCTGCTAAGATAGATTCAAACAAAATGAAGGAGCCGGCATTTATGATGGTTTTGTGTGGAGTAGCTCCTTTTGCATACAAAAGAGAAGATGGGGTGTATGTGGTTCCGATATCATGTCTAAAGAATTGATTAGTATTTTTTGGTCCGCACATGGTCCGCAGTGTGCCCCGTGCCTTAAAAATCCCTTGAGAAATCAAGGGATTTTTTTATTACCTAATATATGCCCATGCATGCAATTTATTTGCATAAATTTTGAGAATTATGCTAAAATTAAATATCTTAACAAAAGGAGCAAAAAATGAAAAAAGTAATAATTGCTATATTAGCGTTAATTATAATTTTAGGGCTAGTGGGGTGTTCTTCAACACCTGACGGAACAGATAAACAGACATCAGACCCGACAGCTGAAACTACCCAAACAGAAGTTCAAGGTATTTTTCAAAATAGCATTTCTGCAGGCGATCAACACACAGTAGGATTAAAAGCTAACGGAAGGGTTGTTGCTGTGGGACGAAATGATGACGGTAGTTGTGACGTTTCGGACTGGAAGGATATAGTTGCAGTTTCTGCGGGCCAAAGTTTTACAGTAGGATTAAAATCCGATGGAACGGTTGTTGTCGCGGGAATGTACGGATACGGTCAAGACTACTGTTTGGGCTGGAAGGATATAGTTGCAGTTTCTTCGGGTCCTTATCATATAGTAGGATTAAAATCCGATGGAACGGTTGTTGCTGATGGAATGAATGATAACGATCAATGCAACGTTTCGGACTGGAAGGACATAGTAGCAATTTCTGCGAACTATAATCATACAGTAGGATTAAAATCCGACGGAACGGCGATTTCTGTGGGAGGACCTTGCCGTGGTGCAGACAATGTTTGGAACTGGGAGGATATAGTAGCAATTTCTACGGGCTATAATCATACAGTAGGATTAAAATCTGACGGAACGGTTGTTGTCGCAGGAGATAACGAATTTGGTCAACGCAACGTTTCAGACTGGAAGGATATAGTTGCAGTTTCTGCGGGCCAAAGTTTTACAGTAGGATTAAAATCCGACGGAACGGTTGTTGCAGTGGGAGATAACGATGATGGGCAATGCAACGTTTCGGACTGGAAGGATATAGTAGCAATTTCTGCAGGCTATAGTCATACAGTAGGATTAAAAGCTAACGGAACGGTTGTAGCTGTTGGAAATAACTATGACGGTCAATGTGACATTTCAAAATGGAAAAAAATAAAAGCATCTAAATAAGAAAACTGATTGCTTGTCATAAACAAAAATCAGAGGAGTTATTAGAAAAGAATCTCGCAAGAGATTCTTTTTAGTTAAACAAAGTTTATAGAATGCTAAGTAGTGTTATAATAAAAATATTAAAAATTTTTTGAGGGGGGCCGGTTGGCAAAGAGTTTGTTTTGCCATTTCTGAACAAAGGAGAGATTTGCTTATGACAGGAGAAGAGATGTGGTTCAGTTTTTGCAAAAGAGAAAATCTAGACATAAATTCACCACATGATACATGGAAATTTTGTGGAGGAGGACCATTTGCAGATGAACTGGCCAGAC
>JAZLGF010000022.1:0-37109 GCA_045616165.1 Lachnospiraceae bacterium
TCCACAGTGTTTTTGAAAAATTCCCAATATAGATAGACTACTCTCATATGTTGGGAAAATAATTATTACTCTTCTCAAAAAATTCCCAATATAGTTATCCTTCTTTCATATGTTTGGAAAAAATATACTGAAAATCCGAAAAGCTTCCCAATATAGAGACTCTAATCTCTTATATTTGGAAAAACTATACTCTAAGTCTGAAAAGCTTCCCAATATAGAGGCACTAATTTTGTATAATTGGAAAGTAAAAGAACTGAGGCAGCGGGCGGACATAAGTGTACTGGCGGATGAGATTAGCTGCCGTAAGTAGCGAAGCCACGGCGCGAGCTCCTTCTTAAGCTCAAGCGCCGCAAGCTTCGCGTTTCATAATTCATGCTCTGTAGCAACATTCTTTGTGGAGCATGATTTTTAGAGCGCAAGCGGAGCTGCCTTGCTCGTTATCGGCGAGTTGGACCCCGAGCCAGGAACGAGTTCATGCGGGATGCGAACGTTATAAAAGTCCTAGCAATCCGCGAGCATAAAAAAGCCACTACAAACGTAGCGGCTCTTGTAACATATTATTTCTGTTTTTATTTATTTTCACAAAATTCTCTGAGTTTTGGAATATCATTTTGAATAACATCCCATGTAATAGTATTATCAACTGTTCCATAACGATGTGCGACTATATTCCTCATTTGCTTAATCTGTTTCCATGGAATTTGACTATTAGTAGTTTTATACTCTTCTGATAATAATCCAACTAGCTCACCTATTTGCAAAATACATAGTGAAATCGCATTTTGATAAATTCTATTGTTATCAAAGATTTCAAAATCGTCACCAAAATGTTTTACTGTCATATCAATTTGTTGGCAATAATCATATATATGATTAATAATATTCTGATTTTTATCAAATACATTCATATATCAAAACCTCATCTTTTTTTACTGCACTAATGAAATCAGGATTGGCTCCACGCATAGAAATTAAATCTACATGTTTTCCTAAAGCTTCCTCTAAATCACATAGCAAAGCAGCAAACTCCAATCCTTTGATTGAACCTTTATCAATAAGAAGATCAATATCACTTTCTTCCGTCATATCGCCTCTAGCATATGAGCCAAATAATGATATCCGATTTGCACCATATTCTTTTCCTAGTTCAGAAACTGTGTTTCTAATCATTTCTATAGTTGGCATATTTTTCTCCTATCAATAATTATTTTAACATTGAAAAAAAGACTATTCAATTAAATTATGCATTAAAAAAGCCACTACAAACGTAGTGGCCCTTTGATATTTATTAGGTTTTAATTATTCTAATCCAGCTTCGTATTCAGCTGCGCTAAGAAGTGCGTTAACTTCTTCAGGATTTGAAAGTTTAACTTCAAGAATCCATGCAGCGTAAGGATCTTCGTTAACTAATTCAGGTGAATCATCAAGGTCCTCGTTGATTGCTACGATTTCTCCACTTACTGGTGAAGGAACTTCTGATGTTGTTTTTGAAGATTCAACTTCTGTGAAAATATCACCAGCTGTAAGTTCTTCGCCAACTTCTTTAAGGTCAACATAAAGAACATCGCCTAATTGATCTTGTGCATAATCAGTAATACCGATTTTAGCAACGTCGCCATCAACGTCTACCCATGCATGGTCAGTTGTGTACTTAAGTTCTGAAGGATAATTCATTTTTCTATCTCCTTTTAATAATTTTATCAAATTCAATTTATAACAATATCAAATTTTTTGCAAGGCTAATTTTCAGCCTTTGTTAACGCTTAATCCATGAACATCATGTAAAGCTTCTTTTATAGCTTCGCACATTGAAGGATGTGGGAAAATGCTCTCTAAAACCTGTTCACTTGTAAGTTTTAATTGGATAGCTGTTGTAAGAACCTGAAGCATATCTGATGCGCCGCTACCAACGATTTCAGCACCGATTAAAACATCGTTTGCATCAACGATAACTTTAACAAATCCTGTAAGATGGCCACTTGCCTGAGCTTTTCCAAGACCTTTGAAATCAAACGTTCCAATCTTGTAGTCTTTATCAAGTTCTTTGCCTTCATTTTGAAGTTGCCATTCTAAGATACCTACAGAAGCAAGTTGTGGATTTGTAAATACACATCCTGGAACTGCATGGTAAGTCATCTCTTTTTTAGCACCCATGATATTATCAACAGCAACCATTCCTTCGAAAGAAGCAACGTGTGCAAGCTGAGCACTTGGTAAGATATCGCCGATAGCATAAATATTTTCAGCTGTTGTCTGAAGATATTCATTAACTTTAACTCTTCCTCTTTCACCAAGTTCAACGCCTGCTTCTTCAAGACCAACACCTGTTGTGAAAGGAGCACGTCCGATAGCAACTAAGCAATAATCTGCGCTTAATTCCTTACCTGATGCAAGTTTTACTTCTACATGATCTTCAAATGGATTAACCTCAGCAATTCCGTCGCCAGCTAAAACTTTAAGTTTTTCTTTCTTGAACTGACGAGTAATTTGTTTGCTTACGTCTTCATCCATTGTAGCCATAATACGTGGAAGAGCTTCGACGATTGTAACTTCTGTTCCCATCTTATTTAAGAATTGTCCGATTTCGCAACCGATAACACCACCGCCTACTAAAACAAGACTCTTTGGTGCTTCTTCGAAATCAAGAATTTCATCAGAAGTGATAACTCTTTTTCTATCAACATTAAACATTGGCGGACATGTTGGAACTGAGCCTGTAGCAAGGATAATATAATCCGTTTCAACTACTTCTACTCCACCTTCGTTTAATGTTACTTCTACGTGATGAGCGTCTGTCATCTTTCCAAATCCGTTTAGGATAGTAACATTGTTTTGTTTGCAAAGGAATTTAATACCTTTTACAAGACTTTCCATAACTTTATTTTTGCGTTCTACGATAGCTTTGTAATCATTAGTTACTTCTTCGCCAACGCCTAAAATACCAAAGTTTTTAGCGCTCTCAACAGCTTCAAGAGCATCATAAGATGCAAGGAAAGCTTTTGTAGGAATACATCCTCTATTTAAGCATGTTCCGCCAACCTCTTGTTTTTCAACTAAAACAACTTCAGCACCTTTTTTTGCTGCGTAGATAGCTGCTTCGTATCCGCCTGGGCCACCGCCGATAACTGTTATTTTCATACTAATTCCTCCGGAGCAATTTTAATTCCTGACATATCAAGGATTGGTCCAACGTTTTCTTCTGCACCGATACTCATGATATGAACGCCTGAGCAAAGTTTTTCTTCTTTTATCTTTGCAATCATTTCAGCAGCCATTTCCATACCAACTTTTGTTGGAAGACCTTTGATACCTTTTTCTTTACCTTCAGCTGCTGCCTGAGAAAGTTTTTCAAGCTGCCAATCTGGAACTTCAATTCCTGGAACTGCGCTGTTCATGTATTTAGCCATACCAGCACTCTTAAGAGGAATAATACCTGCCATAATATATACATCAATATTAGCTTTGTTAACTTCGTCAACAAATCTCTTAAGTTGGTCAATCTCAAATACACCCTGTGTTTGAACGAATTTAGCGCCAGCTTCAACTTTTTGACGAAGTTTATTAATCTGAAGTACCATTGGATCGTAAACTGGTGTAACAGCAGCACCTTTATAGAATTTAGGAACTTGTCCTTCTATATCATTTCCACCGCAATCTTTTCCTGTAGCTTCCATATCTGAAAGCATCTGTAAAATACCAACTGAATCAAGATCAAATACAGGCTTAGCGTCTTTACAGTCACCAATAGTAGTATGGTCACCTGTAAGAGCAAGTGTTGTATCAATACCGAATGATGCAGCTGTGAAATATTCAGCCATGATTGCCATACGGTTTCTATCACGACCTGTCATCTGGAGGATAGGTTCAATTCCGTATTGTTTTAATCTAATGCAAAGACCGATTGATGAAGCCTTAAGGCATGCACTTTGCATATCTGTTACGTTAACACAATGAATTTTTCCCTGGAGTGAGCTAGCAGCTGCAATCAAAGGAAGGAAGTTAGATCCCTTAGGTGTAGCCATTTCTGCTGTAACAGCAAATTTTCCGCCTTCAAGTACTTTCTTTAATACGCTCATTATTCAGCTACCTCCTTCTTTTCTTTTAAGTTAATGTGTTTTGGATAAATGCTTGCTGCATAATCTTTTGTCTTTCTTGTTTTTGCAAGAAGATCAAGTTTTCCAAGTTTTTCTAATCTCTTATATATTTCAATCCATGCGCATGGGTTTTCAGGATCAACTTCACATTTTCCATCTTTTTGTCCACCGCAAGGACCATTTACTAAACTTTTAGCACAATGTGTAATTGGGCAAATACCACCTGTAAGTCCAAGTACACAATCACCACACATACGACATTCTTCATTGAAGATACCAATACGCTCTATCTGGCCTAAGAATTTTGTATTTGTTGCTGGGTAAACTACTACGTCAGTATTTTCAGCTACTGTCTGTACTCCATTACCACATGCTAAAGAAATAACTGCATCAACCTCTAAATCTTTAAGAGCTTTCATTTCTTTTTTTACAAGCATCTTTTGGCAAGACTCTTCTGGTAAAAGTTTTGCTACAACTTCAATTCCTTTTTCTTTTAATGCTTCTTCCATTTGAGCAAGTTCTTCTTCGCCACCAACTTTACAGCTTGTTGCGCAACTTCCGCATCCAACAAGTGCAACTTTTTTTGCATCGCCAAGCATATCGAGAACTTCTTCAAAAGGCTTTTTCTCTGAAATAATCATGCTGTCAAATTCCTCCTATTTTATATATAAAATAACAATCTTTTTAATTTTATTCAAAAAAAATACAAAAGACAATGTAACATCTTTTGTATTTTATAATTATTTTACGATTTCGGGTATATTATATACTCTTTTATATTTTTATCTTTGATTTCTTCCATTTTCCAGTCAAATAGAAGATAAAAGCACCTATAGAGGCTGCCAATGGAGCAAAAACATACCCCCATGCTATTCCATTAAATCCCAACTGTGTATACTTGTTAAAAATAATTACAAGCGGGAATCTTACGATATAAGCAGAAAACAATCCTAAGCAAAACGCAACTGGTGTATATCCTGATCCTGATATAATTCCCAAAAAGCTAAACAATATACTTTCCAAAATATAACTTATTGTCATAATCTGGAAAAATCTTGCTCCGATTTCCAAAACTGCTCTATCTGTTGTAAATATGCCTAACATGCCTTCTGGTACAAAATGTGCCACAACCCAAAATAGTCCTGAGAAGAAAATCGAAATAATAAGTGCAATTACCAAACTCTTTTTTATTCTAGAATAATTTTTTATTGCTATATTTTGTGCAGTAAGTGTAAGCATTGTCGATTGTAATGCCTGGGCAGGCAAAATAGCAAATGAACCAATTTTTGATACTGCGCCAGACGCTGCACTAGCATCAACGCCATACTGATTTACAAAAGCGCTAATTAAAACATATGAACCAACATTAAGTGCAAATTGAAGCGCTAACGGAAATCCTATTTTTAAGACAACTTTTGTATGTTTACCGTTTAATTTATATTCTGATATTTTTAAATTAAGTATTCCATGCTTAACGGCAAAAACAAATGCCAAAACAGCCGTAAGAGCTTCACAAACTACAGTAGCTATTGCTGCGCCAGCAACTCCCATGTTTAGTGGACCAACAAATAAATAATCGAGTCCAATATTAGCTACAATACCAATGCATATAGCAATTGTAGGTAAAAATGAATCGCCTACAGCTCTAAGAGATGCTGCTAAAGCATTATAGGCAAATAAGAAAATTTCGCCTGCTGCTACCCACAACAAATAAGCAACTGCATCATTAAAAGCTTCGCTAGGTGTATCTAGTGCCTTTAACATTGGCTTAGCAAAAATCATAGTTATTGCAACGAGAACAATTGATACTATTATCATAAAGGTCATCATGCTTCCTACGATTTTAGGAATTTCATCCTTTTTCTTTGCTCCAAATAATTGGCCGATATAAACATTTCCGCCATTACTTAATCCGCCGGCAATAGCTACAAGTACATTAGTAATAAGACCTGCTATATTAACAGCGCTCATTCCCGGAGCACCTAAAAAATGACCTACTATTGCCATATCGCACAGTCCGAAAACCGCTTGCAAAATATACGTCAAAACAAGAGGAAGCGCGAAAACAACCATTTTCTTTATAACGCTTCCTTCCGTTAAATCATACCTGTTAAATTTTTCTTTTTTTGTTTCTTCCATCTTAAATTGTTTCTAAAGCTTTTCTTAAATCTTCAATAATATCTTGCGCATTTTCAAGTCCAACAGAAAATCTAATTAACGATGGGTCTACTCCTGCTGCCTTAAGTTGCTCATCACTCATTTGTCTATGAGTATGACTTGCTGGATGTAAAAGACATGTATGTGAATCCGCAACATGGGTTTCAATTGTTGCAACTTTCAAAGCATCCATAAATTTCTGTGCTTTTTCTCTATCAGCTTTAAGTCCAAAGCATAAAACGCCACATGTACCGTTCGGAAGATACTTTTTAGCAAGCTCGTATTCGCTATCTCCTTCAAGTCCTGGGTATTTAACCCAATCAACTTTTTCATGTTCTTTAAGAAATGCAGCAACCTTTTTTGCATTTTCACAATGCTGTTTCATTCTAACTGCAAGTGATTCAAGTCCAAGGTTAAGATAAAAAGCATTTTGCGGAGATTGAACAGGTCCTAAATCTCTCATAAGCTGAGCACTAGCTTTTGTAATATAGGCTGCCTTCCCAAACTTAGTAGCATATGTAATTCCATGATAACTTTCATCAGGAGTACAAAGTCCTGGGAATTTATCAGCATATTTCATCCAATCAAAGTTTCCGCTATCTACGATTGCGCCGCCTAAAGTAGCACCATGTCCATCCATATATTTTGTTGTTGAATGAGTAACGATATCCGCACCCCACTCGAATGGTCTACAGTTAATAGGAGTTGCAAAAGTATTATCGATAATAAGTGGCAGACCGTTATCATGCGCTAACTTAGCAAACTTTTCAAAATCAAAAACATTTACAGTAGGATTTGTAAGAGTCTCACCAAAAATACATTTTGTATTAGGTCTTATTAGTTTTTGAATTTCGTCTGCGCTCATGTTTTGGTCTACGAATGTGCATTCGATTCCCATCTTTTTCATCGTAACGCCAAATAAATTAAACGTTCCACCATATATACTTGAGCTTGAAATAAAATGATCTCCTGCTTCGCAGATATTAAATACTGCAAAAAAGTTTGCGGCCTGACCTGAACCTGTAAGCATTGCTGCTACTCCACCTTCAAGTTCGCAAATTTTTGCTGCAACATTATCTACTGTTGGATTATTAATTCTGGAATAAAAATAGCCATCCTCTTCAAGGTCAAAAAGCTTGCCCATAAAATCAGAATTATCATACTTAAAAGTTGTACTTTGTATGATTGGCATCTGACGAGGCTGCCCATTTTTAGGTTCATATCCAGCTTGAACACATTTTGTTTCAATACTCTTATTCATGTTTATCCTCTTTTTCTAGCTAACTTAAGTCCTAATGGACACGACTTAAGTAAAGCTTTTGTAATTGGTAGCGAAACTGCCGTAAAAATAACTGACAGTCCTACCCAAACAGCAAGTCTAATTGGAATCAAAGCAAGTAAAACTTCTATTGTCATATATTTAAAGAATACAACTCCATCCATGTAACTAGCTATCCAATTAAATATAACAGCTACAAATCCACTTGCAAAAACAGCAACGCCTATTGGCACAAGTTTTGTTTTATATTTAAATGCTTTAAATATTAATCCAGCGCAAAGGCCTTGCAAAGCAAATGGTAAAATCCAAAATGGTGTTGTGACAGAAATTCCAAAAGTTAATATTTGACTTAAGAAACTTCCAACAGCGCCAGTAATCAATCCTTCAATAGAACCACATAAAAATCCTATAATAACAAAAGGCAATGCTGCGAACGTTATCTTAACATCATTTCCAATCCTAATGGTGCAAAATAATTCCAGTACAATATGCAAGGCAACCATTACGGCGCACAGGCAAAGATCTAAAACAGTTAATTTTTTCATAAAAAAACTCCCTTCTTTGCCCGCTGCAAAAAGGTGAGTAATCTTTTCTTCAGCGGGATGCGATATATGGACCGTAAAGATAAACTTTTCGTCCGTCGGACAGCTCCCCGTTCCAAACGGCACTTGACGCCCATATACCTACTCTGTTTAATTTTTTATTTTTTTCTTTTTTGTGGTTTTTTCTTTGTTGCTAATACAAATATTACCACAACACCAGCCAATATTACACCACAAATTATTGCTAATATAATAGCACCTTTTTTATTGCTTTTTTGTGGCTGAACATCAACTTCTGTTTCTTCTTCAACAACTGGTTGTGGATTTCCAACAATTACCTTATAAGAATCCCTATAATAGTAACCGCAATCACTACATTTATGTTCTGTATATCCATTTATTGTTTCTGTACTTTCAACAACACTATCAACGTATACATTATTTCCACATTTACATGGCATCAAATCATGATCATATCCAAAAATCTCATCACGTTCAAAATTGTCATCATCATAAATTCCCGTGTGAAAAACATCATCAGTCTCGAATGTCCAATTCATTATCTCGCCAATAAAAGTTTCACAATAAGCTCTTCTATCTTCGTTATCTTCAAAGAATTGAATAAATCCGCTTACATGGTTATTTAAGATATATCCTTCATATCCTGTATTTTCAGGATATAAAATATACATACCTACAAGGCCTCCATTGTGAACATATCCATGGTCAGAATCAAATCCTTGAATATGCACTGTTGTATCTTTAACATCGATATAGCCTGCAGCATAAGCGCCACCCATAAATTGCTCATCTTTTTGTTCAACATCCTTGTCGATACAAATAAGAGTCATGTCAGCTGTGCAATTTTCAATACTACCTTTTCCAAAGCCTGCTATTCCGGCAATACCAAAACTTGGCCCTGTTGTTGTAAGTTTAACGTTTCCTTCCATTACACAATTTATTATATGCGCATCTTCCATATATCCAGAAATTCCTGCAGCAAAGCAAGACTTATCAGTATCAATGTCAACATTTACGCCTAATATTTTAAGATTAGAAACAGTTGCTCCTTTAAGTGTTCCGAAAAAGCCTGCAAAATATGAATCATACTCAATCATATTCCCATCATATGTTTTTGCTGTGCTATCACCTAATTGATTAATATTAAGATTTAATATTGCGTAATTATTGCCATCAAATGTTCCTGTAAAGTCTACAGGTTTCCATGCAACCCCACTCATATCAATATCAGCTCCAAGGGCATAACTACCAGCAGGATTAGCATAAATTTGCATTAATTCTTCGGCTGTCATAATAACCGTTGTATCATTAGGTAAAACAACCATCGTTTCATCTGCTTTAGTGCTATTTGGTAATAAACAAACTATAAAAGCAATTGAGCAAAATACAACTAAACTTTTGAATATAGAATTCTTTTTAATATTATTTTTCATTTTCTTCACCAATTATTTTATCTGCTACAAATACTCCACTAGCACTTGCATGTGAAAGGGAATGCGTTACTCCGCTTCCATCACCTATTACATACAAACCTTTATATTTTGTTTCCAAATTGTTATCAACTTCAACACCCATATTATAAAACTTAACTTCAACACCATAAAGAAGCGTATCATCATTTGCTGTACCCGGTGCAATTTTATCAAGAGCATACATCATCTCGATAATTCCATCTAAAATTCTCTTTGGAAGAACGAGGCTTAAATCGCCCGGTGTAGCTTTAAGAGTTGGTCTTACCGTACCTTCATTAATTCTCTTAACAGTACTTCTTCTTCCTCTTTCAAGATCTCCGAAACGTTGGATAATAACTCCGCCACCAAGCATGTTACTTAACTTTGCAATACTTTCAGCGTATCCATTACTATCCTTAAATGGTTCTGAAAAATGTTTTGCAACAAGAAGTGCAAAGTTTGTATTTTCAGTTTTTTTAGATTCATCTTCAAAGCTATGTCCATTAACTGTAATAATACCATTTGTGTTTTCGTTTACAACAAAGCCTCTTGGATTCATACAAAACGTTCTTACATTATCTTCATATTTTTCAGTTTTATAAACAATTTTGCTTTCATATAAAGCATCAGTAATATGGGCAAAAATAGGAGCTGGAAGTTCAACCCTTACGCCTATATCTACTCTGTTTGAAGTTGTTGGAATATCCATCTGGCTACAAACTTCCTCAAGCCAATGGCTACCACTTCTTCCTACGGAAACAATACATTTTTCGCATTCATACTCATTATCATTTGTATAAACCTTAAATCCGTTATCCATTTTTTCAAGCTTTTCAACAGGTGTATTAAAAATAAAATCTATCTTATTTTTTAATTCATTAAATATATTTTCTAAAACAATGTAATTAATATCGGTTCCTAAATGTCTAACCGATGCATCAAGAAGTGTAAGCTTATTTTGCATACAAATCTTTTTAAGGTCTGAGCCTGCTGTCGAATACATAGCAGTATTTCCACCACCATGTATAGCATTGATTTCATCAACATAATACATGAGTTCTAATGCTTTTTCTCTTCCAATATATTCATATAGAGTTCCACCAAAATCATTAGTAATATTATATTTTCCATCTGAGAAAGCACCAGCTCCACCAAAACCATTCATAATTGAACATGTTGGACAGTTAATACAACTTTTAACCTTGTCCCCATCAATTGGACAATGGCGTTTTTCTAAAACATTACCGCTTTCTAATACAGCAACTTTCAAGTTCGATTTATTAGCCAGTTCATATGCTGAATAGATTCCTCCCGGTCCGGCACCTATTATAATAACGTCATATTTTTTCATAATTATCTTTCCTTTAATTCCTGAACTTTTTTAGCAATTTCAACTTTTGCAAGTTCCATATCTTCATCCCAGCCATCAACATAGTCAAAACAAACATCATACTCATCGCTTGCATCATTAATTCTTTTAACATATCCTGACAACATATCAAAATCTTTTTCATAGCAATGAAAACTATTTGCTCTATGTGAATAGGTTCCCATCTCGACTCCAAGCTCATCAGCAAATCTCTTTTGAAGCATGATAAGAGCAAATGCATTCATAAAAGCGGCTTTACATGCATCATTAGATCTAAATAAAACTTTTGAATGAAGTTTCCCATCTCTAATAAAATATTGGATGTGCTGTAAGCATGCTGGATCATCGCTTTTTGTATCCTTTTGCCAATCTCTTATTAAAATAACTGCTCTTCTACTTGATGGATTTCTTTTTAACTCTTCAACTATAAAAGAAAATTGTGTCTCCATTCTTTGATGATATGTATAAGCCCAATTTCCTCTTTCAACTTCAAAGTCCAAAATACCATCAAGCATTTCCTGGCGATATTGTTCAAGCTCAGTTGGACCACCAATAAATAGTTTACTAATCATTGGCTCAGTAAGTGGTTCTTCAACAAACATTGTAAGAGAAATCTCTTTTTGTGTAGTGTTCCAATCATCACAAGGATAAATATTCGGATTAGAATCTAATGCCTTAAGCGCTTCATGATAAGCTAAAGGAAGACTTTTTGCAGTTACTAAATATTCATTTGTTGCTGGTAATTGCTCGTTATTCATCTTTACTCCTAATTATAATAATTCAATAAGTTGTTCTATTTCTTCAATCTTGGTTGCCCAGCTAGTCACAAGTCTGATAGCTGTTTTATTTTCATCTATAACTTCCCAAGTTGTATATTCTACCTTACCTTTAAGTTTTTCTAACTGCTCTTTTGTAGCAATAACAAAAATCTGGTTAGTTGGTGAATCAATTAAAAATTCATATCCTTTTTCTTTAAGACCTTCTTTAAGTCTTTTAGCACATTTTATAGCATTCTTTGAAATTTCATAATAAAGACCATCTGTGAATAATGTGTCAAATTGAATTCCAAGAACCCTTCCCTTTGCTGCCATAGCTCCGTGCTGCTTAACCATAGTTTCAAAATACTTAGGCATATTATTTTTTGTAAACACTAAAGCTTCTCCGTAAAGTGCACCAACCTTTGTGCCACCGATATAGAAAAGGTCTGTAAGATTTGCTATATCTTTTATTGTAAGGTCAGTTCCTTCTGCCATAAGTCCATAACCTAGTCTGGCACCATCTAAATATAAAGGAATCTCATATTCTGTGCACACTTCATGCAAAGCACTTAATTCTTCTTTTGTATAAAGTGTTCCAAGTTCTGTTGGATGAGAAATATAAACCATTCCTGGAAATACCATATGTGTAAAACTCTCATCATTATAAAATTTAACTAAAAGTTCTTTTAATTCCTTTGCACACATTTTTCCATCATGCTCAGGAAGTGTTAATACCTTATGCCCTGAAAATTCAATAGCACCGGCTTCATGAACATTTACATGTCCCGTTTCACATGCTACAACGCCTTCATAAGATTTAAGCATCGAATCAATTGCTATTTGGTTTGTTTGAGTGCCACCTTCCAAATAATAAATTTGTGCATTAGGCATATCTAATTCTTTTCTAATTTTTTCTGTTGCGCTTTGGCAAAATTCATCATTTCCGTAACCAGCAGTTTTCACATAAGTTGTCTCTAATAACTTATTTAATATTTCTGGTGTTGCCGCCTCACAATAATCGTTTTCAAATTTTAACATTACTTCTTCCTTCTTTATCTTACTTCTATTAATTTGTCGCCCTCATAAATGCATGTAATTTCAATATTATCTTCCCCATTAATTAAAGGCTCCAAAAAGAACCTGTCCCCCTCCCAAAGATTGAGCGAAAGGACATTTTCCTTCAGTATCCATTTTAATTCACCTTCAGGACAAATAAAAGTGCTTTCTTCATTTTCCCACTCAGAAGCTGTATATAAATACATATCCTCATCCGGTAAAACATCCGACTTAAAATGTACAATGCCTCTAAATTGATATTTTAAAAGCCTAAAAGAGGTTTCCTCGAAAACCTCTCTAACTAAGCATTCATCGGCGGTTTCTCCCTCTTCGAATTTACCACCAATTCCGACCCACTTGCCTTCGCATGGATCATTCTTCTTTTTATTCCTATAAAGCATCAAATATTTGCCATCTTTTTCGATATAACAAAGTGTCGTCTTAATCATGCAAATATTATATCACAAATAATATTTCTTTTTTCAATCGCTTTATAATGCAAGCGGAGCCGTGTAGCTCGTTCCTGGCTCGGGTTCCAACTCGCCGATAACGAGCCACACTGCTCCGCTCACTTTAAATTTTATTCGTTATCTAATTCTTCATATTCATCGAAATATTCGTATGGGTCAGCCCATGCATCATATACAGGATTTATTTTAACAGTAATATTGCCCGTAGTTGTATTGCATTTGAATATATCTGTTCCTTTTTCTTTAGGCACTTTCTGATTTCCTGTCACTGTGCTTACCTGATAGTCTTTTGGCGTAAATAAAGATGCAAATACATTTCCAGTTGTAACATCTATATCAATTTTTTTTGCGTCGACTCCAATAAATTGAACTTCGCCAGTTGTTGTCTTTGACTTAATTTTTCCATCTACTCTTATGTTATGTATAAACACATCTCCAGTAGTACATTTTAATGTTAATGATTTTGCATTAGTTGGACAATTAACCCATGAAATATCTCCGGTTGTAGCTTTGAGTGTTATATCTCCTAAACTTTCAAACATCTTTTCCGGAAGATATAAATCTACAAAATCTTCTCCAATATGCACATCAAAAATAAAGTTATTTTCTGTTCTTTCCGGTATTAAAAACAATGTTTCATCTTTTATTTCTAATTTGTATTTATGTGTTTTGTCTTCAGTATATACAAGCTTTATATTGTCATCTTCAGATGGAAAAACAGAAATATCCGCAGATATTGAAGCAATATTAATATTTGTAAAATCCTCAGTAATAATTTGCTCATTAGTTTTTACTAAATCGGTTGCAAAATTTTCTACCTTAAATCCAACCATTAAGAATGCAATACATCCTATAAGAAGACCCACACCTGCAATTATTGCGCCTACGATTAGAGCTTTTTTACTTGCGCTTAATTTATTTTTCTTTTGCATTTGCGTTAACCTCCTTATCTATGTTTTCTAAATCTTGCGTTTTTCCTTTTTTCTTTGTTAATAATTTCTTGACCCATAAAACAAATTTTCCACTTGCCTTAACAAGAAGTTTAGCGAGCATAGTAAATGGTACAAATAACATTACTGCTGCTCCTATCAGTAATAATCCTGCTCCAATAAATCCTACTCCCGTTGCAGGATGTCCCGTTATGATGAAGAAAATTCCAAGAGGGATTGCTCCTAGACCACCGACCGCAAACGCTAAATCAATCGCATACAACGAAATAATTACTACCCAGAAGCAAATATATACACAAAGAAATACGGCAATGAGCGCTATCGATATTGGAAGCCAAAAC
This sequence comes from Lachnospiraceae bacterium, assembly GCA_045616165.1. GTDB lineage: Bacteria > Bacillota > Clostridia > Lachnospirales > Lachnospiraceae > RGIG5612. Next base: position 14,489 of record JAZLGF010000022.1, read on the forward strand.
CAACATGTAAGTATAAGTAAAATTATTGTTAATGCTATACTTCCGCCTTTTTTTGCCTTTTTAGGTTTAACCTTATTTACAACAAGTTTTGGAAGCGGAATTTCTGTTAAAATCTGATCAGCTGCTTCTTGGGCGGTCCCCATAGCTTCTACAGCCTCTTCTTCATTTAAGCCATCATCTATTCTTTCATCAATCATTTCTTGATAATAGTCTAACGACTTAGTAATTTCAGTTTCCGGAAGGCCATTAAGCTTTGCCTTTAACTCATCAAGAAATTCTTGTTTAGTCATTACTTTGATCCTCCATTTCAATAAATTTATAAATCTGCATAATTTCTTTCCATTCCAAAAGGAATGTATCTATACGTTTTATGCCCTGCTCAGTAATGTGATAGTATTTTCTTAAACGGCCGTTAAATTCTATCGACTGTACAGTAAGACAGAAGTTTTCTTCCAACCTTCGAAGAATTGGATAAAGTGTAGATTCAGAAATTTTTACATAAGGTTGCAAGTCCTTAATAATCTGATATCCATAAGAATCATGGTGCCTGATTGCTGCTAGCACACAAATATCAAGCATCCCTCTTTTTAATTGAACATCCATAATCTTCCTCCTTCTTCGAATACTATACGCCACATAGTATTATGTGTCAAGTAGTATTTAAATAAAAAAATAAAGCCTGTTGAAATCAACAGGCTTCTTTCTCAATAAATTATTCGTCTTGCAAAACTGTTGTGCCAGGCTCGACCGAATGCGTAAGCCAAACGTTACCTCCTATAACAGCATTATCTCCGATTGTAACATCGCCACCTAAAATAGTTGCTCCTGCATAAATAACAACATTATTTCCGATATTTGGATGACGCTTAATTCCTTTAACTAAGCTTCCATCATCATTAACCGGAAAGCTCTTTGCTCCAAGTGTTACATGCTGATAAAGTTTAACATTATTGCCAATAACTGTAGTCTCTCCTATTACTACGCCTGTACCATGATCTATAAAGAAACTATCACCAATCGTTGCTCCTGGATGAATATCTATTCCAGTTTTTCTGTGGGCATATTCCGACATAAGTCTTGCAACTAATGTTTGATTCATTTTATAAAGTTCATGAGCAATTCTATAAATACCAATAGCAATAAAAGCTGGATAAGCTAAGATAATTTCATCAACACTTTTTGCTGCTGGGTCACCTTTATATCCCGCAATAACATCTTTTTGAATCAATAAATAAATCTCAGGTGCCTTTGCCAGAAGATTTTCAGCCACATCTTTAGCATCTTCATCAGACATGATATGCACTAACCCATTTAACAAATGCTTATATGCTAATCTCAAATATGCTTCCGTGCTATCATTTGCATCTTTAACAGCTTCAGGATATTTCCCATAAGTTGGAAACATAGCATCAAGTATATACAAAAGTGCTTTTTCTATGTTACATTGAAATCCTTCATAGTCTGCTTCAAAGACTTGCCCGGCAGCGCCATTTATTTCTTTTAATTTATTTGATAAATCCTTAAATTTATTTTCATCCATTTTTATTCTGCCTTGCAAATATTAACTAAAACTTCAACCATCTTTTCCATAGACTGTATTGAAATATATTCATGAATACCATGGAAGTTTTCGCCACCTGTTGAAAGGTTAGGACATGGAAGTCCTTCGTACGAAAGTCTGGCCCCATCCGTTCCGCCTCTAATAGCCATAACCTTTACTTCTACGCCAGCATCAGCAAAAGCTTTTTTTGCCTTATCAACAACTTCCATATGTGGAAGGATTTTCTCTTTCATGTTGTAATAAGAATCTTTCATTACAGATTCAATACAACCCTGTCCATATGTTTCATTCATCTTGTTTGTAAGGTCTTCAATAAATTTCTTTCTTGCTTCAAATTTTTCTTTATCATGATCTCTAATAATCAATCCCATCTGAGTGAAATTAACATCTCCTTCAATAGCATCGAGATGATAAAATCCTTCATAGCCTTGTGTATGTTCAGGAGTTTCAGAAAGTGGAAGATTAGAAATAAATTCTGTTGCAATACGAGCCGCATTAATCATCTTATCTTTAGCATCCCCAGTATGTGTGCTAAGTCCATTAACCTTTACATGCAAAGAAGCGGCATTAAAGTTTTCATACTCAAGTTCTCCTAAAGCACCACCATCAACCGTGTATGCATACTCAGCATCGAAATTAGGAATATCAAAATAATCTGCTCCCCTTCCGATTTCTTCATCAGGAGTAATTCCAATTGAAATTTTTCCATGTTTAATTTCTGGATGGGCAATCAAATATTCTACTGCTGTAAATATTTCGGCAACGCCAGCCTTATCATCAGAACCTAAAAGTGTTGAGCCATCAGTTACTATTAAATCCTGACCTACATAATTATTTAATGAAGGAAGTGTCTTAGGTGTTGAAACAACTCCGTTTCCAAGTTCAATATCTCCACCTTCATAATGAACTACTCTCGGTTTAATATTTGCACCTGTTACAGCGGGCGCCGTATCCATATGTGCTACTAAGCCCATAGGAGCTACGTTTACTCCTTCACTTGCTGGTAATGAAGCATAAACATATCCTTTATCGTCCATATGTGCATCAGCAAGTCCCATATTTTTAAGTTCCTCGGCAAGATATTTTCCAAGTTCTTTTTGTTTCATTGTAGAAGGCGTTGTTTCGCTTTCTTCTTCTGACTGTGTATCAAAACTAACATATTTTAAGAATCTTTCTTCAACTTTCATGATTATTCTCCTATATATTTTTTATATAACTATAATAGCACAAAACCATCCCAAAACAATACAAGGTGCAAAAGGAAATTTATTTTTTTTAGTAAAAATAAAAGTTAATAGTCCTAATATCAATGCAATAAATAATCCAATTAGATTATTTTCAACCCCAGTAAACAAACTAAGCATAAACATTAACTTAAAATCTCCAAAGCCAATTTTCTTTTTTGTTGAGAGCCAACCTAGAAACGATATAAAAGCTAAAGCAACAGTAAAGATACATGCACCAATTATGCTCTCTATTACTTTATCAAGGTATAAAAATCTAAGTGTAATTCCGGCCAAAACAAGTTCGTTTGGAATCACACAATATTTAAAATCATAATAAGCAATCATTAAACAAATAATTACAAAAACTAAAGGGCCTGCGGCCTTTAAGGCCGCAAGCTCAAATAACAATATATTCATTTAATTTAGATGAAACAAAATAATTAGAACTAATTATTTAACTTCGATAAGCTCGTAATCCCTAGTGCCGAGCCCTAATTCAACTCCACGTATAATGCCTGCTTCCCAATCAGAATCAGGATGAGTAAGCTTAAATACATCTCTAACTTCATCATGAGCATGCTCTTCAATTTTGCTTCCAGGAAGAACAGGCTGCTCATTAATTTTATCAACACAAGCCTGATCAAGTGCAACTGGGTCATATGATGCAAACATTCCAACATCAGAAACAAGCGCGATATCTCTTGCTGCGTTACAATCGCAACCCGCCTGAATATCCATAGCAAGTGCTATATGAAAAGCTGGTTTGTCCTGAAGAGTTCCCTTAACATATTCTGCTATTTTTTTACTTAAGATTGGTTTTGCTTCATCCCATTTGCATCCAAGTGCATCAGCAGGACAATAAGCAAAGCAATATCCACAACCTAAACATTTATCTTCATTAATAACAGCTTTGCCATCTATTATTTCTACGCCTTCATTAGCGCAATGTGCCTTACATTGACCACAACCAATACAATTATCTTTATTAATTTCAGGTGTGCCAGAAGAATGCATTGCTTTCTTACCCTTTTTTGAACCTGAACCCATACCGATGTTTTTAAATACACCGCCAAATCCGGCTCCCATATGTCCTTTGCAATGAGTAAGAGAAATAATTACATCTGCTTCTGCAATAGCTGCACCAATATATACACTATTAAAGAACTGTCCGCCTTCAATAGGTATTTCTCTTTCATCAGTACCTCTAAGTCCATCAGCAATAATAACTGGCACTCCAACACTTAACTGGTTATATCCATTAAGTGCAGCGCATTCTAAATGGTCTACTGCATTTCCTCTACTACCAACGTATAAGGTGTTCGCATCAGTAAGGAATGGCTTACCACCGTTTTTCTTTATATGGTCACATAAAATCTTTGCATATTGATGGCGAAGAAATGCCATATTACCCCATTCACCAAAATGAATTTTAACTGCAACGTATTTACCTTTAACATCAATATCGTCAATTCCAGCTTTAGTTATAAGCCTATCAAACTTTTCTAAAATACTATCTCCGATATGTGCATGTAAATTCGCAAAATATACTTTTGATGACATTTGCTAATCCTTCTTTCATTTTTATTATTCTAATTATATATAAGACGGATTAGCATTTCAATACACAGCCATCTATTTATTACATTTTACTAACTATGTTGTAATAGCTTTTTGTTGTTATCTTATAAATAATTGCGTAAACTCCTGCAAAAATTACAAATACAATCGCAGCAACTAAAATAACGTACCATAAATTTGTTATTCCAAACATCGTAAGAATCTGCCATATAAGATGAAAACCAAATCCAAGGTGAACGCCTGCTGCAATAAGTGGTACTAAAAACACTGTAAGCATTTGTGAGTTAATGCTCTTTTTAATATCCTTCTTTGTCATGCCAACTTTTTGCATGATTTCAAATCTCTTTTGATCTTCGTATCCTTCCGAAATTTGCTTGTAATAAATAATCATAGCTGTGGCAAAGATAAATATTATACCTAAAATAATGCTTATAAAGAACAAGCCACCATACGTCATAACAAAATCTTCTCTGGCATAAATAACGCATTCGCTTCTTGTCCATGAATAACCCATCTTATTGTTTTTATTGATTACATTATCAATATCATTAAAAACATCTACGATTTTTTCATCTTCTTCATCTAAGTCATATCCTATGAATAATTCAATATCAAACATAGGAGCGCCGTATTGATCTTCAATTTCCTGAAAAGGTCTTAAAATATCCAAACTAGAAACTATAAAGCTTAATGTTGGAAGTTCAAATGTGTTTCCGTTCCATTCTTCGAAATCATCAACACTTTCTTTAACATCAAAAGTAAGACCACATATTTTTATTTGTTCGTCAGAATATTCGATTTTATTTACTTCTTTGTCTAATGCTTTGCCTCTTCTACATGCAGTTAAAACTTCATTATCATTTAATGAATAATTACTTCCTGAAATTTCATTATATGTATCAACATCAATAAATCTAAGTCTATAAAGCATGTTTTGGTATTTTAAATCTACTTTTGTAATATCAGGTTCATAACATTTATCCGTTTTTGCGGCAAAAACAGTGATATCTTTTCTGAAGATTAAATCCTGTGGTTCTACTTTATCTTCCTTAAACTTTTGATCTATATCGTTTTTAAGTTCTTGCACATCTCTACCTTGAAGAGAATCTACATCCAAAAAGCTTACATTGTGCATGCAATCATATGGAAATTGTTTCTTTAAGGAATCCTCTTGTCCAAAGTACAAAGTACATGTCATTGAAAACATAACAAGAACCATTGTTGCTAAAATGCAAATGGATGCGAGACCCGCTCCATTTCGTTTCATCCTATATGTCATAGATGAAACCGAAACAAAATGATTTTTCTTGTAATAATATTTTTTCTTTTTTTGCAATAAACGACAAAGTGCAACTGATCCAGAAACAAAAAGCATATAAGTTGCTATGATTACAAGGATAACTGCTATAAAGAAAACAAAAAGTGCATCACTAGGATTTGATATCACTATTGCTAGATAATATGCCACTGCCAAAATAATAGCTCCTAAAATTGCTATTACCCAGTTTGCTTTTGGGGGTTTTTCTCCTACATTTTCATTTTTCAAAAGTTCTAAGGGCTTACTAGCATTAACTTGAATTAATGCTTTAATCATTAATATCAAGAAAATAGGAACAAATACCATCAAAGTATAAAAAATTGCTTCTGTTGAAATATAAAAAGAAAATGTAACATTTTCGCCAACTAATTTTGCAAGTCCAAATTCTGCTAACTTAGAAAATATTATTCCGGCAATCATTCCTCCTACTATACCGATTACCATTACAATTAAAGATTCAATCGCAACTATTTTTCTAATACCTTTTTTATCCATTCCCAGAACGTTATAAAGCCCAAATTCTTTAAAACGTCTTTTAACTAAAAATGAATTCGTATATATAAGAAATATCAATGCAAAAAAAGCAATAATAAAAATTCCTAGTGATAAGAACTCCGCGAGAACATCTCCTCCGCTTATTTTTTTTAACATTGGGGAAACTTTAACGCTTTCTACTATAAAATACATCGCCACCATTCCCACGCATGATAAAATGTACGGAATATAAATTTGCTTATTATTTTTTATACCTTGAACTGCAAGTCGTGAAAATAAACCTTTTTTCATCTATCTCACCCCCGTTGCAATCATCGTTAATGTATCAGATATTTTTTGGTACATTTCTTCGTCTGTGCTATCTCCCTTAAAAATCTGATGATAAACTTCACCATCTCTTATAAATAAAACTCTTTTTGCAAAACATGCAGCCTTAACGGAATGTGTTACCATTAAAACAGTCTGCCCTGTTAAATTTATTTCCCTAAAAATTCTCAAAAGTTCATCAGAAGATTTTGAATCAAGCGCGCCTGTTGGCTCATCCGCTAAAATAATCTTAGGAGACGTTATCAATGCTCTTGCTACTGCAACTCTTTGTTTTTGTCCTCCTGAAATCTCGTATGGATATTTTTTTAAGAGCTCAGAAATTCCCATGCGTACAGAAAGTTCAATTAATCTTGCATTCATTTCTTTATAGTTTTTACCTGCTAGCACGAGTGGTAAATATATATTGTCCTCAACGCTAAAAGTATCTAAAAGATTAAATTCCTGAAAAACAAACCCTAAATTATCCCTTCTAAACTCTGCCATGTTAGACTCTTTAATTTTAGATAAATCCATTCCATCTAAAATTACATTTCCTTCAGTAGGTTTATCAAGAGCTGCTAAAATATTAAGAAGCGTCGTTTTTCCCGAACCGCTTTCTCCCATTATTGCAATAAATTCACCTTCTTCAACACTAAAGTTAACATTTTTTAATGCTTCAACTTTATTGCCTCCAAAACGTGTTGAATATATTTTCTTTAAGTTATTAACATTTAATAAAGACATATTTTTCCTCCTATTACTTTGATAGGCCAATTATAGAAAAAAGCGAATTTGCCCTCCATCGATTTGGCTAACAATTCGCTTTGTTAATCTTACATTTTTGTAAGGTCCATTATTCAACATGTAAATCATATCTAGATAAATCCAAATACATTTTTGTCCCTTTTGCAACTTCAGATTTTACGGAAATTTTTATGTTTAATCCATCGCATATTCGTTTAGATATATACAACCCTATTCCACTTGCATTTCTTTCTTCTCTTCCATTGTATCCGGTATATCCCTTTTCAAATATTCTAGGGATGTCATCTTTTGCTATACCTATACCATTATCTTCAATGCAAAGAATATCTTTTTGGTACATGTATATTTTTATACAGCCTTCTTCTTTTGTGTATTTAAGCGAATTTGAAAGAATTTGTTCAATTACAAAAGAAAGCCATTTTTCATCTGTTAATATTTTATCTTCAATGCTTTCATACGAAAGCTTAATTTTCTTTTCGATAAAAATCGGTGCCAATTTTTTTATTGTTGGCCTAATGATATCATCTAAAACATATTTTTTAAAAACATAGTCAGTTGAATCAGAGTCAATTCTAAGGAATGTAAGAACCATCTGAACATACTGCTCAATGCTTAAAAGCTGCATATCCATTTGTCTTGCAAATTCACTATCTTCATTCTTTATCTTTAGTTTCATTGCCGAAATTGGCGTTTTAATTTGATGAGCCCATACAGTGTAATACTCAACCATATCATTAAACTTAATATTATCAGTATCTTTTATCTTTTTTAATTCTTCTTTAAGTAAAGATATTATTTCCTGGTAGTCTTTTTCTAATTCATCTTTTGGTATTGGTAGATTTTCAATCATTGAAAATGAAAGTGTTTTTATATTTTCTAAAGTTTTATATTTTTCATTTTCTTTTTTATAATCAAAAATCATAAAAATAATTCCAACAACAATACAAAGAATAATCGGATATACAAGAGCTATTAATGGAATATTACATAAAAAGAAAATAGTAAAAAATATTACTATAAAAATTAAAAGCAAAAGCATTATTTTCTTTTTTGAATATAAATATTTAGAAAATTTTAATTTTGAATTATTCAATTATGTATCCTTGCCCCACTTTTGTTTCGATAAACTTTTCTAGTCCTGCTCCATCTAGTTTTTTTCGAAGTCTATTAATATTTACAGTCAAAGTATTATCGTCTACAAAGCAATCAGTTTCCCAGAGACGCTCCATTAATCTTTCTCGGCTAACAATTTTACCTTTGTTTTCTAAAAGACAAAGTAAAATTCTATATTCATTTTTTGTTAAATCGATTTTTTCATCGTTGTATTTTAAGCTACCATTAGATTTATCTAAGAATGCACCCTTATGTGAAATCACTTCTGATGATGGTGCATAATCATAGGCTCTTCTTAAAACTGCCTGGATTTTTGCAATCAAAACATTCGCATCAAAAGGTTTTGCAATAAAATCGTCTGCGCCCACATTCATCGCCATAACTATATTCATGTTATCTGCTGCCGATGATATAAAAATAACAGGCACTTTGGAAATCTTTCTAATTTGCTCGCACCAATAATACCCATTAAAAAATGGGAGCTTAATATCTAAAAGAACTATTTGCGGTTCTTCCTTTAAGAACTCTGGAATAATATCCTGGAAATCTTTACAGATATAAGAAGAAAATTCCCACGACTTTGAAAGTTCAGATATTTCCTTTGCAATCGTTATATTATCTTCAACAATAAATATCTTATACATAATAAATATGCTATATAGATAAATACTTTTTGTCAAATCAATATTATTTATGCTTTGATGAAAGCTGTCTTGGAAAAATAAGACAATGATTTTTATCAAATCCTATTAAGTCTGCCCTGTTTGCTTTAAGCAAGGCTTCCTTAACAAGCTTATAATTTTTTGGATCTTTATATTGAATTAGCGCTCTTTGCATAGCTTTTTCATGATAAGTAGATGGAATATAAACTTTTTCCATCGTTAAAGGGTTCACTCCTGTATAGTACATACAAGTTGAAATTGTAGAAGGTGTTGGATAAAAATCTTGAACCTGCTCTGGCATATATCCCATATCTCTTATACTTTCTGCAAGCGCTATCGCATCTTCTAGCGTTGAACCCGGATGTGATGAAATAAGATATGGAACTACATACTGATTAAGTCCTAATTGTTCATTAACCTTATCAAACTTTTTACAAAAAATATCATAAATATTTTTCTTAGGCTTTCCCATAAGTTTTAATACTCTGTCCGATACATGTTCCGGAGCAACTCGTAGCTGTCCACTTACATGATATTTACAAAGCTCTTTTAAGAATGTCATATCCTTATCTGCCATAAGATAATCAAAACGAATTCCAGACCTAATAAAAACTTTCTTAACACCTTTTATATTTCTTAATTTTCTTAAAAGTTCAAGATAATCGTTATGATCAACAACTAAATTTTTACATGGCTCAGGGAATAAACATTGTTTATCCACACAAACTCCCTTTTCAAGCTGTTTATCACATGCGCATCTTCTAAAATTCGCCGTCGGACCACCTACATCATGAATATATCCCTTAAAATCTTTATCTTTAGTCATTTCTATAGCTTCATTAACTAAAGACTTATGGCTTCTTGCCTGAACTACTCTTCCTTGATGGAATGATAATGCACAAAAATTACATCCGCCAAAACATCCCCTATTGCTAGTTAGTGAAAACTTAACTTCTTTTATTGCTGGAACTCCTCCTTGTTTTTCATAAGAAGGATGGTAATTATTCATGTATGGCAATTCATAAACATCATCAATCTCTTGCATAGTTAACGGCATTGTCGGTGGGTTTTGTACTACATATCTTTTTTCGCCATACTTTTCTGTTAAAATTTTAGCGCTAATTGCATCAGTATTTTCATATTGAATCTTAAAACTTTTTGCATAATTCAATTTATCTTCTAAAAGTAAATCAAAATCCGGAAGTTCTATATATTCTTCTGTGATCTTTTCTAAATCATTTGTTTTATAAACAGTTCCTGCCACATATGTAATATCAGAAACATTAATCCCGCTATTAAGTGCGTCAGCAACTTCTACAATAGCTCTTTCGCCCATTCCATAAATAAGTAGGTCTGCGCCTGAATCTAATAAAATAGATCTTTTTAATTTATCAGACCAATAATCATAGTGTCCAAGCCTTCTTAGGCTAGCTTCGATTCCACCTATGATGATTGGCTTATTTTTATATTTTTTCTTAATTAAATTACAATAAACGAGTGTTGCTCTATCCGGTCTTTTTCCTATAACCCCGCCTGGCGAATATGCATCCTCATGTCGTCTTTTTTTATTAACCGTATAGTGATTTACCATCGAATCCATATTTCCGGCACTGACTAAAAATCCAAGACGCGGCTCGCCAAATTCGCAAATAGATTCCTCATCCGTCCAATCAGGTTGAGAAATAATTGCAACTTTGTAACCTCTTGATTCAAGAACTCTACTTATTATTGCAAAGCCAAAAGAAGAATGGTCAACATAACTATCTCCGATTACATAAACGAAGTCCGCCTGTTGCCATCCTCTCTTATTCATTTCCTCTTTAGTTAAAGGTAAAAAGTTTTTAACCATTATATTGTTTTCACTTTATAATCCTGCTTTTCATAATCGTTTGGTAACGGAATAAATTTAGAAACCTTTTCTTGATATTCTTTATATTCTGGATATTTACCAGAAGAAATATTTTCTCCAAACGTTGAACTTCCCATAAACAACAAGATAAGAAGCATGCATCCAACTATTGTCCAGTTAAATACTCCCCACTTAGTTACACCAGCAGCAATTGTAAACAAATATAAGCAAACCCATGTGCTTTGCTCAGCTAAGTAATTTGGGTGTCTACTAAGTCCCCAAAGGCCCTGCGTATTAAATCCTTTATTATAAGGAGCTGGTAATTCTTCTAATTTTTTGCCCTGCTTTATCATAGCCCATTTAATTGTTTGAAATTCCATCTGTTGTAAATCAGCAATAGTTTCATAAACTATGCATGCAAGAGTTAAAACAGTTACAATAACATCCATTATGCCAAGAAATGCACTAGAGCTCATACATGCAACCATTGGGAAACAAATAATAAGAACTAAAATATTTTGATATCCCGAAATAAAAATAAGGTCAAATAAAGCCCATACAAATTTATTAGTAAAAGGTTTTGTTTTTCTAAGTATTGGCCAACGATAATCTTCTTCGCCAGTCCAAAATTTAATTGAATATGCACCTTTTTTAGCAAAGTTATATGTAAGACGAATTCCCCAAATAGTAATAAGGATTGCCATAATAAAAAGTCTTACGTTCATTCCGCCTTTTCCAGCAACAACCCAGGCATAAGCTATTGGCATAATGCTCCAAAGCTTATCCATCTGAGAATTGTTTCTACTAATCTCGCCTACAACAAAGCAGAATAAAATACTACAACCGCAAATTATGCAAAGAGTCTTAATTGTCTCAATCTGCAACGCATCAAGTTCTACTCCTGAAATAAATCCAACTACAATAAATGCTGCTACTACTATTCCTGTAGCAATATTTTTTAATACCTGTTTCAAAATTACACTTCCCTTTTATTATTTATTTTCTTCAAGTTTTTCTTTAGCTGCTTCTTTTTCAGCTTCTTTCTTTGCTATATCGTTTGAATCAATTGATTTTCTAAATACAACAAATCTTTGGAATAAGAACTCGGTAACGAAATTAATTAACATATTAATTATTGTTACAACTAAATCGTTCCAACCTATTCCTACAAGATAGTGCTGAAGTAATGTGCTAAGAGGTGTGAAAACAACATAATATGCTAAAACCAGAAGCATTGCTTTTGGAATGTTGTTAGCGCTCTTAAATGTATAACGTCTATTAATAGTGAAATTCCATACAACGCTTAAGACCAAAGCTATAAGATAACTTACCCATGCTTCCCAGTGAAAAACTTCATACAAAAGCGCATTAACGCCAAACTCAATAATGCCGGCTGAAGCTGCCACTAAAACATACTTTACAGTTCTTAGAATTTCTTTTTTCTTCATAATAAAACCTTCTATATACTTGTTTTGAAATAATTATAGACGATTATATCACTTATTCAAGAAATATTCAGGATGTTTTTCTAGTACAACTTTACTATATTGGTTAACTGAATCAAGATGATGATTTAACAAAGACCTTGCTAACGATTCATCATGTGCTTCTATAGCTTTTACGATTTGTTCATGTTCTTTTGGAAGTTCTTCAATTCTGTCTAATGTTTCAACTTCTACGTTTCTCCATCTTCTAACATGTAAATGTCCATCTCTAAGCATGTTAAAAACATTTTTTCTTCCAGCTGCCTCTAAAAGCAACGCATGAAACTCATCATCTAACTCATAAAATTGATCAGCATTTTTTTTGAGATTTTTTATTTTTCTTTGTTCGTTTAAGGACTCTTTAAGTTTTAAGATGCTTTCTTTACTTATACCTTTTTTCATTATTTCATGAATAGTTTCCTGAGCAACTGCTTCTCTTATATAGAGTATATCTTCTATATAATCAAGATTGATAAGACTTACGTAAGTTCCTCTTTGTGGATAAACATCTATAAATCCTTTTTCTTTCAACAACACCAACGCGCCTCTAATAGTATGGCGCGTTGTGTCATATTTTTCACATAAGTCATTTTCACTTATAAGAGTTCCTGGCTTATATTCAAGCTTTATTATTTTTTCAAGCATATCTAAATAGATTTCGTTGCTTGTAATTAGATGTGCTTTATAAATTGGTGTCATATTTTTCCTTCAACCTTTGTGAAATCTTTAGCTTCTTCTTGACCTCTTAATACTCTTAAACAGCCAAATGCTAACGATTCCATTTCGTTTTCACCTGGATAAACGATAACTGGTGCAATAAAACTAACTCTTTCTTTAATCATGCTCATGAATTTTTCTGATTTAGCAATACCACCAGTGATAATAATGTTATCAATTTTTCCATTAACTGTTGTACTAAGCGCAGCAATGTGTTTCGAAATTGATAAAGCCATAGCTTCATATACTAAAGTAGCATATTCGTCACCATCAGCTACCATTTTTTCAACTTCACGAGTATCATTTGTGCCAAGATGATCTAAAAGGCCACCTTTTCTTTTTATCTTATTCATCATTGACTTTTTATCATATTCGCCTGAAAAAGCCATATCAACAACTTGGAAAAGTGGAAGTCCACCACTTCTTTCAGGAGAGAAAGGTCCTTCTTCATCGCTTACGAAATCAATAATTTTTCCTTGTGAATGAAGGGATAATGTAATTCCTCCACCAAGGTGTGCCATAACAAGATTAGCTTTTGTATAATCTTTATTTTCTTCCTTAGCCCAGCGTTTTGCTGCTGCACCCATATTAAGATTATGACCTAAAGCTTTTCTTCTCATATCCTTAAATCCAGTAACTTTTGTAAGTGGAATCATTTCGTCAACCGTAATTCCATCATAAACAAAAGCAGGAATATTAAGTTCTTTAGATAATGCGTATGCGATAGGCGCACCAACATTTGAAGGATGTTCGTTTTGTGGATTATACTGAAGTTGCCAAACCATATCGTCATTAACTTTGTATGCTCCATGTTCAATTGGCGGTAAAAGTCCACATCTGGATACAATTGCTGTTAAACTATTTAAATCTACTTCATGTCTTTTAAGACACCCGATTATTGTATCTTTACGAAATTCATATTGATCAAAAACATTATCATATGGTGCAGTTTCTTCGGCTGTATGTTCAATGCTTTCAACAAAAGCCGGTGTCTCATCTTCATAAACGGCAATTTTTGTTGAAGTTGAACCCGGATTCATTACTAAGATTTTTTCCATAACTATTCCTTTCTATGCATCCTTTTTCATGTTAGCTGCTGCTATAGCTGCAAGACAAATTGATAAATATTTTTCTTCTGAAGATGAACCTCTTGAAGAGAAAACGATAGGACATTTTGATCCTACTAAAAATCCGCCTAATTTAGATTTGCATAAAACGCTCATCATTTTACCCATGATGTTTCCAGCATGAATATCATGTGCAACTAATACATCACATGTTCCAGCACATGGTGAATCAAAGCCTTTCATTTGTGCATCTTCAACGCTTGTAGCGATATCAAAAGATATAGGTCCTTCAACGATGCATCCTGTAATTTCACCACGCTGATTCATTGCTTTAAGTTCTGCTGCGTCCATTGTTTCAGGCATCTTAGGATCTGCTTTTTCTTTACAGCAAACAACGCCAACCTTTGGACATTCCCATCCAAGTGCTAACATTGCATTAACTGTGTTTTGGATAATATCTTTCTTTTGCTCAAGAGTTGGATATGTAACTAGCGCGCCGTCAACTGGAACAAGTATTCTGTCATAACACTCAGTAGCATGCGCAGTAAACATACTCATTGTTCCACCAAGTCCAAGACCTGTTTCTTTATTAACAACTGCTCTTAAATAATCGCTTGTTTCAGCTTTACCTTTCATAAGAAAATCAGCCTTACCTTCGTTAATAAGTGCAACTGCTTTTTTACAAGCCTCGGCAACATCCGGCTCATCATAAATATCTTCTTCAGGAACATCCATTCCAATTTCAGCAAGGATAGGCATAATTTGTGCCTTATCTCCAACTAAAACAGGTTTAACAATTCCTTCGCCCATTGCTCTTTGAATAGCTTCAAGAGAATGTTTGTCATGTGCTGCTGCAAGAGAAATACGTGCAACAGTATTAAGTTTATCTTTATTTAATTCAATAATTTCTTCTAATGTTTTAAATGCCATATTATCTCCTATCTATTTACAATATTCTTTGGTTCACATCCTGTTTCCATTGCTTCAAAGTTTGAAATTGAGCCAGTAAGCATTGTAATGAAAGCCTCGTCTGTCATTCCACCAATATGAGGTGTTACAGTAAGTCTATCCATACCTTCCTTACTCATATTCATAAGTATATGATCCTTTGGAGTTGGCTCTGGAACCATAACATCTAAAGCAGCATGTGCAATCTTTCCTTCTTCTAAAGCTTTAGCTAAGGCCTCGTCATTAATAACTTCTCCGCGGGCTGTATTGATAACGATTGCAGTTTCTTTCATTTCATTAAACTGTTTTTCTCCAAGCATTCCCACTGTTTCTGGAAATACTGGAACATGCATTGAAATAACGTCACATTCTTTGCAAAGTTCATCAAATTCCATGTATTCAATTCCGAGAGCTTTTTCTTCTTCTGGTGTTGGACGGAATGTATCATAATAACTAATTTTTACATTCCAACCACTTAGTCTTTTAACAACTTCTTTAGCGATTGCACCCATACCAACGAAACCAATATGTTTTCCGCCAAGTTCATGAATACCCATTGCAAGAGATTCACCTTTTACTAAAGCAAAATCTTCTTTTCTTAAACGTTTATCATGAAGAGCGATTCTTCTATATGCTGCAAGTATTAAAGCTATTGTATGCTCGGCAACACCACCCGCATTTGCGCCACGATTATTGCTTACCCAAATGCCTTTTTCTTTTGCTGCTTTAACATCTATTTTGTCAAATGCAACGCCTTCAGATTGAATGAATTTAAGATTAGGACAAGCATTAATAACATTTGCACTTACAGGATGAACTGCGCCTACAAATAAATATTCTTTATCGCCAATTGCTTCTATTAATTGCTCATCTGTATATGGAACATCAACATAAGTGATATCCCAATCTTGTGGAAAGAATACTTGATATTTTTCAAATCTTTGTTTAGTAACTGTACATACTAATTTTTTAGCCATACTATACCTCCACTAATAAAAAATTACTCCGGACAGAAATCTCCCTTTTAAGTGAAAGTCCGTCCGGAGTCTTTAATTACATGTTATAACCTGATTCGAAAGCTTTAAGGTTAAGATCTACTAATTTTGCAGGTACATTTTTAGCAACTAAATCTTTCCAATCAATATCATCAATTCCAAGTTGTTTTACTAAAGCACCTAAAAGAACGATATTCTGAGCTTTAACATTACCAAGTTCTTCAGCAACTTTAGCAGCTTCAACAACTATAAGGTTAGGAACAACTGCCTTTAACTGTTCAAGTGCATCATGAGGATATTCTGCTGCGCCTGTTAATACTGGCATTGGGAAAATTTCACGAGCATCTGTAACGATTGTGCCACCTTCTTTAAGATATGGAAGTGCACGAAGCGCTTCTAATTTTTCGAATGATACGATTAAGTCAGCTTCGCCGTCACCGATAATTGGTGAATAAACTTTCTCACCATATTTAATTTGAGTAACAACAGTACCGCCACGTTGGCTCATACCATGAATTTCACTCATTTTAACATCGTAACCTTTTTCTATTAATCCTTTTGAAAGGATTGAAGATGTTGTAATAGTACCTTGTCCACCAACACCTACTAAAATGATACTTTTATTCATATTATTCACCTACTTTCTCGATTGCGCCAACCTTACATTGTTGCATGCAAAGAGTACATTGATTACAGTTTGCAACGTCAGCTATATAAGCTTTCTTGTTTGCTTCATCAAAAGCAAGTGATGGGCAAGCAATCTTTGTACACATCTTACAGCCGATACATTTATCAGCATTAACCTTAACATGTTTTCCAGCGTTTGCCTTAGCAACTTCTTTAATAAGAGCGCATGGTCTTTTAGCGATGATTACATATAAGCCTTCTGCTAATGATTTTTCTAAAGCATCTTTAACTGCTGCCTGATCCATAGGATCAACAACAAATAAATGCTCATCATCAATACCAAGTGATCTAACAACTGTTTCAATATCAATTGCAGGTGTTTCATAACCCATAAGGTTCTTAAGTGTACCAGGGTTTTGTTGATGACCTGTCATAGCTGTGATTGAGTTATCAAGAATAACTGCTACTGCGTTAGTCTGGCTAGCATATAAATCAATAAGAGAGTTAATTCCTGAATGGAAGAATGTTGAATCTCCTAATTCACCAATAGCTTTTCTTGAATCACCCTGTGCTTTAAGAGCTCTTGAAAGACCAACGAGTGTAGAAAATCCTGATCCCATGCAAATTGAATAATCAAATCCAAGTAATGGAGGGTTAACTGAAAGAGCGTAACATCCGATATCACCAGCTGATACAAACTTGTCAGCCATTTTGCTAAGTGCAAAATAGAAACCTCTATGAGGACATCCAGCACAAAGTACTGGAGGACGCATAGGAACGTTTGCGTTTTCTACTTTGTATGTGAAATCATCTTTAGCACCTGTAAGAGAATCTCTTACAACCTTTGTATTGAATTCACCTTGGATAGTAAGTTTTTCTTTTCCGATAACATTAGCAAAACCAAGTTCTCTAACTGTATTTTCGATGAACGGTTCGCCTTCTTCTACTACATATAATGTTTCATATTTAGCTGCAAATTCAGCCATAAGTTTCTTAGGTTGTGGATATGTGAATCCTAATTTAAGAACTGATACGCTGTCACCAAATACTTCTTTAACATACTGATAAGAAATACCTGATGTAATAATACCAACTGTTGCGCCAGGAGCTTCTTCTACTTTGTTGAATTCACAATTGTTTGAGAATTCTTCAAGAGCTGCCATATGTTTTTCAACTTCTACGTGACGCATTCTTGCAACTCTAGGAAGCATAGCGTATTTATCAGAATTCTTTTCATATTTTCCAACAACAGAAGTTGTTCTTTCGCCTAATTCAACAACACTCTTTGAATGGCAAACACGTGTAGTCATTCTAAATAAAACTGGAAGGTCATATTTTTCTGAAATTTCGAAAGCTGCCTTCATATAATCTTTACATTCCTGAGAATCTGATGCTTCCAACATAGCAAGCTTTGCATGTGGAGCATATAATCTGTTGTCCTGCTCATTTTGTGAGCTGTGGCAACCAGGATCGTCTGCGCTAATAAAAACAAGACCTCCATTAACTCCGCAATAACCTGCTGTGAAGATAGGGTCTGTTGCAACATTCATACCAACGTGTTTAAATGCACAAAGGCTTCTCATACCGCCAATTGATGCACCAACTGCTGCTTCTGCAGCTACTTTTTCGTTTGGAGCCCATTCGCTGTAAATATCATCTTTGTAAAGACCGCCAATGTTCTCTAAGATTTCTGTACTTGGAGTACCTGGATATGCTGCTGCAAAAGTAGCTCCGGCCTCATAAGCACCGCGTGCAACGGCTTCGTTGCCGCTCATAATCATTTTGCTCATAGCTTTTTTCCTTCCTTTTTGTATGTTAATTTTTTTATTATCATTTATATAGACATGTTGAATGTCAACTTGTCGACAACCTATATTACTTTACCACTTTCCCATAGCTTTTGCAATATTATTACTACCCATAAACTTTTTCCAAAAAACAACTAAATCAATAAGCTAATTGATTATATATAATATCAGCGACGTCTTTTACTAAATAATCAAATCGCTCAACATTAATAATCGCAACGCAGTCCCCTTCTTTTATATCTGCAACTTTTGCTAGCGATGTGTAATCATAATTTAATAATAAATTTCTATGTATTACTTCTGTCGTTTCAAAATCCTTTTCCATAATATTCATTGGCGCAACCCTAAATGAATCACCTATTATGAAAAGTCTATTTCCGTTTTTATTTGAAGATGTGATTGTCTTGCCATAATTATCGATATCATAGCTATCATTCCAAACTTTCGTTTCTACTGTGACATCTTTCTTATATTCAACTCTATAATCTGTATATTCTGTTGTGTTTCCGGTAACCCACCCAATATCTCCTTTAGTAGTTGGTTCTGTATACCCTCTAATATCTTTTTTATTAATGCCCATACCGAAAGCATCATATATTAGACTTGTCACCAACAAACCACCCGCTTCATTCCAATGGGTGTCACACTGATAATATGTGTTATACATACCCTTTGGAGCCGCCAACTCTCTAATAGGATAATAAAAATCAACATTACTATTTTCATGCATATATTTTTCAAACAATAACTGTCTTTTATAAACCGAATTAATTTTATAAGATGGCATAAATTCTGGATAAACTTGTTCTTTATCTGGTCCTATAACAATTGCTAACTTAACTCCTCTCTCCTCGAATAAGTTTTTAAGTCTTTCATAAGAGTATCTCCACCTTTCCATCTCTGCATCACTTAAAATGCAATTTCCAAGATAGAAATCAACCGATTGAACCTGGTTAATATATAGCCATCCATTTCTTCCTATGATAACATCGCCTTTAACGGTTGGTGCCAAATAAGGAAGACCCTCTGGAATAGTCGGAACTCCTTGTAAAATAGGATCAATTACTACTTCTTCCTCTGCAGCCTTTTGCTCTTTTTCCTTCTTTGCTCTTTCTTTAGCTTTTTTCTCTTCTTGCAGAGCCTCTTTATACCACTCTGGTGTTAATATATCAGAAAGGATGGGTAAAACATTACTTCTGAATTTTCCTTCATACAATTCAGATAGTTTTTGTTTTTCCTTGGCTACTGTCTTAACAAAAGTTTTACCATTAATCCAATAAATTATTGAAGGAACAGCAATAATTATTACAAACAAAATAACCACTATTAAACTTTTGAATTTACTATTTTTCATAGTTTCATCCTTCTTCTGATAAAATCAACTCTTGATATTCTACACTAAATTATATTATAAATTTGAAAAAACATCACAATTTTAAGGTGCGTAGATAAGCTTTTTGTTCATCTGTTATACGATAGCTTTCGATTGCTTTTTGTATAGTTTTGTTATGTGTCCATGGCTCGAGTTTTTTGTTTTCTATGTAACAGATTGTACTTTCCCACTGCTTAGCAAGTGCAGTTGCAAAAAACCATGCAACCATCATTTTTACATAGTATTCGTCATTTTTTATCTTAGCCGGAATTTCGAGATATGATGGATTAAAATCATCATCAAGAAAATGGCTCATAAGCATTTCTACGCCAAATCTAATCGTGTATGTTTCTTTAGATTTTGTCCATTCTTTTATTTTCTTAATCAACTCTGGTTTATGCTTTTTAAAAACTTTTGGCGACATGATATCGCATACAGCCCAATTATCTACATAAGGTAAAAAACGGTCTGTTTCTTTGATTGCCGTATCATAATCTTTTATTTCAGAAACTAACAAACCATGAAGCATGTTTTCATCATAATATTTATGTGGCAATTCCTTAAGAAATTTTGCTGCATCAGGTTCATTTTTAAGTTGTTTTGCAAGCTTTCTTACCTCTGGTACACGAACGCCGATAAACAATTTCTTATCTACGGAAGGAGTTAATTTTGCCTGAAAAGATGCATATTCTTTATCTTGTTTTTCAAATAATAATTTTTCGAAAGTTTTCATTTTGTTCATTTATAGTTCTCTATTGAGTTTATATGCATTAAATCTAGACTCATAAGCCGCAATCATTAAAACTAAAGCCGCAAGCCCTATATGCCAGCTAATTGCTTCAAGAGTACTTGCAAAATTTCCTTCAAAAATAACACACTGGAAGCACATAGAAACAATACTAATAACTGCAATAACAATTACAAGAAGTTGATTTATAAAAACATTAACTGTTCGACTATGATGATCTCCATTGATAATGAAATGATTTACAAACAATGCTGCAAAAAGAATCATAGTCGCAATGCTCATATAAATATATCCACGTCCCCAAAATGTGTTGTATTGATCAAATATTTCCTCATTAAAAATAATATTAGCAACTACATAGTTGACTTCGTCATATAAATACCACATAAAAATGGCCCCTAGTAGTCCCTTTTGTACGTTCTTATTATGTCTTTTATAAGCAAGAAAAAGAGCTGCTACACATAAAAAGAAAACTGTATCGATGATAAACAAGGAATAAAGCTCGCAAAGCAGCTTAGCAACAATATTAACCGCATAAAGCAACAATGTTGTCGCAACCGTAATATCAATAAAGCTTTCTTTAGCAAAAACATTTGAAAAACTATCAATCATTTTTTTCATAATAACACTTCCTTATTTTTTGAAAGATTGAAACTCTTTTATTATCCAATAGAAGATTTCATCATTTTTATAAAGCCTTCTTTAGTATAATCACTATAAGAATCTACATTAGAACTACTATCTGATATAATCGTTGAACCATCTATAATAAACTCGCTTACGTCTCTGCCCTCGTTTGCCATTAAATCTAAATAATCTTTTGCGGCTTGTTCAGTTTCAAAGACCGTTTTGCTTGTGATTTTAACCATCTTATCTCCTTCAAAAGTATAAATGGCATCCATTATTGTTGTTGTTCCATCCTCGTTGAATATAGTGGTTCTAAGAATTACATCGTTGCCTTCTTCAAAAAGTTCGTTTTCATATCCTGATTTTACACCAATAATATTGGTCTTAAAATCATTACATACGTCATCAAAGTGGCTAGTTGATATATCTTTATCTTTTACGTCTAAAGATATTACATACTGAACTCCATTATTAAAGAATCTAAAAGCATACACCTCATCAACAATATAATAAGTTGCTGTCGTATCCTTTTCAAACCCAATGTTGTCATAATGTAAGCCTGAAATATCATTATCTACATCCTTGCTTGCTCTAATGCACCACTCTTCACCATTTACCGTAAATTTATACTGGGCAATAGATTTAGAAATAACACCAAACCATTCATCACTTTTACCAGCCACAGAAGCACTTACAATATTTGTTCCCGCAGCTTCATTCATATCTTCAATAGATTGATATTCTACGCAATCCCACTTAGCATTTGCATTGTTATCTTTTTTTGAGCATCCTACTAATGCTAAACAAACTAGTAATAAAACTATAAAAGCTTTTTTCATAATAGTTAGTCTCCTTAAAATATAATATTTTTTATTTTATATTTATCTACAAAAAAGTACAACCACTATAGGTAACTTTCTTTATCTAAACCAATGATTCATGTTTTTTTGAAAACTATCATCCCTTACAAATCGCCCTTTGTCGGGCTGTTTCTGATATGCTCGTGTCCCGTACGAACTTTTTTCAACCGCTGAAAACGCTCTGAAAAAAGTTGCACGGCTCCGCTCGCTAAAATGAAATCTCGCCGATAACGAACAGGTCGGCTCCGCTCGCTTTCTTAATAATATACTATTTCCCCCGCGAAGCTGACGGCGCCAGCGCTATTGAGGGCGCGCGCCTTCGCTTCGCTACTTACGGCGGGCAATATCATCCGCCATCAAAACTCGGCTAGCCACCCGCCTTACTCTTCGAAACTTCCGCACTTTTCCCATTATTAGTGAACTCATTTCCTATAGTTGGAAGATTATCATTTGTTTCTTCTAAAAGTTCCCAATATAGAAACTCTACTCTCATAT
>JAZLGF010000023.1:0-69996 GCA_045616165.1 Lachnospiraceae bacterium
CAACATCCACAGTGTTTTTGAACAATTCCCAATATAGATAAACTACTCTCATATGTTGGGAAAATAATTATTACTCTTCTCAAAAAATTCCCAATATAGTTATCCTTCTTTCATATGTTTGGAAAAAATATACTGAAAATCCGAAAAGCTTCCCAATATAGAGACGCTTATCTCGTATATTTGGAAAATCTATACTCAAAGTCAAAAAAATTTCCCAATATATCAAGCCCTCTTTTATATATTTGGAAAAGTAGGCAGCAGGCGGACATAAGTGTACTGGCGAACATAAATCAGCTGCCGTAAGTAGCGAAGCCACGGCGCGAGCATCAAGAAAAGAGCTCGACAAGTTCTGATTTGTCGAGGGACGAAAAAGGAAGATGCTTTATTTAAGCATCTTCCTGTCTTTCCATTATGATATGTGTTTTTTAGAATCTTCCGACTTTTGTGAGTTTCTTTGGAAGTTTTGGCATCTTGCCATCAACTTTTACGATTGCTTCTTCATCACATGCATTTACGCATTTTCCGCAATGTTCGCACATGTCTTGGTCAATCATGTGAATATAGCCCTTCTTTCCTTCGATTGCCATCTCATCACATTCATCTGCGCAATCCTCACAGCCTGTACATTTATCAGGTAAGATAACATATGTATCACCAGCTTGATAACATACTCCTGCTGGGCAAGATTTCTTTTTAATATGCGCATCAAACTCGTCAGCAAAAAGATTAAACGCATCAATCATTGGCTCTGGCATTGCTTTACCAAACGGACAATAAGAACCTACCTTTACAAGTTCTCCTACTTCCTTTAAGAGATCTACGTCAGTAGCTTTTGCTTTTCCTTGATTCATTTCTGAAACTATTGTCTTAAATTGAAGTGAGCCTTCTCTACACATTACGCATTTTCCACATGATGCCTGCCAAACATAATCCATATGTTTGATTAGGAAATCTACGATACATGCATCTTTAGGAATAACGGTAACGCTATTATAAAGTTCATCAACACTTACTTCCATTTCAGCAAGAGCTTCAGGAAGTACAAGTTTTCCTTTTAGTCCACCTACTAAAACTGCTTTTGCATTTAATGTGTCAGCTACTTCGTTCAATTTAGTTCCAACGTTAACTTCCCTAACTTCTCCATTAACAGTAATATGTTTAATAGAAAAATCATTTTTACCAAGCCAATAAGCATTTTCAGGAAGTATTGTAACTATTTCCATGCCTTCATATTCTGCAACAAAATCATCCTGAATCATTGGACGTGGAAGATTTCCTAAAAATTGCTGTGCAACAGAATATGGATTATCTGCAGTCGGTGTTAAGATTCCTTCTTTAACCGGCCAATCAAATCCTGGATTAGTCATTCCTTTTGGAATAAGTACCATTATCTTTTCTGCTTTGTTTATTTCAGCAAATTTTAGTACGCCCGCATTTACATCATCTAAATGCTTTTCTAAAAAGTGAGGTGTGCTTTTACTATAAATATCATCTTTAACTAATGTTAAAACAATAAGTTTTTCCATTATTGCTCACCTCCTTTTGAATAATCACTCCAGAATTTTTGTGGAGCTATTTGCAATCTTAAATCGCATTGTAGACATCTTTGTGCTTCACAATGTGATGCATCACAACTAAATCCTTCTGAGATAGGAGCAAAGTCATTCTTTCTTTCATCCGCATTTCTAATAGAAAGTTCTTCTCTACTTAGATTTGCAAAATCAGAGATTGTTCCGATGCATGGATTTGCAGTGCGCTCTACTAATGTCTCATCAATATTTCCGTCGCCGCCTAAATATTTATCCATAATCTGGGCAACTTCTCTTCCGCCTGCGATTGCATCAATTAAGAATCTTGTTCCTGTGATTACATCGCCTGCTGCGAAGACTCCATCAATACTTGTTTTATATCCACTTACGCCTGTTTCAGGATCAATTGGATATCCAAACTTATTAAGTTCGATTCCAAATTCATCTGTAAGTCCTGTAACCTGGCCTGCTGCAAATACAATGCTATCGCAAGGAATAACGTATGTGCTATCTGGGATTGCATCTTCAACAAGTGCTCTTGTATCTGGATCAAAATGGAAACTATTAATCTTATGAACTCTTAAGCCTTCTACTTTTCCATCGCCTAAAATTGCTTCGTTAGAATGAGAATCATAAAGGTTTGCACCTTCTTCTAAAGCTGCATCTCTTTCTTCTGCTGAAGCCTGGGAAGCATCCTTTTCAAGACAAACTACATTTACCGTTTTACCCATACGGATACATGTTCCGGCTACGTCAAAGGCAACGTTTCCACCACCGATAATGTTTACTGTCTGACCTAAATCTATATCAAGTCCGAGTCTTGATGCTTGAAGAAGTTCAAGTGCAGAATAAACCTGAGGAAGATTACTTCCTTCAAGGTAGTTAAGTTTTTTACCTACGCTTGTTCCGATTGCAACTAAAACTGCGTCATAATCTTTTTTAAGTTCTGCCGCATTTGTAACAGGAGTGTTGCAAACAATTTTTACGCCTGAATCTTCAATAACTTTTACTTCGTCTAAAACTGCCTTCGTTGGAATTCTATATTCTGGCATTCCACTAGTCATATGACCACCCGGAATAGATTTAGATTCAAATACTGTTACATCATGACCTTTTTTATTTAAGTAATAAGCTGCTGTAAGGCCGGCTGCTCCGCCACCAATAACAGCAATTTTCTTTCCTGTTCTATCAGCAACTTTTATGTATTGTTCTTTCCAACTTTGCGTCTTATCGTTTTCTGCTGCGAAGCGTTTTAAATTTCTAATTGAAAGCGGACTATTTAAACCTTTACGTTTACATCCGTCTTCACAACGATTATTACATACAAGTCCTAGTGCATGTGGGAAAGGAACTTTCTCTCTAATAATTGCAACCGACTTGTCTGCATCACCTTCGCAAATTGCACGAATATATGCTGGTATATCAATATGTGCCGGGCATTCTCCCTGGCATGGAACTAAAGATAAGTTCTTTGGCAAATCATCTCTAAATACACCAACTTTATCTCTAATTGATCCTGTAGGACAAACTTCAACACATGCTCCACAGAAGCGACAGTCAGCGTTTGCTAATGAATCTCCATCAATAACTACTCTTAATCTTCCATCAACTTTTTCAAATTTTAATGCTGAAACTCCTCTTAATTCAGAACATGCTCTTACGCATCTTCCGCAAAGAATACATCTATACATTTCATGAAGCATTAAAGGATTAGTTTCGTCGGCATTAACTCTGATTTTAAGTTCTCTTAACGCACGTCCAGTATCTCCTACATATTGTGAGATTGAAGCGAGCTGGCACTTTCCATATTTAGGGCAGCCTGTACACTCACTAGGATGTGTTTTGAACATTAAATCAGAAGCAAGCTTGCGAAGATCCTCCGCAAGCTTACTTTTAGTATTAACTACCATTTTCTCTTTAACTTTTGTTGAGCAAGAAGTTACGACTCCATCTTCGCCTTCAACTTCAACTACACAAAGACGACAGCCTCCGTTTGGATGAAGGTTTTCTTGATAACAAAGATGTGGAATGTAAATTCCATTATCCAATGCTGCTTCTAGTATAGTTTTACTTTCGTCAGCCAAAATATTTTGGCCATCAATTTTCAAACTTACTTGTGACATCTTTAGCTCCTTAATTTAGTTTTCGTCGCAATAATCTGCTGCACCTTCACCAGCGAAACGTCCTGTATTTACGCAGTAACCCATTGTGTTACCAGGTAATAAGAACATGTATGAATCGCCATAGATTGTACATGTGTCAGTTCCTGCTGCGAAGAATCCAGGAATCTTGTTCCATTCATCATCAAGAACTTCACAGTTCTCATTAATCTTAATTCCACCTAATGTGCCGTATCCTGATGGACGGAACTTAGCTGCATAGAAAGGTGCTTTTCTAATAGGTTTAAGATATTTATTTGGTTTATAGAACTGGCTATCAAAACCATCACAGTAATCGTTGTATTCATCTACTGTATCTACTAAAGCTTCTGGATCAATTCCTAAAAGCTCAGCGAGTTCTTCGATTGTATCTGCTTTAACAACGTCTGGGTTGTTAGGATCGTTAAGAACGTCCTCAACGCATTGCTCGAAGTCATCGATTGATTCTGGATGATGAACAAAATTAGTAACATCAAGTCCTCTCTTCTTATATCCATTAACGATTGCTTGATCTAAGATTGAGAAGCCAACAGCTCCTTTTTGGATTGTGATTGCGTTACCTGTGAATGTAGTATTCTGCATTTGTTCTTCGTTGATAAAACGTTTTCCATATAAGTTAACCATAAGGTTAGGTTGCATAAACACTGCAGGAATACAATCTGGACCCATATCACATTGTGGAAGAAGATAAATCTTTTCAACTGTCATTTCTGTTGTAGCTGCGCCAGCGGCGATAGCCATCTTGATTCCTTCACCTTTAAGTCCAGGAATAACGATGTTGAATAAGTCTTTACCATATGTAACGCCCATTCTTTCATGCATGTATTCTGGTGAATCTCCAGCACCACCAGTTGCAACAACTACTGCTTTACAATCAACATGATATTCTTCGCCATCATTTCCTTTAGCGTTAACGCCACAGATTTTCCCTTCTGCGTCTCTTAAGATTTCAGTAGCAGGTGTTTCATAGTAGAACTCTGCTCCGTTTTCTTTTGCTCTATCAAGCATAGCTTTGTTCATAACAGCACCACCGTTACGTCCAATACCAGCATTACCTAAAACTCCGTTAGGTGATACGATATGCCATGTTGATTCAGCTTTTGGGAAATAAGGATATGCGCCTGCAAATATAACGCCTAAATCCTCTAACCATTCAATTGTACCTGCTGATGCTTCAAAATATTTTTTAACCATGTTTGCATCTACTCTCCAGTGAGTATATTCCATGAACATTTTGAAAGCTTTTTCAACATCAATATCAATCATCTGTGCTTGTTGTTGTTTTGTTCCGATACCAAGAGGTCCCATACCCATATTAGCAGCACCACCTGATACACTCATTTTTTCGAATGCAATAACTTTGCAACCTGCTTCTGAAGCTTCTACTGAAGCTGCAAGACCAGCAGGGCCTGTTCCAATTATTACTACATCAGCCTGTAAATTTTTCATAACCTTTTTCTCCTTTTAATTATCTATATTCATAACCATCTGTTTTATATCTAGCTGGTATATAAGGTACACGTAGCCATGATTCATATTGTCCACCAGTATGAATTATATGTCTGCCTTCATTATCTGTATCCCATGATAATGGTTCAAACCAACCTTCACGAATATATCCGCCTGCGATTTGAACACGAAGTTTTTGACCTTTATGCCAGAAACGGCTAGAAGGTACAATCGCAATATCAACAGGAACAATTTCGCCTGGTTTAAGTTTTTGTTCTCTCTTTTGAGCCTGTACTGGCCAGTAGTATTCGCCTTTTTGACGATAGAATTTCATTTCTTCTTCGTCAAGTTCTCTTCTACTTACTCTCATCTTGCCCCAAGCACCTGGGTGTGGCTCATTAAGTGTATACCATGGAATCCAATTTCCTGATGCGTCTGCTTTTTGAACGTTAACAAACATATCCATCTCATTATAACTGTCTGATGAAACCCAAAGCCTAAGCCACATATAACCTGTAAGCTCTGTATCTTCTTTGAATTCCATATCGAATTCTACTCTGTCGATATATCCGTCTTCGCCTACTTCTGCGTTATAAGAAACCTTTGATTCTTCAGCTACTGGAGTTTCTTGCATTGAAAGAGTTTTCGCATCAAGATAATATTTTCTATATTCTGTTCTCTTAAGTGGCCATTCTTTTTCAGCTCTACGCTCACAGTAATCAACATCATAAGCATCCATAACGTCAAGACGTACCTTTGGTGTCATTTCCCAACCATTGTGAATGTCTTTAAGATATCTATCATAGAATAACTTAAGATCTTGTAAGTTAACAGGTGAATATGTATCTGGCCATTCAAAATCTCTATGTGCTCTAAACCATTTAAGTTTTGATTTACATCCGATAAAAGCTCTAGAAGATCCTGGAAGATGGAAGTGTGACCATCCAGCTGTTTGGTAAACAGGAATCTTAACATTCTTAAAATCAGCTTGTTTATCTTTCCAATATCCATTATAGAAAGGATATTTACGAGCCATAGCAACCTGATCATCAACGCCACCGTTACCAGTAACTTGAGCTGCGATAAACTCATTAAATGAAAGTGCAGGAATTCCGCCTTCATATAAAGAATCTCTAAATATATTTGTTGTGCTTTCCCAAGGAGCAATACATGCAAGGTGTGGTGGTTGTTGAGCTGCGATACCCCATTGATGCATAGCAACACCAGAGTTACCACTCATACCAACTTTTCCATTACACCATTCTTGTGAAGCGAGCCATTCAACGAAATCATATCCATCTTCACCATCTTGATGTGTAAACATATGAACGTTGCCTTCTGAATGTCCTGCACCACGTACGTCAACGTTTGCAACAGCATATCCTTGATAGCACCAGAAAGCTGGGTCTGGAGATTCAAACTTTGCAAGGTTTGAAACTGTGTGTGGTGGTACACCCATAATCTGCCATTCACTCATTCCATCGCCAGGTCTTTTTCCAAACCAGCTCCATGAAACGATAGCAGGAATTTTTTCTGTTCGATTTGCTGGAAGATAAAGATCAGTATAAATCTTACATCCATCTCTTAATACTACTTCAACATCCTGATAGCATATAACGTTTGGGGCAGCTTCGTATGTTCTTTGATTAAAAGCTGGACAAAAACCTTGTCCCATTCTTGCCATAGGATCATCAGACTGTGAAAGATCAATATAATCCTGATTAGGTACAGGTGTTCTAGCCACTCTGTAAATAGCTTCGATTTCTTCGCCTTGATAAACTTCATTTAGTGTGAAAAATTTTCCACCGATTGCCATTTTCTTTCCTCCTTAAAACTCTTCTAAAACATCTTTATTTTTTACATAAATATACATATTAATTATAAAAAAAGTGTTTATTGTAATCAATAAACACTTTTAGAGATATTGTTGAATTGTAAGCTCTTTCAGCCACCAGCTACCTGGTTTTTAACGTATTCTTTTACTTTTTGTCTTTCCATGTTAAGCGCAACTGCAAGTTCTCCATAAAGTTTTTCTTCAGCTAATTGGAAATATTTTTCATCACTTGCTGTAACCTTTTTACCTTCAGCAATACGTTCTTGCTTTCTAACGTAAATAGTTTTTATCATGCTGACAAATTCTCTACAATCACAGCTACGCATAGTTTCTTTATATGTTTCCTCACGCTTCTTTTCATCTGTGATGATAAGAAGCTTAATTGATGGAATTTCTTTAACTATCTTGCGAGCCTCCTTTTTTGAAATAACTGGGCGCATAACAACTTTGTCATTATCGCAAGGAGTAAAAATACGACTCTTTTCTGAATAATATGGAGATAAAGTATAATAATCGATTCCTTTTGGTACCCCACTTAAATCAGGAGTTCCTATTTTTTCAACTCTACAAACACCGGTGTTACCATAGACAATAAGATCACCTACTTGAAACACTGTTTCCTCTCTTTCCTTTAAAATGCCATCAACGATAGTTATTATAGCATTACTATAACAAATATTATATAGGGAACAAGAAATTTAAAAAAATCGTCAAGAAATTAAGATTTCATTAATTATTTCTTAATAATTTTATTTAGTTGAAAAACGGAATATATGAAAATGCTATCGCAAATATTAATGACGGAAGCATGTTCGATACATGCATCTGGCTTTCCCTTATAAGGTTTAAGCCAACGCAGAAGATAAGTGCATTTCCTACCATAGAAATAGCATTTAAGGTTCCTTCATGTAAAACAGGCGCAATTAGTACTGCTAGGGCTGTTACTAATCCTTGGAAAACAAAAACCGGAATAGCCGAGAAAATTGCGCCCTTTCCAAGTGTGCAGGCCATAACTAAAATTGTTACAAAGTCTATGATGGATTTTGTAAGCAAAATAGAATAGTTATGCATTGTTGCATCTTCTATTGAGCCAATTATTGCCATAGCTCCAATAGCAACTGTACATGAAGCAAAGATAAATGCCCTTGTAAAATTTG
Organism: Lachnospiraceae bacterium; assembly: GCA_045616165.1. Taxonomy (GTDB): domain Bacteria; phylum Bacillota; class Clostridia; order Lachnospirales; family Lachnospiraceae; genus RGIG5612. The sequence continues at coordinate 8,129 of JAZLGF010000023.1, forward strand.
GATCTTTTGAACTATTTGATTTTGCCTTTAACCAGTCGCCAAATCTTATAATGAGTTCTTCTAAATTAATAAGCTCTCCTACAAAATTTCCTAAGATTAAAGACAAAACAAATAGAAGTATTTTTTGTGTTTCAAATGTGCCATCATCGTTTAGGACAAGCATTTTCGAAAGCGTTCCTGCAGCTCCAATAAATATAACAACTATACCATTACATTTAAGAAGTGCATGGTGAATTCTTTCGTTAAGGAGTTTGCCAAACAAAAGGCCAAAAATACCTCCAACGATTATTGCTGCTGTATTAATTATTGTTCCTAAACCAATCATAACTTTTTAATTAAAACTCAAACTTATGTCTAAAGTAATCTTCAAGTTCATCAATATTAATACGAACTTGTTCCATTGTATCTCTATCACGAATTGTTACGCAGTTATCTGCTGAATTTTGATCATCGCCTACTGTCTGGAAGTCTACTGTTACACAGTAAGGTGTTCCAATTTCATCTTCACGACGATATCTTTTTCCAATAGTTCCTCTATCATCAAAATCACAGTTCCAATATTTGCTTAATTTTGTATAAAGTTCCATTGCTTTATCATTAAGTTTTTTAGATAGTGGAAGCACTGCAATTTTTACTGGTGCAAGTGCTGGATGGAAACGCATAACTGTACGCACATCTCCACCTTCTAATTCTTCTTCATCATATGCGCTACAAAGGAATGCTAACACTACTCTATCAGCGCCGAGAGATGGTTCGATAACGTATGGAATATATTTAATATTCTTTTCATCATCAAAGTAATCCATAGGCTCACCAGAGAATTCTTGATGCTGTGTTAAGTCATAATTTGTTCTATCAGCAATGCCCCAAAGTTCACCCCAACCAAATGGGAATGTAAATTCAATATCTGTTGTTGCTTTTGAATAGAAGCAAAGTTCTTCCGGATCATGGTCTCTAAGTCTTACTTCATCGTCCTTGATTCCTAAGCTCTTAAGCCAGTTAATACAAAAACTTCTCCAATAACTAAACCACTCAAGGTCAGTATCTGGCTCACAGAAGAATTCAAGTTCCATTTGTTCGAACTCTCTTGTACGGAATGTAAAGTTACCAGGTGTGATTTCATTTCTGAATGATTTACCAATCTGAGCAATACCAAAAGGAATTTTCTTTCTTGATGCTCTTTGAACATTCTTAAAGTTTACAAAAATACCCTGGGCTGTTTCCGGTCTTAAATAAACAACTGCAGATGAATCTTCGGTTACTCCCTGGAATGTCTTAAACATTAAATTAAAATGACGGATAGCAGTAAAGTCGCTCTTTCCACATGACGGACAAGGAATATTATTATCCTTAATGTATTGCTCCATCTTTTCGTCGCTCCAGCCATCAACGCTACTTTCTAATTCAATGCCATTTTCACTAGCATAATCTTCTATAACTTTATCAGCTCTAAATCTTTCGTGACATTCTCTACAGTCCATTAAAGGATCTGAAAATCCTCCGATGTGTCCTGATGCTTCCCATGTCTTTGGATTCATAAGAATGGCGCAATCAAGGCCTACATTGTAAGGGCTTTCCTGTACAAATTTTTGCCACCAAGCTTTTTTAACATTATTTTTAAGTTCAACACCTAAGTTACCATAATCCCATGTGTTAGCAAGGCCTCCGTAGATTTCTGAACCCGGGAAAATAAAGCCTCTTGCTTTACATAAAGATATGATTTTGTCCATTGTTTTTTCCATATTTTTTCGTCTCCTTTTTAACCTTTTAATCTTACTCTACGAAGCCCTAACTTTCAAGTAAATCCATTATCATTGCTTCGGAGTTGAAGCTTTTATCGACGAACTTTTTGAAGATAGAAATAACGACATCCTTAAACTCATCAAGGCACTCGCTAGTCAGCTTAAAAGTATATAGTTTTTCAACTGGATTTAGCACAACAAATCTTAAAGCATACTCCGTTGCTTCCGTTACATTAACTCTTTCAAGTTCTTTATCAATATTACAAAAGCCATTTATATCCAGCATTTTTAATTCATAAATAGCTTTTACCAATTTATTGTCAATCGAATCAACGCTAAGCGCTCTTAAACTTTGGTATAAAAGTTTAAGCATATCGAGTGCATTAATGTTTTCTCTTGAAAAATATTTTGCGACTTCTAAGAAATAAAATCCGTAATAAGTTATATCAACGTTATTAGAAAGTTCTTCGAAGTAATTAGATATTCTAGCTGCGTTTAGACTGTATGCAGACTTGCCTTCGTATAAATCAAACTCACCAAATGCGAAAACTCTACTTGCAGAAACAAATGATGAGTTAGGTTTTCTAGCACCTCTGGCAAAAGCACTAATCCTCCCTAACGAATCAGTAAGGATTTCTAATCGTCTATCATATTCACCTATCGGCATAGAAGAAATTATCATGCCTTTTACCGTCGTAGTATTCATTATTAAAATTCTTTCGGGTTGTATCCAAAATTCTTAAGTTGGGCGTCTGAATCTCTCCACTCTTTTCTTACTTTAACCCATAGTTTTAAGTTTACTTTTGATTCAACTAATTTTTCTATATCGAAACGTGCGTTGCTTCCTATCTTTTTTAACATTGCACCGTTCTTTCCAATAATAATTCCTTTATGTGAATCCCTTTCACAAATAATTGTTGCCTCTATATCTACAATTGGCTCTTCATGTCCAATACCATCTAAACTCTTAACATATTTAACTCGTTCGTGATATTTATCAATTACAACTGCTATTCCATGTGGCACTTCATCACTTAAACAATAAAGGGCTTTTTCTCTAATAGTTTCTGCAACTATTTGTTTCATCGGTTGGTCAGTCAATGTATCTTCATCAAAGTACATCGGACCATATGGCAAATATTTAAATATTTGTTCAAGAAGTGTATCTATATTTTCTCCTTCTCTTGCGGATATAGGAACTATTTCAGCAAAATCAAATTCTTTTCTATATGTATCAATAAATTCTAAAACATCTTTCTTATCAACTGAATCAACTTTATTCATCACGAGAATTACAGGAAGGTTTATTTTCTTTAATTCTTCAATAATATATTGCTCACCTTTTCCTATAAAATTGCTTGGTTCAACGAGCCACATTATAACATCTGCATCCTTTATAGAACTTAGTGCAGCTCCTAACATATACTCGCCTAATTTGTTTTTTGCCTTATTAATTCCAGGTGTATCCAAAAATACTATCTGTCCCTTATCGTCTGTATAAACAGTTTGTATTTTATTTCTTGTTGTCTGTGGCTTATTTGATGTGATTGCAATTTTTTGACCGATAATTTGGTTCATTAAAGTAGACTTACCCACATTAGGTCTTCCTACAATTGCAACATATCCTGATTTGAATTGTTTTTCTTCCATATTTTTCCTAATTAACTAGCAAATAAATTTTTTGTTTCCTTAAATAATTCTTTGCTTTCTTCTATTTTTGTTTCATTTCCAATAACACAGATATTTCCGCCGTCTAATGCGTTTTGAATCATTTGTGCTAATGCTTTTATATCTTCTTGCTTGCAATCAATAACTTCGTCTCTTGCCTTTTGAACATCTTCATATGTTGTATGAGTTATAAGTGCCATCATATCCCTTTGGCCTTTCGCGCAAGGTGTAAGCGGACTATCCATGCTACTCATTGTTCCAATAATAAACTTAGTCATCTCTCTGTCTGAAACATCAAAGTTTTCAAGGAATAAAGATATTCCATCAAATACTTCTATAGAACGTTTAAGATGGGGATCTCTATAAGTTACAAAACTTGCTATTCCATTTGGTGCTACTGCGCACATACATCCATAAGCTCCGCCTTGTACTCTAATGTTAAACCACATGTATTCATAACTCATAATTACCTTGAATACTCTAAGTGCGCCTGTATATTTAGATGGATCATCGAAAAGCAGTCCTGACTTAGCTACATATTGTATTTTTGCGGATGTCTTAAATCCTTCGTTTTTCTGAACTAATTTTTCCTTGAGATTATATAAATACTTTCTTTCTAATATAGGTGTGTTATTTTTTTCTTTTTTATTTTTTTCTTTAAGCTTTGTAGCAAATTTTTGCATTCTAGATTCAAAAATTTCATAGCCTTTATCATCACCTGTAAAGCTAATTGCCAAACCTTCTGTATTAAAAATATTATTTACTATTTCTTTTATTTTATTTTTTAATTCTACTTTTCTTGATTCATAATTCTTATCAAGTTCTTCAATGAATTTATAAAATTCTATACCGTTAACTATTTCTTTAAGGTACGAAACTTCACTAAAATATGATGTTGATCTTAAAACAGACGCTACATGGCCCGCCTGGTTAAGGCTCATCTGCAACTTACTTTTAAGTTCTACTATAATTTCATATAACCTGTCAGTATCCTCATAATTGCTTTCTAAAACTATTTCTTCAATAAGATCTATACTCTTATCAATATTTTCATATAGTGTTCTTGTTGAAACATCTGATAATAGTGAATATTTTTTATCATCTGATTTATCAGAATAAACTCCGCAATCAAAGGCAAGCGCTCCTGTGTATATATTTATTTCATTATTTAATTGAGCATATGAATAATTTTTTGTATCGACAAAACTAAATATTGATTTTAATAAGCTAAGATATGGTGCATCCTCAGGAGAAATCATATTTGAATCTAACAATAATGAAATGTATGCTATTCCGTTTGTATCATATTCATGATAGTACACCGGAATATCTTCTATATTTTTTTCTTCATTTTTAAATTCTTCTGCTTGTCTTTTTAAATCATCTTTAGAAAGAAGTGGAATTGTTTCAAGAGCTTCTTTTGTTTCAGGTTCTTCCTGGTATGCGCTAAGAGCTTTTGTCTCTTGAATTATTTTTTCTATTTCTTCATCAGATAAACTTTGCTTATATTCTTTTAACTTTTTAGCTACTTTTTCTTCGCTCTTTGCTGCAAGTCCTTTTTTAGGAACTAGTGAAAAAATCGATGCATGATTATTATTAAGCAAATATTTTTTAATAAGTTCCTCAAAATATCCGCTCTTAATATTTTCTCTTAAGAACTTAAAAGTATCATTACAATCTATATGCATCAAAGGCTCATTTTCATCATAAAGCCAACTATCTAAACAGTTTAATCCCCAGATAAGTCCTTTTGGATAGCCTCCAAAATCAGCCTCTTTATATTTAAATTCAAGAGAATTTACGCTAGCGATTAACGACTTTTCGTCTAATCCTTCGCAAGCTGCTTTTTCAAATTCTTCATTTATTATTTCTATGAAACGATCTTCTTGGTCTGCTTCAGCATTTTTTGCAATAATATTAAAGTAAGGTTGGGCTATGCCATTTTCATATGCACATATGAAATCTTTACCGATACCCTCCTTAAAAAGTCTATCTCTTATAGGTGCGCCCTGGGTATCAATAAGTGCATACAAAATCATCTGCATTGCATAATACTGTTTTGAATCTAAGTTATTTCCACAAACAATATTGTATGTAAGATATGTATTTTCTTTTTCGCTTTCTTCTTCTGAAATAGGATATTCTATACTACTTTTTGCTATTTCGTTAAATGGTTTTTGAATTTTAATTTGTGAATCAATATCTATCTTTTCATATTTTGATAAATATTCTTTATCTAAAAATTCAAGACGCTCTTCAATATCCATATCACCATATAAGTAAATAAAACTATTTTCCGGATGATAATAGCGCTTATGGAATCCTATGAAATTTTCATAAGTAAGCTCTGGAATATATTCAGGATCTCCTCCTGATTCAACACCGTATGATGTGTCCGGATATAAGGAATGAAGTATCTCTCTTTCCAATACGCCTTCTGGTGATGAGAAAGCTCCTTTCATTTCATTATAAACTACACCGTTATATGTTATCTCATCTTCTTTGTTTTCTAGTTTATAATTCCATCCTTCTTGCTTCATGATTTCTGGATGAGTATAAATATTTGGATTTAATACTGCATCCATGTAAACATCCATAAGGTTTTTAAAATCCTTATCATTTCTACTAGCAACCGGATAAACTGTTTTATCAGGATATGTCATTGCATTAAGGAATGTATTTAATGAGCCTTTTACAAGCTCAACAAAAGGATCCTTAAGAGGATATTTTTTGCTTCCACAAAGAACAGAATGTTCCATAATATGTGCAACTCCAGTATTATCTTCCGGTGGTGTTCTAAATCCTATATAGAAAACTTTATTATCATCATCATTTGAAAGAATAAAAATTCTGGCGCCACTTTTTTTATGTTTCAAAAGGAACGCCTTACTTTTTAAGTCTTCAACATATTTTTCAAAAATTACTTCATAGTTTTGATTCATGCTTTTCTCCAATTAATCAAATAATTCTTTTGCATATTCTTTTGCATCAAATTTCTTAAGGTCTTTTGCGCTTTCTCCAACTCCAATATAAAGAACTGGTATATTAAGCTCTTTTGTTATTGCAACAGCAATTCCGCCTTTTGCGGTCCCATCAAGTTTAGTTAAAATAACTCCATCAACATTCATTACTTCCTTAAATTCTTTTGCTTGTTGCAAAGCATTTTGTCCTGTTGTTGCGTCTAATACTATAAGATTTTTTCTTTTAGCATCAGCATACTCTCCTGCCAAAATCTTATCTATCTTTCCAAGTTCATTCATTAAATTCTTTTTATTGTGAAGTCTTCCTGCTGTATCACAAAGAAGTATATCGGCTTTCCTAGCCTTTGCCGCCTGGGCCGCATCAAAGATTACTGAACCCGGGTCCGAACCTTCTTTTCCTGAAACCATATAACATCCAGTACGTTCTGACCAAATCTTAAGTTGCTCTTCTGCAGCAGCTCTGAAAGTATCAGCACCTGCTAATATAACCTTTTTGCCCTCTTCTTTATATCTATTTGCAAGTTTTCCAATCGTAGTTGTCTTTCCTACGCCGTTCACTCCAATAACTAAGATAACGCTTCTTTCATTTTCAAAATCAAAAGCATCCTCGGAAAGAGCCATAATATTTTCAATTTTATTCATGACAAATTCTTTTGCTTCGTCCTGGGTTTTCACCTCATGAAAATTCACATTAAGTTTTAAGTTTTCTACAAGCTCTTCAGTTGCACTTACTCCCATATCTCCAAGAATAAGTGTTTCTTCCATTTCTTCATAGAAATCTTCATCAATTTTTTTGCTGTTATTAAAAAGGTTTGAGAAAAAACTTTTAGCCATTAACTTCCTCCAATGTAAATCTTCCTAACTTCCCGTTTCTAAAATTTTCCAGTAACATGTTGGCTGCTCTTAAAGTATCAAATTGGCCCCCAGATTTTAGGCAGCCCCTTTTCTTAGCATAATCTTCAAGTGATTCAAAGCCTGTATCTACCGTCTTTATAAGTTCGCTTGCTAATTCTTCGACATTTATTATTTCATCATTTATTGAGCCAATAAGAGCGATATTTAGTCCTATTTTTTCATCATCAAATTTTGGCCATAAAATTCCCGGCGTATCAAGTAACTCTAATGTGCTACTTAATTTTATCCATTGTTTTCCTTTAGTAACTCCCGGTTTATTTCCGGTCTTAGTTGCTGCCTTTTTTGCATATGTATTAATAAATGTGCTCTTTCCTACGTTTGGTATTCCTACCACCATAGCACGAACCGGTCTATTTTTAATTCCTCTTTTTCTATCTCTTTCTATTTTTTCTGCACATGCTTTATTTACAACCGAATTTATCTGTTTCATGTCTGCTGCGTTTTTTGAATTTATCATGCAAACGTTAAGTCCTTGTTCGGTAAAATACTGATACCACTGCTTTGTCTTTTTCTCATCTGCAAGGTCACATTTATTCATTAAAATAAGACGAGCTTTCCCAGGTGCTATAGTATCAATATCAGGATTGCGACTTGATAAAGGTATGCGTGCATCTATAAGCTCAATAACTAAATCTATGAGCTTAATATCTTCTTGCATCTGTCTTTTTGCTTTGGTCATATGACCTGGGTACCATTGAATATTCATAACAATTTATTATATCATAACTATTACTTTCATGCCTTAAAATAAAGCAAAGAAAAAGGAGTTCATTTGAACTCCTTTGGCTTTACTATCTAAGTACTTCTTTAACTTTAGCACTCTTGCCTGTTCTTTGACGTAAGTAGTTAAGTTTAGCTCTTCTGACTTTACCTTTTCTTACAACCTCGATTTTCTCGATTGTTGGAGAATGAAGTGGCCATGTCTTTTCAACGCCTACACCGTTAGATGTTTTTCTAACTGTAAATGTTTCTCTAGCGCCACCGCCTTGTCTTTTAAGAACTGTACCTTCGAAAACCTGTACTCTTTCTCTGTTACCTTCTTTGATCTTGGCTGATACTTTAACTGTATCACCTACATTGAAGTCGTCAACTTTCTCTTTAAGCTGACCTGCCTCGATCTTTTTAATGATTTCGTTCATTGCGTGACCTCCTAATTAAAAAATTTCGATGTTCTTAATACTTAAGCCGCATCTTTTTGATGCCAAGGCCACTTCGTAACAGCGGACCATCTGTTTCACAGCAAGAAATAGTTTATCACAGCCTAAATGCTATTGCAAGGCTTATTTTATAGCCTTTTTATCTGTTTTTAAGGAAGTATAACTCCTTGAAACACAAACTTTATCCTGCCCGCTGTCGCTCCAATCTTTTTTTACATTTTCAATGTCATATACATTAATATCTTTTCTATCTGTACTGATTTTTATTTCTTCATCAAACATCCAACCTTTGGAAAAAGAATAAACATTATAATTAGTAAATATTATTAAAGCTTGATCTATTTTGATTTCATATTCTCCATCATTCACGTTGATGATGTCTGTTACAATTTGAACATCTTTAACTTTTTCATCTATCATATATTCTTTTGTTTCAATACCATATGGAAATTCGTCTGTTAATTTAACTTTCACACAAGAAAAATAAGCAACATCTTCTTTGGCTCCAAAAAACTCAACCGGCTTTTGCTCATTTGAAAAATCAATTGCAAATGTCCCCATATTTATTCTTAAAAATTGCATAGGATTGTATCTATCTTCTAATGAATACTCATATGATTTGAAAGTTTTTCCTATCATTTCTTTTAATGTGTTTTTCATTTTTTTATCAAAACATGCGTTAATCATTTCTAATCCTCCACAAAAAAGTGAATTTTTTGAGTTTTTATACTCTTTTCACCTATTACATTAATATCTACTGCTGGGCTTCCTTTTGTGCTAGTAATTATTCTATGTGTGATCCATGTTCCATCATCAAGACGAACTCTACTTCCTTTTCCATTTGCCAAAGGCCCTTTTTTACCACCCGTAGCTAATTTTTCAAAAAAATCTATCGAGTCACCTATTGGATCATTCGTTTTATAAACTCGTGCATTTTTCCCTGGTTGAGCAAAATACCCATTAGAAGTCAGTCCATATTTGTCCTTAACCAATAGCGCATTTTCCTCAATTGAAGATTTTTTCTTGGTATTTTTTGGGGCTATGCTTTCAGAAATATCCTCAGTACCTACCGTATTGGAATAATTACCTCCATATCCACTTCCCATTATTTTTCACTCCTAATATAGCTTGTCCAATCTGGATATTTTACAAATTCTGTATCGTACTTGTAATCATCAAATATTTCTTCTGGCATGGCGCCATAAACCAAAACAACTTCCGGCTCAAGTGTTTCAAGCATGGCCTCTAAACCAGCTCTAAAGTGATGCTTTTCAGACTTTGTTTTTACTACTCCATACGAACCTATAGATACTATACTGTGTTTTTCAACTCCTAAAAAAGCTATTGGTTCTGGAAATAATTTAGTTGTATACGTTCTTTCATCCCCCCATCTAACATTAGGAATAACATAAACTCCTCTTTTTTGCATATAGTATCCTATTGCTTGACTTCGATATTTATTAATTACTTGAGCTGCATATGGCATGTCCCAGTATAATGATGCATCCGGAGATATAAATGCCTGATATTTTTTTAATTCACTTATATAATTATCCGTATATCTTAAAAGGTCAGCAAAATCTCTATCTAATTCATATTCACAAACTGCAAATTTTTCAGGCTCAACTCTATCCATCTTACTAAATGGCACCATTCCTTTTGGTATCATTATTTTTTTTGGCTTTTTAATAATTGGAATTTCAAAAATTCCATCAAAATCTGCGCCTTTGACTAATTCCGGATTACATCCATCTGTAATAACAGCCAATCTTTCCTTTTCTTTTGCAATCTGTTTTCTTGTTTTCGTTGACATATTTATTTCCCTTCTTTTAAGAATTTAATCTCTTAAGCATCCTATTGGTATTATTTTTACTCCATTATCAGTAATGTATCCATATTGTGCTGTTGCACAAATCACGATTAATGCTGATGGTTCTCTATATATAGTTCCAGGGTGTTTTGAGTTTTTAGACGCCTCTTCATTATGTTTTTTTATTACATCCTTAAATTTTAAAAGTGTCGTCTCCGCTTCTGGTATTTTATTTGTACCCGTCTTAATTTCGATTAAAGCATATCTTCCATCTTCCATTTGATATACTGCATCTGCTTCAAGACCTGTATCATCCGTGTAATGCAAAATTCGAGCATTATGAGCTTCAGCATAAACTATTAAATCTCGCAATACTAAATTTTCAAAAACATGTCCAAAAAAATCCAAATCATTAATAAAATAGTCTGGGTTAATACCTAATGCTGCCAATCCAATTGAAGTATCAACAAATATATGTTTTTTCCCACTTCGTATTGCTGTTTTTGATCTAATCTGCGGTGTCCATGCATCTATATCTCTTATAACAAATAATTCTTCTAATTTTTCAACATAAGAATCTAATGTTACATCTGTCACATTTTGTGTAGCCTTAACATCTGCATAAATAACTTTCTTTTTTGCTTTCGTAGCCATATTTCGTGCGTATGACCATAAAAGCGTTCTAGCCCACTCTGGGTTTCTTTCAACTCCGTCTATAGCACTAATATCTACCTGATAAATTCTTCTATAATAATCTTTTGCTATTTCTAATTTTGCATTCTTGCTTTTTAAGGCCATACACCTCGGCCACCCACCTCTACAAACAATGTAGAATAATTCTTCTAAAGATAAGCTTGTGTTTGCTCCTTCTAATTTATAATTTTCCTCTTCTACAATTTTTGATAAAGATATTTGTCCATTTGATTCTCCTGTTTCCCACAAGGTCATTGGAAACATACTTAATTCTGTGATTCTCCCCGTTCCTGTGTGTGGTGTTATGACCTTTTTGCTAGATGAACCTGTCAAATAATATTCTCCCACACTTTCAGGATTATCATCACAATCTTTACGAATTGTTCCCCATATTTTTACAGCATCTTGCCATTCATCAAACAGTATTGGTTTACTATTTTTTAAAAACAAATTTGGTGCCGTTTCTGCTACAGCTAAATAGCCATCCCTTTTTTCTTCATCTTGAAATTCAATTACAGTACTGCATCTCTCTTTAGCTGTTCTGGTTTTTCCACAACCTTTTGGCCCAATAATGTTTATAGCATTAAATGCTTCTTTGCGTTTATCTATAATATCATCAACAATTCTTCTTATATATTCCATAAACGATATCTCCTTCAGTTATATAATAAAACTTCAAGTGCAATTATTCAAGTGCATTTTGTATTTTTCGGCAATTTTATTTTGTGTTTTTCGGATTTTGTTTGTGAATAACATGAATCATAAACATAATAAAATGCAGATTAAGCGCAATATAAATTCCATGTTTATGAAAAGATATTAAAAATGTTCGTTTTAACTAACATTAACTTAATAAGAATTCGGCTAGGACTTTATTGCTAAAATCTATGCCTTTGTCTGTTAATTTTACGTTATCGTCGACAACAGTTATATAGTCTTCTTCAAGAAGCTTATCAACAACTTCGCCATATGTAAAATCAAAGTCCTGTCCAAAGGTATTGATAAAGTCTTCTTTATTTATACCGTCGGCTAACCTTAGCCCTAGGAACATGTACTCTTCCATTTGAGCTTTATGGCTAAGTTTTTCTATGTCTTTTCTAATATTTTCTAGTACACATGTATCGCTCGAAAAAGCATCCAGATATTCATCTAAATTCTCAGTATTTTTCCATCTAGTATTATTAACCATGCTCGATGAATTTAAGCCCAGTCCTAAATAATTTACTCTTTTCCAATAGCCTTTATTATGTTCGCATTCAAATCCATCTCTTGCATAATTTGATATTTCATAGCGGTGATAACCACATTGCTCAAGATATTCTTTTGTATAATAATAAATTTCTCTTTCAGTTTCTTCTGAAGGAAGCATTAATGTTCCTTTTTGCTGCATCTCATAAAATGGTGTATTTTCTTCTACTATAAGCGAATAAGCGCTTATATGTTCCGGAAGCCATGTTGAAATAAGAAGCATCGTTTTTTTCCAGCTAGATAAAGTCTGTCCTGGAATAGCCTCAATCAAATCGACATTTATATTATCAAATCCCATCTGCCTAGCCATTTTATAGTTTTCAACAAAATCATCGTACGTATGGACTCTCCCTAATACTTTTAAGTCTTCATCGTCTGTAGACTGAAGTCCTATGCTTAATCTATTTATACCTAACTTTTTATAAGTTATTAATTTTTCTTTTGTGAGTGTTTTGGGATTGCATTCTATAGAAAATTCTACTTTCGGTCTAATCTTTTTAATCTTTGTAGGTAAAATTCCTTTGTAGGTATGCTTAATATTTTTTATTTTGAAATTTTTCTTTAATGTGTTAACGATTTTGCTTATTTGCTCAGAAGAAAGAATAGAAGGTGTTCCACCTCCTATGTATATTGATGTGATGTTATAGTCCTCATAATCTTTTGCGCTTAATGTTATTTCCTTGCAAAGTGCATCCACATATTTTTCATGTTTATCTTCGCAGTTTGCAAATGAAATAAAATCACAGTAATTACATTTTTTTACGCAAAATGGTATATGAATATAAAGTTCTAAATCTTTCATTTTATCTGTCATCTAATTTAAGTACTGACATAAATGCTTGTTGAGGAATTTCAACATTTCCTACCTGACGCATTCTCTTCTTTCCTTCTTTTTGTTTTTCAAGAAGTTTTCTCTTACGAGTAATATCTCCTCCGTAACATTTAGCAAGTACATCTTTTCTATATGCTTTAACAGTTTCTCTAGCGATAATTTTCGAACCGATTGCTGCCTGAATAGGAATTTCAAATTGATGACGTGGGATTTCTTCTTTTAATTTCTCACACATCTTACGACCTCTTTCATACGCAGTATCAGCATGCACAATAAATGAAAGTGCATCCACTTCTTCTCTATTAACTAATATATCAAGTTTAACAAGGTTAGACTTAACATATCCTTTAAGTTCGTAATCTAGTGAGGCATATCCACGTGATCTGCTCTTAAGCGCATCAAAGAAATCATAAATAATTTCATTAAGTGGCAAATCATATCTAAGTATTGCGCGGTTAGTTTCAATGTACTCTATTTCTTTATATACACCACGACGTTCCTGGCAAAGTTCCATAATAGGACCGATAAACTCGCTAGTTACCATTATTTCTGCTTCCACCATTGGCTCTTCCATATATTCTATTTCTGCTTGATCCGGAAGATTTGAAGGATTAGTAAGTTCTATCATCTCGCCATTTGTTTTGTATACTTTATAAATAACCGATGGCGCCGTCGTAACTAAATCCAAGTTATATTCGCGCTCTAATCTTTCTTCTATTATTTCAAGATGTAAAAGTCCTAAAAATCCACATCTAAATCCAAAGCCTAAGGCGATAGATGTTTCAGGTTCGTAATTTAAAGATGCATCATTAAGTTGAAGTTTTTCGAGAGCATCTCTTAAATCTTCATAATGTGCTCCATCAGCAGGATACATTCCGCAATAAACCATTGACTGAACTTTTTTATATCCCGGCAAAGGCTCTATGCAAGGATTTTCTGCATCAGTTACAGTATCGCCTACCATCGTATCTCTTACATTCTTAATTGATGCTGTGAAATAACCAACCATTCCCGCTTCTAGTCTTTCACATGGAATAAATTTTCCTGCTCCAAAATATCCAACCTCTACAACATTTACTGTTGCTCCGGTTGCCATCATTTTAGCCTGGGTTCCAACTTTTATCGTGCCTTCTTTTATACGACAAAAAACAATAACTCCTTTATATGAATCATATATGGAATCAAATATAAGTGCTTTTAGCGGTGCGCTTGCATCTCCTATAGGTGATGGAATCTTTTGAACAATTGCTTCTAAAACTTCTTCAATGTTTATATCATTTTTTGCTGAAATTAAAGGAGCGTCCTGGGCTTCTAGACCGATTACATCTTCGATTTCATCGATAACTCTTTGTGGCTCAGCGCTAGGTAAATCAATTTTATTTATTACTGGAATTACTTCAAGATCATGGTCGATTGCCATGTAAACATTTGCAAGTGTTTGTGCTTCGATTCCTTGGGCTGCATCAACTACTAAAACAGCTCCATCGCATGCAGCAAGACTTCTAGATACTTCATAGTTAAAGTCGACATGGCCCGGTGTATCTATAAGATTAAATATATATTCCTCGCCATCATTTGCTTTATAAACTACGCGGACTGTTTGCGCTTTAATAGTAATTCCTCTTTCACGCTCTAAGTCCATGTTATCTAAAACCTGGGATTGCATCTCACGGCTAGTTAATGTTCCCGTGCGTTCAATAATTCTATCCGCAAGAGTACTTTTTCCATGGTCGATATGGGCAATGATGCAAAAATTTCTAATATTTTCTTGTTTCATATTACATTCTTTCCGGAGCTTCAAATCCAAGTAAGTCTATGCTTTGCTCTAGAACTTTTTTTGTTAAATCTAATAAGCTTAAATAACTTTGTTTTTTTATTTCATCAGGCTCGGATAATATTTTTACGCCATGATAAAATCCGTTAAAAGCGTTTGCCAAATCATAAATATATGCACAAAGTTTATGTGGTGCTAATTCATTATATACATTTTCAATTACATCATTAAACTTAGCAAGTTCAAGCATCAAAGCTTTTTCGCTTGGTTCACCTGTGAATAAAATTTTTCCATTTGGCTTTTCGTTTGCTTTATTTAAGATAGATTTAATTCTTACTATTGTATAAAGGATGTATGGTCCTGTGTTTCCTTCAAATTCAATAAATCTGCTTATATCGAAAATATAATCTTTTGTCGCCTGGTTAGAAAGATCGCCATACTTAAGAGCTGCAAGAGCAATTATCTTTGATGTGTTTCTTGCTTCTTCTTCGCTAATTTCCGGATTATCTTTCATCTTTTCAAATACAGCTTCATTAACTTCATTAATTAAAGACTCAAGTCTCATAACTCCGCCTGAACGCGTCTTATATGGTTGACCATCTTTTCCGTTCATTGTTCCAAAGCCTAAATGGAAAAGATCCATTTCTTGATGAACAATATCTGTTTTTTTAGAAACTCTAAATACTTGTTCTAAGTGGAGTGCCTGACGTTTATCTACAACATAAATAATGTAATCAGGTTTATAAAGCTTTTCTCTTTCAACTAAGGTTGCAAGGTCTGTTGTTGCATAAAGACTAGAACCGTCCGACTTAACAATAATGCATGGAGGTAATTCTTTTTTATCATCATCTCTTGTTACATCAATTACCCATGCGCCGCAGCTTTCATAAGCAAATCCTTTATCTTTTAACATTGATATCATGTCAGGGATATATTTTTGAACATCGCTTTCTCCCTTCCATAATTCAAAATTAACATTTAAGTTATCATAATTTTTCTTCAAATCTTCTTTTGAAATTTCTAAAATTCTTTCCCAGATTTTATGATACTGTGGATTTCCGTTTTGAAGTTCTCCGGTAATTTCATGAGCTTTTTTAGCAAATTCTTCGCTATATGTTTCGGATTCAGGTTTACATTTTTTGCTTGCTGTTGGATATATTTCTTCAAGGTCTGAAACATTAAAATCCATACCTAATCCACGTTCATTAATTTCAGCAATAACCTGACCCATTTGCAAGCCCCAATCTCCTAGGTGAACATCGCCGATAGCTTTATTTCCCATGTAATTACATATACGCTTTATACTCTCACCTATTATTGCCGAACGAAGATGGCCTATATGTAATGGTTTAGCTACATTCGCTCCACCGTAATCAACCATAATATCTAATGGTTTTTTAACTTCTTCTAATCCAAACTTTTTAGAAGCATTCATGTCATTAATATAGTTTGATATGAAATCAGATGAAACTCTTAAATTTATAAAACCTGGATTTACTGCGCTAACTTCCTTAAATGCAGCGTTGCTTTGTAAAATAGTTACTACATTATTTGCTATCTCAATTGGTGCTTTATGCTCTAACTTCGCAAGCACCATAGCTCCGTTACATTGATATTCGCAAAGGTCTGGTCTATTAGAAATACTAGCTACAATTTTTTCGTTACTGTACCCAGCTTCCTCAAAGGCTTTCTTTAATTCATCTGTTATTAATTCTAAAAACTTTTTCATACTTAACCTACTTTATAATTCTATACCATTTTCTTTAAGCATTTCTCTTGCTGTATCAAGTGAATCTACTCCATGCATATTTTTAATTGGGGCAAATTCTTTTTTACGTTCTACTTCATATACTAAGCATCCCGACATCATCTCAATCATATCAAGAACAAGGGTTTCATATTTATGTCCATTTGGCTGTTCTGGCTTAATATGATTTCCGTTTTCATCTATATGAGGTATTTTCTTTTCAACTATATGAAGTGGTAATTTTTTCTCAACTATTTCTTCTAATGCATCTACTTTGAAAAGATAATTTAAAATAACTCCATAATTATAAAGGAGTACTCCGTTTTCATCTTTTGCATTCATCATTTCCGGTGTTAAATCGTAGTATTCAACAATTGATGGTTTTCCATCTCTATAACACATAACTCCAACTTTTTCTTCTGGTGACGCTTTTGCTATTACTTTAGCACCAATTGGATTATCAGACTTTATTGTTGCTCCTATAAATGTTGGGTCTGCCATTTTTTGAAGTACATTATCAACAGCAAAAATATTTATCCACTCTACGCCTTGCCCCTTAATTTCATCAAGAAGGCCCGCTTTTTTCAGCGAATAGAACCATCCACCATTTCCATTTGGAGAAAGTGATATATGATCTTTTTCTTCAAGATAAATTTTTCCATCAAAGTCAGTAGATGGTGCCATTTCCTGAACAAAGAACTTTACACAATCTTTGTTATATCCAAAATAGTTTTTCTCTTCAAATATTTTTATTGTTGCCTCATTATTTTTATCGCTTGTCATAACAAGAAGTGGTATCCATTTATCAGCTTTTTTAACAACATCTAAAAGATTATTAATAAGGCATTCAAAAATATATAAATCTTTGTTTATACCGATATTAAAAGCGCCCTTAGGTCCATCTATCCCAAGTCGGGTTCCCTGGCCACCTGCTAAAAGAACTGCTGCAACTTTATTTTCTTTAATTGCTTTAATTCCTACATCTGTTAATTCTACGCAATCTTTTTCAATATCTTTAAGAGTCATAGCCGCCATAGGTGTTATATCACCGGCTGCGCCGTCACAGCCTTCTGAATTGATTAACTCAAAATCTATGTTATTTATTTCTTGTAAAAGATTTTTCTTTTGGCTTTCATCTAACTCATCATAAAATCTAAGCAACTGCATCTGGTCATATTCTTCTAGTTTTTTTTGTATTGTTGTTAAATCCATAATGTTCTCCTATTATTTTCCTGAGTATATATGTCCACGCTCAATATAAGTTTCTGCATTAATCATGCTTTCTTTTAATAATTCTTCTGAAACTTCTTTAACTACTTTTGCAGGTGAACCCATAATTAAAGAATTATCCGGAAATTCTTTGCGCTCTGTAAGAAGTGAACCCGCTCCAATTACGCAGTTCTTTCCAACTTTAACGTGGTTCATAATAATGCTGCCCATTCCAACAAGTGTATTATCACCAATTTCGCATCCATGAATAATACAGTTATGTCCAATAGAAACATTTTCTCCGATTTCGACTCTTTCATGTACTACACTATTGTCTTGAATATTAGAATTTTTTCCTAAATGAACAAGACCATGATCAGCTCTAACAACCGCTCCGAACCAAACGGTAGAACCTTCTTCGAGTTTTACATCACCAATAAGCGTTGCGTTTTCGGCAACATAAAGAGCCTTGCTTATATCTGGCTCTTTATCCTTAAATTTAACTATCAATTCTTTTTCTCCTTGTACATGAAGTCAATTAATAATTTTATCATAAATATCAATATAATCCTATATTTTAATGATAGTTATAGTTAAAACGCAAAGTTTCCATTAACAAATACTGGTATTTCTTTTCCATCTTGTGTTGTACCAATTATTGAAAGATCTGCTGTTCCTACCATGAAATCTTCATGAGTCATAGAATAGTTAACTCCAAGTGTTTTAAGCTCATCTTCGCTCATATTTTCTGCGCCTTTTATGCATGGATATGCTTCTCCAAAAGCGAGATGGCACGAAGCATTCTCATCAAATAACGTATTTAGGAATAAAATATTTGAATTAGATATAGGTGAATCATATGGTACAAGCGCAACTTCTCCAAAGTATGATGCACCCTCATCTATGCTGATTGCGTCTTTTAATACATCTTCGCCCTGCTTTGCATGAGCCTCTATAATTTTTCCATCTTTAACTATAAAATAAAAGTCTTTAATTATATTTCCTGATATGCAAAGTGGTTTTGATGCAACTATTTTTCCATTCAAACTATCTTTTAGAGGAAGTGTAAATACCTCTTCTGTTGGAATATTAGCTGAAAAAGGTATTCCCTTAGTTGAATTTTCTTCTCCTCCTGCCCAGTAGTGATTTTGGGGAAGTTCGACTGTAAAATCAGTGCCTAAACCATTTTGGTAATGAAGTGATTTAAAATTATATTCATTAAGTATATCAACATGTTTCTTAATTGTTTTTGAGTGTTCCTCCCACTTCTTTATAGTGTCCTCTTCTTCTACTCTTGCAAATTTTAGTATTTCTTCCCACATTTTTTCTTCAGCTTCTTCATCACTTAAATCCGGGAATACTGCCTTATTCCATGCTTTAATTGGAGCAGAAACAACGCACCATTGAAATTCATTTCTAGTCATTTTCTTAAAATAATCTTCTGTTGCTTTTCCCTTTGCCATCTGATTTTTAGTTATTTTCTCAGAATCTATACCTTTAAGGTTTTCAGGATCTTCTGCATAAATAGAAAGTCTTGCTGCTCCTTTTTCTACTAATGTATTAAGCATATCAACATCCCATTGGTGAACGCTCCCAACTGTTTCATCATCAGCATATGTGAAAAATTGTTTTGTGATTACATCATCTCTCCATGAAATAATTACTTCCTTTGCTCCATGTAAATAAGCTTGCTCGGAACACATTCTTGCAAACTCAGCACACTCTATAGGACTATTAATTAAAAGGGTTTGTCCTTTTTGAATATTAATTCCACACTTTATTGTTTCTTCTGCATAATTTCTTTTTAATTGTTCTAACTTTGTCATATCTATACTTCCTTTTTGTTTTTTTCTTTAAATTATATATGATTATTCAATTTTTTTGCATTTTTTCTTGACTAAAAGTTATATTTATTTTATCTTTCACATAAGCATATTTGCTTTGGGTATTCACCCAAATCTGGCATTTCGCCAACTTATCAATTATATGGAACTAAATGAATCTCAAAAAAAAGCTGTGAGTTTATTTAAAGGTCCTTGTCTTGTCCTTGCTGGACCAGGAAGCGGAAAGACTTTTGTAATAACAACACGCATTAAAAATTTAATCGAATACTATCACGTGCCAGCAGAAAAAATTTTGGTGGCTACCTTTTCACGCGCCGCGGCAAACGAAATGAAAAGTCGTTTTATAAATTTATGCGAACATGAATACGAATCTCTTCCAACTTTTGGCACATTTCACAGCATCTTTTTTATGATATTAAAAGCTTCATATAACTATGATTCAAAAAGTATAATAAACGATAACAAAAAATACGATTTGATTCGAAGTGAAGTTGAACGCTTAAATATTTTTTATGAAAACGAATCCGATTTTTTTCAAACGCTAATAAACGAAATAAGTCAGGTGAAAAATAATTTTGAAAAAGTTTCTTCTTTCAATCCATCTTTTGTTTCCAAAGATGATTTTATTGCTATTTACAATTTTTATGAAAATGCATTAAAGGCGCTTGGCTTAATTGATTATGATGATATGCTAAATATGTGCTTCCAACTTCTTAACAATAATCCTAAAATTTTACACTATTGGCAAAATCATTTTTCTTTTGTATTAATTGATGAATTTCAAGACATTAACCCTATTCAATATGAAATTATGAAAATGCTTGCTGCTCCACATAATAATATTTTTGTTGTGGGTGATGATGATCAAAGCATCTACGGTTTTCGTGGTGCTTCCCCACTAATCATGAAACAATTTGCTAAAGACTTTTCTTCTCTGAAATATGTTCAGCTTAATACTAATTATAGAAGTTCTAAAAATATTACTGATTTTGCTTTGCAAGTTATAAGCGAAAATCCATCTCGTTTTAATAAAACAATAACGAATATTAATTCTGATGTAAATGCATCTTTACAAATTAATAAATATGAAAATCAAAAAATAGAATATCAACATATTGCTGATGATATAAATGTTTTAATATCCAGGGGCACTTCCCCTTCAGAAATTGCCATATTAATTCGGAGTTTTCATGACATGTCTTTACTTACTTCTATCATGAATAAAAATAATATCCCTTGTATTTCTAAAAATAAATCAACTAATATATTTAATTCTTTTATTGCATCTGATATCATTTCATATCTTAAAATTGCTTTCGCCTTATCTAATAAATATCCTGCTTCTAAAATCAAATTAAATGATTTTGTTTCTATAATGAATAAGCCTTCAAGATATATCTCTCGAAATGCTGTTTGTGAAATTACTACGAATAATCCTTTTAATATTTCGACTTTCTTTTCAAAACTTAAGTCTTATTATTTTGGCAATTCATATTTACAAAAAAATATTAATAAGTTAGAAAAAGATTTATACAATCTAGGAAATCTTCCATTATATGCAGCAGTTTCGTACTTAACTAATGCCATAAAATACAAGGATTTTTTAAAAGAAATTGCAACTAAAAATTGCAAAGATTTTCATGAATATCTTGTGACATTGGAAAAAATTAAAAATAGTTGTGTGAATTTTTATGATATAAACGAATGGCTTGAATATATTTCTAATTACAATAATCGTCTTAGTGTTTCTTCTGATAAGTCATCATGCATTAATATTCTTACGATGCATGCATCTAAAGGTCTCGAATTTGAAACTGTTTTTATTCCTGATGTAAATGAAAGTATCCTTCCGCATATAAAATGCACGGCTAAAAATCAAATTGAAGAAGAACGCCGTCTTTTATATGTCGCAATCACGCGCGCTAAATCAAACCTCTATCTTAGTTATGTCGAAAATATCCGCTCGAAAAAAGCTAACCCCTCTCGTTTTATAGAACATCTATTAAAGTAGTAGGCCGATGAGGGTAACTATGCCTGCGCAGATATATGCTAAAACGCACATCCCTACAGCAATTCCAGCCGACCATTTAACTCCTAATTCTCTTCTAATAGATGCGATTGTAGCAACACACGGCGTATAGATAAGACAGAATACTAAGAGCGAAAAAGCAGCTACTTTAGTTATGCTTGCTACAAAAGCGCCTACGCTCCCATAAAGAATTGCAAATGTGGATACAACGCTTTCTTTTGCAAGAATTCCCGTTACAAGGCCAGTTACTATTCTCCAATCGCCAAGACCTAATGGTTTAAATATAGGTGCTATTATTCCCGCAACACTAGCTAAAATACTTTGGCTAGTATCGCTAACAAGTTGGAGACTGAAATTAAAGCTTTCAAGGAACCAAATTATAATCGTTGCTACTAAAATTACTGTAAAAGCTTTCTTTAAGAAATCTTTTGTTTTATCCCAAAGCAACTGTAAAACGTTTTTAGCACTAGGAAGTCTATAGTTTGGAAGTTCCATAATAAATGGAACCGCTTCTCCCTTAAAAGCTGTATTCTTAGAAATTATCGCAACAATTATTCCAACAAAAATTCCTATTACATACATAGCTATCATAACAAGCCATGCACAGTCCGGGAAGAATGCCGCTGAAAGAAAAGCGTAAATCGGAAGTTTTGCCGAACAGCTCATAAATGGCGTTAAAAGCATCGTCATTTTTCTATCACGTTCAGATGAAAGTGTTCTTGTTGCCATAACAGAAGGTACTGAGCAGCCAAAGCCTATAAGCATTGGAACAATACTTTTTCCCGATAAACCAATCTTTCTTAAAAGTTTATCCATTACAAAAGCTACTCTCGCCATATATCCACTATCTTCTAGCAATGACAAGAACAAGAACAATATAACAATAATCGGTACGAAACTAACAACACTTCCTACGCCTGCAAAAATTCCATCTATAATAAGCGAATGGATTACTTCGTTCATGTTTATTGCAGTAAAAGCACTATCTACAACTTTTGTTAATGCATCAATTCCCATTTGTAATAAGTTTTGGAAAAATGCTCCAAATACATTAAATGTTAAGAAAAATACTAATCCCATTATTACTATGAAAATAGGAATTGCGCTCCATTTACCCGTAAGTATTTTATCTAAATCAGAACTTCTTTTATGTTCTTTACTTTCTCTTGGTTTAACTACGCACTCTTTACAAAGTTTTTGAATAAAATCAAAACGCATATCTGCGATTGCAGCTGCTCTATCTAAACCTCTTTCTTCTTCCATTTGAACAATGATATGCTCAATTGTTTCTTTCTCGTTTTGTGTAAGATTAAGTGCGTCACTAACAAGACTATCTCCTTCTATAAGTTTACATGCCGCAAATCTAAGTGGAAGTTTTGCGCAGCTTGCATGATCTTCTATAAAGTGCATTATCGAGTGAATACAACGATGGACTGCGGCTCCTTTACCGTCTTCAGCACAAAAATCCGTACGTCCAGGTTTTTCTTGATTACTAGCAACATGGATAGCATGGTGAACGAGTTCGTGTATACCTTCATCTTTTGCAGCAGAAATAAATACAACTGGAATTCCTAGCATATTTTCCATTTTGTTGACATCTATAATTCCACCATTTGATCTAATCTCGTCCATCATATTTAGCGCTAAAACGATTGGAACTTCTAGCTCCATAAGTTGCATAGTAAGATATAAATTTCTCTCTATATTTGTTGCATCAACAATATTAATAATTCCTTTCGGATTATCATTTAATATAAATTGTCTTGAAACAATTTCTTCTTCTGAATATGGTGACAAAGAATATATTCCTGGAAGGTCTGTTACTAATGTATTTGGATGTTCTTTTATTTCACCACTTTTTTTATCAACTGTAACGCCTGGGAAGTTTCCAACATGTTGATTTGAACCTGTAAGCTGATTAAAAAGTGTTGTCTTTCCGCAGTTTTGATTTCCTGCTAATGCAAAAGTAAGAAGCGTTCCTTTTGGAAGTGGCTCACCGTCTGTTTTTGCATGGTACTTTCCACCTTCGCCTAAACCTGGGTGAGACGTTTCTTTTACAAGTTCTCCTTCTTTTCTATGCGAGTGTGCATGATACTGTTCATGTTCCTCATCCTTTGAAAAATACGGATTTCCTATTTCTATTTTTTCTGCATCCGAAAGTCTTAAAGTTAATTCATATCCATGTATTCTAAATTCAACAGGATCTCCCATTGGAGCATACTTTACAAGTGTAATTTCTGCGCCCGGAATAACACCCATATCAAGGAAATGTTGTCTTAAAGAACCTTCTCCACCTACCGATGCAATTTTTGTACTTTGTCCAATTTCTAAATCTCTTAAAGTTTTCATTAGTTATCCTAAGTTATTTATTAGTAATATTATCTTTATCGTATTTAACAGCGCCAACCCTTAGTGCATTAAGTACTGCTAAAAGTGCAACGCCTACATCCGCAAATACTGCAAACCACATATTGGTAATTCCAAATGCGCTAAGAACAAGAACAACAACCTTAATTCCTATTGAGAAAACAATATTTTCCCAAACAATCCTCATCGTTCTTCTAGCAATTTTTTTAATAAGTGGAATACCATTTAAGTTATCTTTCATTAAAACGATATTAGAAACTTCTACTGCGGCATCGGAACCAATTCCACCCATTGAAATTCCTACATCTGCTCTCATAAGGCTAGGCGCGTCATTTATTCCATCGCCTACAAAAGCTACAACATCTGATTTATTTTTATTCTTCATTATGTCTTCAAGCTTACTTACTTTTTCCTGAGGCTTAAGTTCATATGAATAATTTTTTATTCCAAGATTGCTGGCAACTTCTTTTACTACATCTTCTTTATCACCCGAAAGAACATAAATCTTTGAGCCCATCTTTTTAAGCCACTTAATAACATTTTTCGCTTCTGGTTTTATTTCTTTTCCAACAGTAAGTGTTCCGGTTTTATCCGAAACATAAATGTCTGCTTTTGAAATTAATTCAAGACAATTGCTTCCTTTAACCAAAATATTATATCTGCTTGCCGTTCCAATTCCCATAAAGAAACTAAGTGGAATAGAAATAACAAGTGCACATGGACAGCTTACAACTAAAAAGCTAAGTGCTCTATAAACCCATGTTGTCCATGTAAGGTCAGAAAACAAACCTGCGCTCGCCCATGTGTTTATTATCAATCCTATGATAGGAGGAATAATTGCTATTGCTACTGCAAGTCCTACTACAATCGGTGTATAAATTCTTGCGAATCTCGCAATGAACGTTTCCGTCTTTGCTTTTTTATCAGCTGCATTTTCCACAAGATCTAAAATCTTTGCTACTGTAGAATCGTCATAAACTTTAGTAGTGGTAATTGTTATCGACCCTTCTGACATATTTATTGAACCACTAAATATGTCCGCGCCCTTAAGAATATTTTCATATTCAGATTCACCCGAAATTGCCATCGTATCTAAAACAGCATTTTCAGAAACTAATGTTCCATCTAATGGAATTTTTTCACCCATATTAATAATTATCTGCGAACCTATTTCAACTTCATCCGGGTCTATATCTACAATATTTCCGTCTTTTAATATATGTGCAACATCAGGTCTTAAATCCATTAAATCTGCTATAGATTTTCTACTTCTTCCAAGTGCCCACTGTTGGAAATATTCTCCTATCGAATAAAATAGTACTACTGCGCATCCTTCTTCAAATCCATCAGGAACTTCACCAATACATCCTTTATATATTCCAAGCGCAAAAGCGCCTAACGATGCAATACTCATTAAGAAGTTTTCATCTAAAAGTTCTCCATGAATTATCCCTTCAAATGCTTCCTTTAATATATCTTTTCCTAAAATAAGATATGCTATGAAATAACAAACAAAAGGTAAGACCCAATTAGCCGGGCCCGGATTAATACTTGCTAAATCAAAAATTTTATCTAAAACAAAAACAACAATAAAAAGCCCTGTAGCAATACATATTTTTACAAGTTGCTTTTTATTAGCACCACCCTCAAAGTGAAGATGTTCATGGTCGTGATGATTATGGCCATGATGTCCGTGTTCTTCTTCCGTATGATTATGTATACAGTTTTTATTATCACAACAATTACAACTCATTTTTGTCTCTCCTGTGTTCCTATCTACTCGCAGGGGGCCTTCCTGCTCGCGCTTGAAATTTTTAACTTTATTGCACCTCGCTCCCGCAGGACATCTCCCATACTTCGCAGGTGCCTCCCCAATAGGGTCCCCCCTGCTCGCATGGTACCCTCCTGCTCGCGCTCGGAACTCCTATTTAGTCTTCTTCTGTTAAATGCAAAAGCCCGCTCTCCATTATCATCTCAACGTGCTTATCGTCCAAAAAATAAATTACTTCTTTGCCAACCTTACTGCATTTAACAAGTTTGGCATTTTTCAAAATTCTAAGTTGATGGCTAACAGCAGAAATCGTCATGTCACATGCTGATGCAATATCACCTACATTCATATTGCTAAGTGATAGACAACTTAATATCTTGGTTCTTGTAGAATCTCCAAAAACCTTAAACACTTCAGCTAAATCATAAATTGTCTCATCTGTTGGAAGCATTTTCTTTACCTGCTGCCCAATCGATTGATTTTTCTTCATAATCCACCTTTTTTTCTCTACACTTGAACGACTATTCAACTGTTCAAATATTATACTAATGTCGCCTTTTTGTCAACAACTCACCAGGCTCGGGTTCCAACTCGCCGATAACGAGCAATGCGGCTCTGCTCGCAATCCTTACACACAAAAATATTTTTTTATGTGGAATGAGTGTAATGGAACGCGAAGCTGCCGTCGCCAGCGCTAGTGAGGGCGCGCGACGGCCTTCGCTTTTATGAAATCACCTAAAACCATAAACATCTTGTATTTTAAGATAGCTGTTTATGGTTTTTATAGGATTAAAACACTATATTTTATTGACTTAGGAAGTTTTCGCCCATAAACACTTAGCTTATAACATACCGAGTTTATGGTTAAGACCATAACTGCCAATAATAAATCATGAAATGTTTATGGTTTTAACTGATTTCAAAGAGTAAGGCGGGTGGCTAGCCGAGTTTTGATGTCGAATGATTTACCCGCCGTAAGTAGCGAAGCAAGGCGCGCGCCCTCAACAGCGCAGGCGCCGTCAGCTTCGCGAGCGAAATAGTATATTATTAAGAAAGCGAGCGGAGCAGTGAGGCTCGTTATCGGCGAGTTGGAACCCGAGCCAGGAACGAGCTACACTGTCCGCGAGCATATAGTAAAGAGCCCTACAAAGGGCAAGTTTTTATAATGGATAACATAAAAAATGGGGAGACTTATTTTGTCTCCCCGTTTAAGATTAGTTTATATACTTACTTAGTTACCGTGAATTCCTCAGTTTTAGCTTGTGAGTATTCATTTCCAGTATTACGCATAATTATTGTTACATATATCGTAGATAAATCCACATCATTTGACTCAATTATTTCGCCTAAATTATTATTATGTATCATCCCTTTGCAACTATAAGTCATTTTGTCTACTGACCCAGGAAGCAACAGTTGTCCTCTGTCCATATCTAATCCTGGAACATCAACCTTTAGTATATAGTCTATCATATTTCCTGAAGCATCAATATAATCTGCAGCTTTACCATTCGCATCATATAAATGAATAGACTTATTAACTTCTATTAGATCTTTTGATTTACTTCTAGTGTCAAAAGTAAGTAAGACTCCATTTTCAGTTTCTACCCTTTCAACATAAACCGTACAATAGTCATTGTCTAAAAAACATTGTCCTTTTGGCTCTGACGGTTTTTCAACATCAATTTCTTCTCCATGTGTTAAAAATGAACATTGTATATATTGAGTTTTCAAATATATTGTTTTTACTAACAAATCTACTTTTGAAATATCTTTAATCTCATATTGTGCTATTTGTTCTGGAGAAATATAGATTTTATCCTTAATAGTTTCTCCACCTGCTATATCATATTCAGATTCATTTATGCTTGCATGATAACAATTATTTAAGCATGCATCTTTCGTATTTATATAATAATGGTGACCATCAGATATATTTTCTATAGTAAGATTAATAGTAAATCCACCTTTTTCATCAAAGCCCATCTTTGTTGAAGTGAATTTAAGTTCTCCATCATCATATCCGACTATATCTTCAGTTTGTTTCTTTTCTTCTTTTGATTTCTTTGAGTCACTACATCCAATAAGTGAAATCGCAAGCAAGGTAACCATTAATATTGCAAAAAATTTCTTTTTCATAAGTCGTCCTCCTATTTCGCTATGCTTTAATCTTGATTAGTAACTGCCCTGCTTTTACTTTGTCGTTTACTTTTACAAGTACCTCTTCTACCGTTCCATTCATTCTCGCTGTAATTGATGTTTCCATCTTCATAGCTTCTACAACAGCTAAGATATCGTTTTCGTTTACTTTATCTCCGACCTTAACATTAACCTTTGATACAGCTCCCGGAATTGATGAACCAACTTCTGATTTATCAGAAGGATCTGCCATAGGTACTTGAACAATATTTGATGTTGCTGTTGTATCTTTTACTTTTACATCTCTTAAAGATCCGTTAAGTTCAAAATGTACTGTACGATATCCTTCTTCGTCTAAGTCACCATTTCCTAAATATTTAATAACTAATGTTTTACCATCTTCGATATTAACTTTATTAGTTTCACCTACTGCAAGGCCATGGAAGAATACATGGCTTCCAAGACGAGTAATATATCCATACTCTTTTCTCTTCTTCCAGAAATCTTCTACTACCTTAGGGAACATTACCCATGCAACTAAATCTCTATCGGTAATATCCTCTGGTTTTTTAACTTCTTCTAAGTGTTTTCTTGCATCGTCCCAATCAATAGGATCAAGTAAATCTCCAGGACGACATGTAATTGGTTCTTCGCCTTTAAGAACTACTCTTTGCAAATCCTCAGGAAATCCCCATGTTGGTTGGCCCATCATTCCTTTGAAATAACTTACAACAGAATCTGGGAATGCTAGTGCTTCACCTTTTTCAACTATATTTTCAGCAGTCAAATCATTTTGTACCATGAATATAGCAAGGTCTCCAACCATCTTTGAAGAAGGCGTAACTTTAACAATATCTCCGAGCATCTCATTAACTGTTACGAACATCTCTCTTACTTCATTAAATCTATGTCCAAGTCCTAAACTTTGAACCTGTGGTCTTAGGTTTGTATATTGTCCACCTGGAATTTCGTAACGATAAATATCTGTAAGCGGTGTCTTAAGGTCAGATTCAAATGAATCATAACGAAGACGTATATCTTCCCAATACTCGCTAAGTGGCTCAAGTTTATGAATGTTAAGACCTGTATCTCTTTCAGAGCCTTTAAGCGCTGATACAACAGAGTTCATTGAAGGTTGACTAGTAAGTCCTGACATAGAAGATATTGCAAGGTCCACTATATCAACGCCTGCTTCTGCTGCCATAAGGCATGCTGCAACCTGGGTTCCTGAAGTATCATGTGTATGAAGATGAATAGGAATTCCTACTTCATCCTTAAGTGCTTTAATAAGTGTTTTTGCTGCATAAGGTTTAAGAAGTCCTGACATATCTTTAATACAGATTGCATGTGAACCTCTTCTTTCAAGTTCCTTAGCCATCTTTACATAATAATCTAATGTGTATTTTTCTTTTCTAGGATCAGAAATGTCTCCCGTATAGCATACTGTTGCTTCTAGGAATTTACCTTGTTCTAGAACTGCGTCCATAGCAACTTCCATATTTGGAATCCAGTTAAGTGAATCAAATACTCTAAATACATCTATTCCACCTTTAGCTGATTCTTCAATAAATTTCTTAACCATGTTGTCAGGATAGCTTGAATATCCTAAAAGGTTAGAACCTCTAAGAAGCATTTGGAATAAAACATTAGGAATATCACGTCTTAAAAGATCAAGTCTTTCCCATGGATCTTCATATAAGAATCTATACGCTGTATCAAATGTTGCTCCACCCCACATTTCAAATGAGAACGCATCTGCCAAGATATCAGCCATAGCATTAGCACCCTTAACCATATCTCTAGTACGAACTCTTGTTGCAAGTAAACTTTGATGTGCATCACGCATTGTTGTATCAGTAACCATAAGTTTCTTTTGTGCTAATACAAAGTCTCTTACGGCTTCTGGTCCCTTAGCATCAAAGAGCTGTTTTAATCCGTCATTTGGTTTTTCATTTTCCAGTTCAACAAAACGTGGTGTATCGTAAAGCTTTTGTCCTGCTGTTGGATCATTAACAACAATATTTCCAATATATTTAAGCATACGGGTTGCTCTATCTTTACTTCCTGGAAGGTTAAATAACTTAGGTGTATCATCAATAAATTTTGTATAACATTCTCCATTTAAGAATGTTTCATTTGTTAAGATATTACTTAAAAATCCAACATTAGTTTTTACACCACGGATAGTTGTTTCCGAAATAGCACGCAAAGCTTTTCTAGCAGCGCCTCTAAAAGTTGTATCACTACATGTTACTTTTACAAGTAAGCTATCGTAGTATGGTGTAATAACAGAACCAACATATGTATTAGCTCCATCAAGTCTAACACCGTTTCCACCTGCGGCTCTATACGCTGTAATTTTTCCTGTATCAGGTGCAAAATTATTTGCTGGATCTTCAGTAGTAATACGGCATTGAATTGCATATCCTCTTGTTGTTACATCGCTTTGTTCATTAATTCCTATCATTGGATCCGAAAGTTTTGAGCCATCAGCAATAAGAATTTGTGAACGAACAAGATCTATTCCTGTAACCATTTCTGATACCGTATGTTCAACCTGGATACGTGGATTCATTTCAATAAAATAGTGATTTCCAGTTGATTCATCTACTAAGAATTCAACTGTACCAGCATTTTGGTAATTAACTTCTTTTGCAATTTTTATTGCGTCATCACAAATACTTTGTCTAACCTCTATTGGTAATGACCATGCCGGTGTATATTCAACTACTTTTTGATAACGTCTTTGAAGTGAACAATCACGTTCATATAAATGAACTATATTTCCATAGTTATCCGCCAAAATTTGAACTTCAATATGTTTTGGTTTAACTAAGAATTTCTCAATAAAAATATCATCATTTCCAAATGCTTTTGCGGCTTCAGAACGAACAAGTTCAAACGCTGGCTCTACTTCTTCTTCTGTAAAGCAACTTCTCATTCCACGGCCACCACCGCCTGATGCTGCCTTCAAGATAATTGGGAAACCATATTCTTTTGCTTTTGCTAATGCTTCGCTCGCATCTTTAAGCGGCTCTGTACTTCCCGGTATTGTAGGTACATTGCATTTAAGCGCCATTTCCTTTGCACTTAATTTATCTCCCATTTGGCCAAGAACTTTAGAATTTGGTCCAATAAAAATGATGCCTGCTTCTTCACATGCTTTGGCAAACTGAGCATTCTCGCTCAAAAAACCATAACCTGGATGAATGGCATCAACATTTTTTCTTTTCGCTAAATCAACAATTTCATCAATTGCCAGATAAGCTCCAAGCGGCGATAAACTCTCGCCTATCATATAAGCTTCATCAGCTTTTATTCTATGTTCTGAATAAATATCTTCCTTTGAATAAATTGCAACAGTACTTAATCCTAAATCATAACAAGCTCTTAAAACTCTAGTTGCTATTTCTCCACGATTGGCAACCAATACCTTTTTAATTTTTCTCGTTTCCACGATTTTTCCTCCTAGTAAAGTCTGCTAATTTTTGGAACTACTTTATTATATTATAGACTATTGTTTATAAAAAAATACACTTTTTAGTTACTGCATATAATGTTCTTATATTTCAAAATATTTTTATAATTTCTTTTACAATATCACACAAAATATCTTCTTTATCTATTTCTTTTGCAGTCAATTGTTTTAGCGACGCCGCATCAGGTAGGCTCTTAGGTAATTTATTGCATACATTAAGTCCTACTCCGGTAATGACATACAGTTCTTCATCGTGTGGAATTGATTCCATTAATATTCCACATATTTTCTTTTTTTCAAATAAGACGTCATTTGGTTCTTTTATTTCACAATCAATTTTATATAATCTGTCAATTGCTTTTTTTACCGCTACTCCAACTCTTATCGGATAATCCATTATTTCGATAGGCTTTTTATTTGTTTTTATTACTATCGAAAAATAAAGTCCTCCTTCGTCACTAATAAAAGTTCTATCAAATCGTCCCTTGCCATTAGTTTGAATATCTGCAATAACTAATGCTTCTTTACCTTCCTTGGCAAGTAAAGAAGCATCCTCATTAGTTGACCCAGTTTCATGCATTAAAAAAAATTGTCCATTAAAACCTATATTATTTTTTTTGAGTTTTTCTTTTAAGCTTAATTCATCCATTTATACTGTCTGTTTTTTTTAATCAAATAAATTATTATTCCAATTACACAACCTATTGCAGATGGAACAACCCAACCAAGTCCTATGCTAAAGAATGGTAATATTTTTGATGCAAAATTTGATATTGCATCAAGAAAGGCTGTGTTTTGAACTCCTGCTCCTTGTAATGTTGACGAAAGTGCATTTATAAAATCAAATATTGCCGCTACAAGCGCAAAGGCTGTAGTCCATACATATATTGTTTTGTCATGATTAAAGAATCTTCCAAATATTGCAAGCAAGATAAGTGTAATTGCGAGTGGATATAAAAACATTAAAACCGGAACGCAAAATGCCACGATTGATGATAATCCAAAGTTTGCAATTCCAAACGAAACAACGCAAAAGATTATTGTCCAAATAGAATATTTTGGTCCTTTTGGAAACATTTGTGTAAAAGCCGTAGCGCAACTTGTAATTAAGCCTATTGCTGTCTTTAAGCATGCAAAAGTAACAATTATTGTTATTAACCATGATCCAGCAATTCCAAAATAATGATTTGCTACTACGCCTAAAATAGAACCTCCATCTTCACACCCTGCGCATATAGAAGAACTATTTGCACAAACAAGTGTAATAAAGAAATAAATCAGTCCCATAAATAAACAACTAAAAATTCCACTTAGGCCTGTATGCTTTGCAATTTTGTCCGGATCTTTTTCTCCAAAAAGTTTTATTGTATCAACAACTATTATACCGAATGCTAATCCCGCAAGTGCATCAAGCGTATTGTATCCTTCTAAAAATCCTGTGAAAAAGGCGCTTCCACCGCTTATGTAATTTTCCGTGCTTGGAACATTTTGAAAACTTTCAACAGGATTAATCAAAGCTACAATAATTAAAACCGCAAGGAAAACTAAAAATGCTGGATTTAATATTCTGCCTATCCATGTCATGATTTTTGCCGGACGAAGTGAAAAGAAAAGTACCGCTACAAAAAACACAAATGAAAAAATTGCAAGTGCTAATGTTTCATTTCCCTTTATCAAATTTACAGCACCAACTGAAAACGATGTGCTGGCACAACGTGGTGCCGCAAATAGCGGTCCTATTGTAAGATAAAGCAATAAGCAAAAGAATATACTATACTTCTTCCCTACCTTAGCAGCTAAACCAACAACACCGTTGCTTCTACTTATTCCTATAGCAACAACGGATAATAAAGGAAGCCCAACAGCCGTAATAAACATACCAATGTAAGCCAAAATCATATTACCGCCAGCTTCAACGCCAAGTTTAGCTGGAAAAATTAAATTTCCTGCGCCAAAAAACATGCCAAAAAGCATACTTACAATTATTATTCTTCTTCTAAGGTTAAATCGTGATTTCATTATTTTTCCTTTATTATTTTGTATATTATTGATTATTTATAACATCCAAGATGATTTTACTATATTATTATTTTTTATTCAAAATCTTTTACTCGCTTGAAAAAAAATCTTTATTATAATAACATACTAAAGAATTAAATAAATTATAAGGAAGGAACATAATATGAACGCATTAAAAACTTTTTACAACAAAAAATTCTGGTGGGTATATCTTGTACTTGGAATTTTAATTACTTTACTTGGTGTATTTTTCGTTGTTTCACCATTAGTTGGATTAGCCATTGAAGTATTATTAATCGAAATTTTATACCTTGTTGCTGGAATTGGTGGAATAGTTTCTTCTATCATGGGTAGAAAAAATATGCCTGCATGGCCAGCTTCACTCGCATTCTTTATAATACTTACAATTCTTGGTATTATTCTTATATCTACACCTGGGCTTGGTGAATTAATGTTAGTAATCTTTACAACAGCTGGTTTTTTATTAAGTGGTATCAACATGATTATTAGAGCTTGTAGCATTAAAGGAGAATGCTGGGGATTAACACTTGCTCTTGGTATCATTGTTACCTTAGCAGCACTTAGTTTAATGGGTAATTTCTTTTTAGGATTAGAATTTACAGTTATTCTTCAAACAATATCAATTATTGCTTTTGGCATTTCATGTATCACATTATCAGTTCAAATTAAAGATATGCCGCTATAAAAACGTAACTTAAACCGCAATTGGCAAATTGCTGATTGCGGTTTTTTTTGCCTTCTTGACTTTATCGCTTTACCATGCTACCATGGTAGCACGATAAAGTTCTTTGTATCAGGAGGAAAAATATGAAAAAATTATTTCTAATATTATTATCTGTTCTTTTAGTAATGTCATTATGTGCATGTAGCTCAGGAAGTAAAAAATCTGATGATGATAAAACATTTATTATGGGTATTGACCCGGAGTATCCTCCATTTAGTTATATGGATGATGATGGTGAATATACAGGTTTTGACGTTGAAGTATGTAAAGCTGCTTGTGATCTTTTAGGATATGATTTTGAAATTTTCGCTGTTAACTGGGACGAAAAACTTATTCAATTAGATGCTAATGAATGTGATTGCATTTGGTCGGGTATGACTTTACTTGATTCGATGGCAGAAGAAGGATATGTTCTTTCTGCTCCTTACTTTGATAATACCCAAGTAATTTTGGTTAAAAAAGATAGTCAAATAAAATCTTCAAAAGATTTAGCAGGAAAGGTAGTCTCTGTTCAACTAGGTACTTCTGGAGAAAATTTATTAAACGAAGATCTTTCTGACTTAAAGGATACTTTTGCTGAACTAGTTACATGTGATAGCTTTCTTAAATGCTTCGCCGAACTCGGTGGAGATGCTGTAGACGCTGTTGTTGTTGATGCTCCGGTCGCTAAAGCTTTTGTCAGTGAAAACGAGGAATATGTTGTATTAGATGAAAATCTTGGTTCAGAACAATATGGTATTGCTTTCCGCTCTGCTGACCAAAAGCTTTGTGATGACATCGAAAAAGCAGTGGCGGAATTAGTAGATAATGGTACATATGCAAAGATTGCCGAGAAATACGGAAACGAAGTTTCTAATAACCTTATATTTATAAATTAAAGAGGTCTGATTATGAGTTTATGGGTTATTATCTTAAAAATGAGTGAAGGATTAGGAAAAACATGTGCAATATTTTTTCTAACTCTGATATTTTCTCTCCCACTTGGAATGATTGTTGCTCTTTTAAGAATGAGTAAAAATAAGATTATCTCGTCAATAACAAGATTCTTTATATCTATACTTCGTGGGACTCCTTTAATGTTGCAATTAATTGCGATTACGTATGGGCCTTACTACCTCTTTGGTTTTGGTGTGTCTAGAAATAAATTGATTCCTGTTATAATCGCTTTTTCAATAAACTATGCTGCTTATTTTGCTGAAATATATAGGAGCGGAATTGAATCAACACCAAAAGGTCAGTTCGAAGCTGCAAAAGTTCTTGGTTACAATAAGATCCAAACCTTTATACGAATAATAATCCCACAGGTTATTAAAAGAATACTCCCTAGTATCACTAACGAAGTCGTTACACTTGTAAAAGATACATCTTTAGCTTTTACAGTTTCCTATCAAGAAATGTTTACGATTGGAAAACAAATTGCTAATTCACAAACAAGTTTTGTTCCTTTTGTAGTTGCTGGTTTGTTTTATTTTGTCTTTAATGCACTCGTTGATGCAGGTATGGGAAAAGTTGAAAAATCTTTTCGTTATTATGCAATTTAAGGTGACTTTATGAAAATAGTTGAGATGAAAAATATAAAAAAATCTTTTGGTCAAACGCTAGTACTAAAAGATATAAGTATAAGTGTAAACTCATCAGAAGTTGTCTCAATTATTGGGCCTTCTGGCTCTGGTAAGTCTACTCTGCTTCGTTGTGCAACTTTTCTTGAAAAAATAGATAGCGGAACCATTTCCTATAACGGTACTCCTGGGCTTGTTTTTCAGAACTTCAATTTATTTCCACACTATAATGTATTAAAAAATATTATTGATGCTCCTATTTTAATTAAAAAAACAAAAAAAGAAAAAGCAATAGAAAGTGCAATGTTACTCTTAAAAAAAATGGGGCTTGAAGGAAAAGAAAAAGCATATCCATGCGAGTTATCTGGTGGTCAACAACAACGTGTCGCCATAGCAAGAGCTCTTGCAATGGAACCAGATATTTTATTTTTTGATGAACCTACAAGCGCTCTGGATCCTGAACTTACGGGCGAAGTACTTAAAGTAATTAAACAACTCGCATCAGAAAAAATGACTATGGTAATAGTTACCCATGAAATGGCTTTTGCAAAAGCTGTTTCTGATAAAGTTATTTTTATGGATAATGGTCAAATAATAGAAGAAGGTGCGCCTTTAGATGTTTTTGACAATCCATCTTGCGAGCGCACCCGTCAATTCTTAAGAAATTACAATCAATAAATTATTTTTCTTTTTTCTGCTTGTATTCAAGACAAAGCATTGTGATATCGTCAAATTGTGGTGCATCACCAACAAATTCATCAATATCTTCTTTGATAGCTGGAAGCAAATCAGTAACCGATTTATCAATATTAGCATTAAGTGCTTTTTCTAATCTATCCATGCCATAAAGTTGATTATTTGCGTCAGTAGCTTCTGTAACACCATCTGTGTATTGATATAATCTATCGCCTGGTTCAAGCATAAATACATCTGATTTATATACCATATCTTCCATACCTGCAAGTACTAGGCCTGGTTTAATCTTATGAGCTATAAAACTTCCGTCTTTCTTACAAATAAATGGCATCTCATGTCCAGCATTAGCATATCTAAATTCTCCTGTTTCAAGGTCTAATATACCTTCAAATACTGTAACGAATAAGCCTTCACTATTTGATTCGCAAAGAAGCTGATTAACTTCTGTAAAGATTTCACCCAAATCTCTTCCTGGTTGTGTATGGTCTTTAAGAAGTGTCTTTGCAATAACCATGAACAATGCGGCTGGAACTCCCTTACCTGAAACGTCAGCCATAACGATTGCAAGATGTGTATCATCTACCATAAAGAAGTCATAGAAATCTCCTCCAACTTCCTTGGCTGTATGCATTGTTGCATAAATATCAAACTCGCTATTATCCGGAAAAGCTGGGAAAATGCATGGAAGCATTGAGTACTGGATATGTGTTGCAACATCAAGCTCTGCTCCAATTCTTTCTTTATCTCTAAGGGATTCAACCATTTCGTTAACGCTTTGCGCAATTTTGCCAATCTCATCCTTAGATTTTACAACAAGTGGATCTTCTGGAAATTCTCCAGTACCAATAAGTTCAAGTCTTGCTGTAATCTTTTTGATTGATGAAATCATAACTGTAATAATAATTGCAAGTCCAACACTCATAAGTACTAACATAAAAACTAAAAGAATAGCTGTTCTTGCTCTTTCTTTTGAAATGAATCCATCCATTTCTTCTATGCTTCGTCCAACAACGATTGCTCCAACAGTATTATCTCTTACGTCTTTAAGTAATTCATAACGACAATAAATCATTCGTCCGTTAACGTTTGCCTCACCCGCATAAACGCCATCTTCGCTGCTCTCTAATATATCGGCAACTTTTTTGTCCATATATGTTCCTGTGATATCTTCACCATTTGGACCTTTAGTTGTTCCTGCTACTCTTAAATAATGGCCTTGCATATAACCGCCGGATTCAACATATTCTAATTCATCATCATTATCAGTTTTAACGAATGTGTAGAAAAATGTCCCCGTAACTTCTTCACAACGATAGAAGGTTTCTGTTCTTGCATGCTCTACTGTTCCATCACCAACCAATCTATCTCCCATATACAATGCGCCATCTCTTTTATTCCAGTTAGATGCAAATTGTCCTAGTTCGTCACGAAGATATCTAATATCTGCCGCCAAGCGATCATTAACAAGATTATGCTCTAAATCCTCTAATGAGTCTGTTAATAATAAAAGGCTAAAAACAAGTAATAAAATACCTGCAACAGCAACTGATAAAGCAAGCTTAAATCTTATACTTCTATAAAACGGAACCTTTCGTACGCCATCATCCGTTATGATAGTTTTGATTTTTTTAATTAACTTCTCAAAAACTTTTTTCATACTTTTCCTTTATTAAATTATTCTTTAAGGTCAGCAAGATTTAATACACAAATATTATTGACACTAGCATTGCCTTCTAAATCTTTATAAACTGATATTACATATGCGTTTGCAACAGGGTTAGCTGTAACCATTGTGCCTTTTGCCAGATATGCAAGATTTTCTCCAGCAACAACCTGAGTTCCTAAAACTGTAACTGGTGTATATCCAACTCCAGTTAATCCTTCTAATGCTTTATTGAAGGTATCTGTATCTTCACTAGATACATCCGCCATCTTATCCATATCTTCAAAAACAGTCCATCCACCTGCTAAACCAGTTTCTGGGGCTGCACCAGAATTTTCTTTAGAAGTTAATGACTCAAGGTCAAGCTCTTTTACAGAAGTAATGCTTGAGTTTCCTTCAAGGTCTGCATAAACAACAACCGCTGCCAACTTAACAACAGGGTTTTGTGTAACTAATGTTTCTCTTGCAATGAACATATAATTTGTTCCAGCAACAAGCTGCGTTCCAATAAGCGCAACTGGTTCATATCCTGCACCGGCCATTCCTTCCATTGCTCCAGTCCAAGCAGTAGCAGCTTCCTGAGGCATCGTTGTAAGAGAATTTTCTGAATTTATTTGCCATCCTCCTGCGTGTTCTTCTTCCTGTGGAATCGGATCGGTTGGAATAGGTTCATCCTCTTTTTTATTACAACCTACCAATCCTATAATAAGAATCAACGATAATGTAATTATTAATATTTTTTTCATTATAACCTCCTCCAATATTAATAATTAATTCTATCATTTTTTATTTGCTTAATCTATAAAATATTTTCATTAGTACTCTAAAAGAATATTTTTTATTTCATCAAGTGATGACGCAAAATATATATGTTTTTGTCTTTCTATAGTCAAAAGTTCTTTTTGAGTCATATGCTCTAATTGCGCTTTTAAATGGTCGTAATAGCCGTTCAGGTTATAAAAAATACATGGCGCTTTTTTTATTTCTAGCGCAACGGTCGTCATTACCTGGGCAATTTCTTCAAGGGTTCCTACTCCACCTGGAAAAGCAATAAACGCATCTCCAAGTGCTATCATCTTTTGAATTCTTGATGAGATATCATCATAAATTAACAGCTCACTTAGTCCGTCATACGCTAAGCCCTGCTCACTAAAATGTTTAGCTTCTACTCCTATTACGTAGCCACCTGCTTCTAGCGTTTCTTTTGCGAGAATTCCCATAAGGCCTGGGTGCGAGCCACCATATACAAGTTTATGTTCACTCTTTCCAATCCACTTTGAAAAATCTATTACCGACTTCGTAATTGTTTCATCATTTCCCGGAGACGATCCTAAAAATACAGTAATATTCATTGTTCAACCTTCCCATTAAATGTAATCATGTTTATTATCGTTCTTTGAAGAATTCTATTTCCTCGCCTAATGGGCCTTTACAAAAAGCATTTTAGCATATTTAAAAAAAGCAAACAAGGAAGATGGGGTGAGTCAGAATCAAAAAAGGACCAGGTCTTTTGACCTGGTCCTTTTTCGTGCGGAGGATGGGACTTGAACCCACACGCTGTAGCCAGCACAAGATCCTTAGTCTTGCTCGTCTGCCAGTTCCGACACCTCCGCATTTTACGTAACCCTCAAACGTTTCGCTTAAAAGTCGCGCAAAAGATATTATAACATAGCATCGCTAAATATCAACATTTTTTTAATAATTTTCAACTTATAATATATCAATATCCACAATTGCCTCATTCAGACCTTTTGCCGTTATCTTAAACGTGATTGTTCCAGGATTTTTCGTTGTTCTTAAAACAGCAAGTGCTTTGCCATTATATGTCATATGCATATTTGAATTATACTTTTCTTCATTCTTTGGATTGCCGTTTCCTAGTGCTAGAAGTTTGGCACTATTTCCTCCAACAATCTCGACCGTAACTGGAACATCTACAAAAGAAATATTTCCGTCTTCATCTTGAATTTCAATGTTTACATACACCAGCGAATCACCATCAGACTTTGCTCTGCAAGTCTCTGGTTTTAATACAATTTTTTTTGCTTCTTTATTTGTGCTAAGGCTTATCTTTCCTATTTCCTTGCCATTTTTATATTCCTTAGCGCAAATTTCGCCGGGTTCATATACTGTATCAAAAGAGACAATATAAGGAATTACTCTTTCTCCTTGACTTCTAGCTTCTTTCCAATCTATAACTTTTTGTCTGCATACTTCCTTGCCATTAACAATAAGGCTTACCTCATCCGCCTTTGAATATACTTCTACTCGTATTTGACTACCTTCATAGCCTGCCCATGTCCAAGATGGCAATACCTCTGGCCAACTCCAATTATTCGGATAGCACGGCATACCAAAAAGTTCTGGCCTTTCAACAAAAATATATGGTCCTTGGCTATTTCCCATAACAACATCTCGGTAAAAACTTTGCGGTCTTCTGTTGCCAATAATATCCATATCTCCTGTATTAGATGTTAGCCATGGATACGGACCTGTAAGCATATGACTCTCTTCATAGTCCATCTTTCCAAGACCGCCTTCTCCAAGAAAATCAATTCCTGTCCAATTAAAATCACCAATTACATATGGCAATTTTTCAACTAAAGGCCAATTTCTTCCTATCATTTTAGGAAATGTTTCTGTACCTAGAATAACTCTGTCAGGGAATAGTTTTCCGTCCATTTCATATCTTGAATCCATGTAGTTATATCCAGCTACATCGACAACTTCATATGACGCTTTTGTATCTTCAGTTACTGCGTTATGCGTCATTACTTCCGTAATATGAGTATCAAACGCTGCTATAATCGCTCCAAAATCATTAGGCACTTCTTCTCCATTTGGAAGAATTTCTGCTAATATATCATGCATTTTAGGCATTATAGTAAACATTCCATTTATTGAATTTACTGTTAGAAGCTGTGAATCTAATTGTTTTAAGTAACCCACTATTTCTTTACCAAGCTTGATTCCTTCTTCCGTTCCTGTATCAGATATTTCATTTCCAATAGAATACATGATTACACAAGGATGTTGCTTAACTAAATCCACTGTGCTTTTTAAATCTTTTTTCCACCATTCTTCAAAATATCTGCTGTAATCATTTTTCATTTTTGAGTTACGCCACACATCAAAAAGTTCAACAATTACATACATTCCTAATTCATCACAAGCCTCAAGGAAATATCTGCTTGGTGGATTATGAGCAGTTCTTATGCAGTTATAACCAAGTTCTTTTAATTTGCTAACTTTCCTTAATTCAGCGTCTTTAAGGCTAATAGCACCTATTATTCCGTTGTCATGATGAACTCCTGTCCCCTTAAGTTTTATAGGCTTACCATCTATTAACAGTCCCTCTTTTGAACTAACTTTTAAATCATGTCTTTGAGGCAGCACTGCATAATTTTCTTTCGAGCATTGTTCTTTATCACAAACATGTAAAAAAACAGGTCTTGTAATGCCACCGCCTGAATACCATCTTGTAGTTTCCCTTAAACTTCTGTCTGCGCATACTCTAATTTTATTTCCACTACCCCAATTTATATATTCAGTAATATCAATTACATATCCCGTATATGCATAAGGCCAGAAAAAAACTTCTTTATCATTTACATAAAGCGTTGTTTCCTGGCATACTCCTTCAAACTCTATTTTTATTTGCTTGTTTTGCCATTCATTTGGAAATACAAATACTTTTTCATATTCATATTTTTCTCCAACAAAATAGGACTCCTCACCTATATCAGGCGCATTAGGATTTCTGTCACTATTAATCATAGCATCGTGGGGCAACCTAATTGGTTCCCCCACATAATACCACTCGTCATTAAAATCTATTTTTTTAAAGGTCTCATATATTTTACTCATAAGCTTTTTTATTTAATTGAATTATAGTATGCCAATGCCGCATCTACCGCTGGGCCAGGGCCTTCGTGTTCATGCATATAAGTTTGAAAATCTTTAATATTTTTTCTATATTCTTCGTTAGTTAAAATATCCTCAATTCCTTTTCTAATAATATCTGAATCTACCTTTGCAAAAAGAGGAACTGCATCACCAATTTTCAAGTTCTTAACCTGCATTGCTGTAACTTCCTGCTCATCCATTTGTGGAATACAAAATGTTGGAACTCCCATCCATGTCGCCTCCATAATACTTCCTATTCCGCCATGGCTTACAAAAGCGTCTGTAGTTTGAAGCATTTTAAGTTGAGGTATGAATTTATATAGATAAACATTTTCTGGAACTTCACCAAATTTTTTCTCATCTACAATATTTCCAATAGAGCAAATAACATTTGCATCCATGTCTTTAACAGCATCAAAAAGCATAGGCCAAAAATCAGGCACATTGTTAAATACTGTTCCAAGCGATACATAAATATTTTTCTTTCCGTTATTAACTGGCTCCCAATCTTTTTCTCCTGCTCTCTCAGCAATTTGTGGGCCTGCAAAAAAGAATCTATCATCAAATGTTTCGCCAGCTGGCTGGAATTTTTTGTCAACTGTTACTATATTAAAATCAGCACTTCCAGCAAATATCTCTTCTGTTGTAAGTAGTTTTCCGCCATATTTTGCTTGAAGAGTTTCTGCTAATTTTCTTGCCTCTTTTCTAGGCTCAGTTTCATCTAATTCCTTTGGCCAATACATGCAAGAATTATGATGTTCATTTGCTCCAAAGCTTGTAAAGAACTGAATCCTAGGCACATTTAAATATGATGCCACAAGTCTGCCTGCAACTGCCATAGTATCGTTTACAATAAGGTCTGGCTTATCATTTTCAAGTACTTTTACAATTCCTTCTACTGCCGCTTCTGCTTCTTTTAAAAATCTTAAAGGAAGTTCTGCCAAAATATTTTCCGTTGCATTTTCATCTCCCTTACCACCTTTATTAAGTGGTGATTCCATAGGATAAAAATCCAACTTAAAAGGTTCTACTTGCGCCCTTACAAACTCAGCTGAAAAATACGATACTTTATGTCCTCTTTTAACTAATTCTCCACAAAAAGGAAGGCTGGCCAATACATGTCCTACCGCGCCCATTGAAATAAAAGCTACATGCATATTTTTTCTCCTCTCAATTCCATTAATTGATCCTTAAATACAAACGCGCTTGCTTTTTTGTATCTTATTCGAACAAGTTTGCTTGCAATAATATCCATTTCAATATATTTATGTTCTAATGAATCGCAAATTGTAGTTTCGCCGTTATAAACACCTTTTACTAACCCTTCGAAATCATCAATATAACTCTTGTCCATTGGCGCTCCATTATGATTGCCAAGAAGCCAATCATATTCGCTATCTAATGACTTAACAAATTCAAGATTATCTAAATAATTTTTTAATGCTACGTCTGTGCTAAACTCATTTTCTTCATCATTTGAATTGTCATAAAGGAGTACTTGCCAAGAATCTATCTCGTCTCCCATAAACAAAAGTCTTTCTTTTCTATCTAATAGATATAAACTTGAATTTGAATGACAATCTTTGGCATTGAATATTTCTATTACTCTTCCGCCTAAATCGATAACATCACCTGTACCAACTTCTATCTTTTCATAATTTGGAAAAGGCAACGCGTCAGGATTTCCCGTTGTCTTTAAAATACTTTTTTCATCTTTTTTCCAACCAGCACTTACGTAAACTTTTTCCCACTCTCCGTTTCCACCTGCATGGTCAGGATGAAAATGCGTATTTATTACTTCTATCGGCTTATTTGTCAATTTCTCAACAAATGTTCTAAGATTTCCTATTGCATATCCTGTATCAACTAGAAGTGCTTTTTCTTCGCCTTCTAGTAGATATAAAAATTGCGAACCGCCCATGAAACTAATAAACCATGTGTCCGGTTTAGCCATCCAAGCAAAATAATTTCCAAAAATTTCTTCCATTTTCATTTTCTCATCCATAAATAACCTCTACTTCTTTAGGTGCATCCACCTTGATTTCATTTTCATTCCACTTTATAGTTATCCAACCATATTGTGTTTTATAACGAGTTGTACAATCAGTTAGGCCATAGTCTTTAAGTATTTGTCTATCTGGAGCTACTTTTATTTTTTTATACCCTGGAAGCAGTGGCTTAAGTCCTCCAATGTGTTCATACATCCATATTCCTACGCATCCAAACGCATAATGGTTATAGGAATAATCTGTTACTGTGCCATCTTTTCGAATTGCATTCCAGTTTTCCCATATAGTTGTGGCTCCCTTTGTTACCATATAAAGCCAACTAGGTTGGTTTGTATTAAAAAGAACTTTGTATGCCAAATCTTCATATCCGTTTTCATATAAAACTTCTAATAAATATGGCACGCTTGCAAAACCAGTATCAAGGCAATTATTATTTTCTTCAATCAAACATACAAGTTTTCGCAATACCTTTTCTTTTAAATCTAACTTATTATCTAAGGCTCCTGATTTTATTGCTATTACATACTGCCCTTGCAAAGTTTTGCTACATACGCTTCCATCCTCAGAAATATAATCATTCAA
The DNA here is from genome assembly GCA_045616165.1 of Lachnospiraceae bacterium. Lineage (GTDB taxonomy): Bacteria > Bacillota > Clostridia > Lachnospirales > Lachnospiraceae > RGIG5612. The sequence continues at coordinate 52,712 of JAZLGF010000023.1, forward strand.
TATCTTATTTTGGGTTTCAGAAAGCTTTTCAATATAATGTGATGCATCTTCATTAAGCACTTCGCATACTTCAATCATGCTGTTAAGGGTTATGCAGTAATAACACCACGCAACAAGTTCTGCTGTTGCCATTGCGCCCTTCATAGGTCCATCTGGTTGTTCTCTAAGCGACGGGATTAACCAATCCCCAAAATGCATTAAATGGCCCCAATCAACGCTTTCAATATATTCAAGCCACCTCTTCATGGTCTCAAAGTTATCTCTTAAAACAGTTGCATCGCCATAAATCTTATATAAATATAGCGGAAGTATTACGCAAACATCTGACCATGCAGCGCATGAGCTTGTTTTGCTTATCATCCTTTGCATTGCATCCTGTGCTGGATGATTAGGAATTACAACTGGCACTTCTCCATTATCCAACTGGTCTAGACGAAGTTGGAACAACCATGTTTCCAAGAATTGCTTAAGATCAAATAAAAATGCTCCTGTAGGTGCAAAAGCGAGAATATCTCCTGTCCATCCCATTCTTTCTCTTTGAGGACAATCAGTAGGCACGCTCATCATATTTGATATTTCGCTCCATGTTATTGCATGTTGTAATTTATTGATAAGTTCATGATTAGTTGTAAATTCGCCTACTCTTTCCAGCGGTGTTCCTATAACTTTTATTTTTGCACTAATTATATTTTCTTTTTCAAGTCCAGTTATTTTTACATACCTAAAACCGTGGAAAGTAAAAATCGGACAAAGGGTTGTTCCTTTAGATTTTTCGTCAACGATAAAAACATCCCTTTGATCTTTAAACCGTCCTATTATATTTCTTCTGAAATTTCCTTCTTTTGATAATACTTCAGCATGTTCCAAAACTATTTCTGTTTTTTTATTTACATCAACTTTTAATTCAACAACACCAGCACATACCTGACCAAAATCAAGCACCATATCTCCTTCTGGAGTTATTATGAGTTCTTTCATAGGTAATTCATCAATATATTTCATTGATGGAGTTGGTTGTAGTTTTAAAATATCTTTAGGGTAATCTGCTTCAAAGCAAGGCTCCCACTTAGCTTCTTCGGAGCATAAATCCCATTTTTCACCAATATATAAATCTGAATACTTAATAAAAAAATTTCTTGATACTGCTGTATCATCAATAGGAATTATTTTTTTTCCAACTTCTATTTGACCAATAAAGCCTAATTTGTTTCCGTACTGGCAGCTTTCTCCGTTAAGACCTACTCTTCCAATGTACCAACCATCTGCCAGATATATTCTTAAATCATTTTTTCCACACTTTAGCTGTTTTGAAATATTGTATGTTTGATACCATATAAGTTTGTTGTAATTAGTAGTTTCCGGAGCGAGAAATGCATCACCTATTTTTTCTCCGTTTAGTCTTAATTCATAAACGCCATGAGCTGATGCACAAATAAACGCAACTTCATTTAAATTTTCAGAATCTATAAAAAACTCAAATTTTATTTCTTTGCATGGTTTTAAATCGATACTTCCATCGCCAAACTCTGTCCCCGGAAGAATAGATTCTTCTAGTGTAAGAGGCAATTCTTCAATTGCCTCTTCTTGTGTGGGTTCTATCCAGTTTGCTTGCCATTTTTTTACATTCATAATTAAAGGAGAATATCTTATTAAAAAGGATTAATTTTGTGTTTGCGCAAATTCACTCAATTTTTTAGCATTTTCAGCTTTTATCTTTTTAGCCTTAAACATTTTTATTTCATCAAGTTTATAACTGTTTGAAGAATAGATAAGGAAGATACAAACTAAAACGCCAATAATTACTTGTTGCCAGGAATTAGAAAGTCTCATGTTACTAAGTCCTGAGAAAATAAACGCCTGGGTAATAGAGCCCATAAATACTGCTATTGGTTGGCTTGTAAGTTTGCCAAAAATTGCACCAATGAACATCGGCAAAAATGCATTCATAAAATATGACGAAGAAGTAAGACCAGTTGATGGATCAATAAAACCAATGTTACTTATGTAAACCATACCTGCCATACCCATTAGTGCGCCAGCAATAGCATAGCAATAAACTGCATTTTTCTTTTCTTTAATTCCAACATCAACAGCAATTTTTTGTCCGCTTGCAAGTGCACGTCTGTTATAACCAATTTTTGAATAGTCATAAACGATTACTAAAAGTGCAACAACAATCAACATTAAAATTATTCCGTATGGCCATCTAGCCCAAATAAGAATATTTATCTTACCAATCATACGTATACCCTTAGAATTGTTAACAATGAATCCCAAAGCTTCATATATCATTGCTAAACCAAGAGAAACAACCATTGGTGGCAATTCTAAAAGCACGTAAACGATTCCTGAAATAAGTCCAAAAATAGTTGCAACAATAACTACGATTAAAAAGAATCCTAACCAGCTTGCTCCCATATCCTTTGCAATATTTCCACCAATTATTGATGAAACTACAAGGTTAGCACCAAGTGCAAAATCGAAACGTCCAGTCTGCAAATTAATTGTCATTGCCTGGGCAACCAAACCCGAAAAAACTGCCGAATACATCATTGACTGTATATCGGATCCTACTCCATACCCTGAAAAGCCCAAAGCTCTTGTGAGTATAAAGAAAAACAGATATGTTCCTACAGGAAGAATCAATGTTATTCCAATATTTTTTAATAATTTAGTTGCCTTCATAATACTAATCCTCTTTAATAGTATTTTCTTAACTTTACTTGTTTACAAAAAATCTTCCCGGAGCCTACCTTTTACGGCAGGCTCCGTTCAATATTTTAATTAATTTTTACTTTAATCCTGCTAATGCCTGATCAAGAGTCTTATTGTAAAGAGCAATTTCATCTTCTAAAGTTGCATCTGGGTTGTAAGCTTTGATTACATTAGCAACGTCTTCTGCTGATGCGAAGAAGTTTCCATCCTGATGGAATTCATAAACCGCATTAAACTCTTCTGGATTTGTAATTAACCAACGTTGAACTGGCATACGAAGAGGTGCACCTGCTTCATCTTGTGTAAGTTCTTGGTTACCAAGTACTGCGTTCATAATCATAGCGAAATGACATCCAAATACTAATTCTTCGCAGTCATAAACTAATGCTTCAATACATCCTGCATTCATAAAGTCAACATATGCATCTGAAACTTCACCGATTGCTGCCATAGCAAATGGATTTCCTGCTTGAAGTCTTTCACCTTCAGCCTGGAAGAATAATGCAATATTAAATGATGAAGCTACAGCATCAAAATCTTGTGCAAGCATCTGACCTTGTGAAATAAACCATTCGTCGCCTTCTGGGAATCCTTCAAGAATATCTGTTGCTGGATTGAATTTGTCATATCCACCATCTTTAAGTCCTTGTAAGAAACCTTCTTGACGATCTTTGAAGAACTGAACGAAAGCAGCTCCACCATTACAATACATAATGTGTTTGTGATTTTTCTCTGCTAATGCTTTTCCTAAAAGATATCCGCCATAGTAATCGCCGTTAACTTCTTGACCATTAACTTCTGCTGTAAGCTTATAGCATCCAAGATACTTTGGATTATCTTTAACGTCTTCATAAGCATCTCCTGTACCTATGTAGTACATTCCACGTTCTGTACATGCTTTAATTGTTTCAGCAAGACCAAGGTTGTAGTATCCGAAGAATGCTTGGCAACCTGCGTCAGCACATCTGTTAACGAAATCCATTTCAGCTTCTGCATCAGCAATTGATTCTGAATACATGAATTCAACATTAAAGTGTTCTGCAAGATAGTCAAAATATTTTTGCATTTCAAGAGTCTGCTCATCTGTTGTATCATATAATTCAACACCAATTTTTACTGTTTCTTCTGGCCATGAACCATCTAATTTTGATTCGCCATCAGAACTCTTTCCGTCCTTCTTGCCACCGCAAGCTACGAGCATTACGACCATAGCTGCAGTTAACAATATAGCTAGTAATTTTTTCATGTTTACCCCTCCTTAAGGTTAATTAACATTAAAATATATATTACCTCGGAAGTAGTCTTGTTCTATAACTAAGACTGCTTACCAAAACAACCACGATAAAAATAATTCCTCTGATGATTTGTATCTGGCCTGTATCAAGACCCATCATCGTAAGACCTGTATTTAAAACTGTAATGGTTACCGCGCCAACAAGTCCTGCACTAATCTTAGATTTTGGACCACCCGAAAGAGGCATACCACCAAGTACAAGTGCAACCATTACATTATTTCCCAATGCTCCACCGGTAGATGACGTAACTGTTCTTGTTCTAATCATTATAAGAAAGGCTGCAATCGCAACACCTATTGATCCAATTAAGAAAACGATATATGTAATTTTTTTTGTGGAAATACCGCTTTGCTTAGTAGCAAAAATATTACCACCCATATTTTTTGCTTCTAATCCTAATGGGGTATAATTAAACAAGAATAAACAAATCAGAAAAAATACAATTAACACAGCAACACTAATCATAGACATCTGAGTAAATGTAAATTCCGGTATAGGGTTTACAGAATCTACCAACCTTAATGTCGTAGCACTTCCCATCATAGCTAAAGTAAGAGCTGCAAAAATTGAACCTAAAATGATTGTGAAAATAAAGAACGGTACGTTTACATGTGTTGCAAGAATACTTTTTATTACGCCAATCGCTACAGAAACACCAAGTATTACAAGGCCTCCCAAAAGAAGATTGCCTGTTGAGATTGTTACCATTGTTCCTAAAACAGCTGACATACAAAGGCTTCCGCCTAATGACATATCAAAATATCCTGCGGAAAAAATAAATACAGCACCTATTGTACATATCGCTGTAGTCAGCACACTAGAAGACATACTCTGCAAACTATCAGTCGAAAGTAATTTCCAATTGGTTAAAAATCCAAAAACTATAATTACCAATACAAGCCCCGCATAAGGTGCTATATTGCCAATTAAACGCGCATCAACTTTTGATGTCTTTTTCTTTTTTGTTGCTTCGTCCATACCAGTTCTCCTTAAATGCGAACATTCATTATATGGGTTAATAATTAAATCATTACATCTATAATTTCGTTTTCGGAAAGTTCCTTACTTCTTAAAAACTCTCCTGCAAATTCGCCATCTTTCAATATGATTATCCTATCGCTCATACCTAATAGTTCAGTCATTTCTTCAGATATCATAATGATAGATGTTCCTTTTTTTCTCATATCATTAATCAAAGCATACATCGCAGCTTTAACGCCGATATCAACACCTCTAGTTGGGCAATCAAGAATAAGAATGTCACAATCTCTTCCAATCCATTTTCCAAAAACTACTTTTTGTTTATTTCCGCCTGAAAGATATTGAACATCTTGTTTAATAGATGCACATTTTATAGACAAGTCATTAACTTGCTTCATAACATAGTCATTACATGCCTTTTGGCTTAAATAAAGTCCTTTTTGAAGTTTGTCAAATCCTGCTGCAAGAATATTATCTTTAATGCTTTCAGTAAGAACCAAAGCTTCTTTATCTCTATCTTTTGATACATACCCAAATCCATGAAGAAGTGCCTCTCTAGCACTCTTGATTTCATCTCCAGAACGCATGTCTACAACTCTACCACTTAATATAGTAGCTTCACCGAAGCATGCCTTTCCAAGTTCATGCATTCCACAGTGCGATAGTCCACCAATACCTAATATCTCACCTTTATGAAGTTCCATAGAAAAATTCATTAACATTCCCTGGCCGGTTGTTACATCTTCTACTTTAAGTACAACTTCATCTGACACTGGTTCACCATAATCACTTCTGTAATATTCGCCAGTCATTTCTCTGCCTACCATATGTCTTTTTATAACAACTTCGTCAAATTCTTCTCTATCTAAAGTTGCTATAAGTTTTCCATCTCGTAAAACTGTCAGTGTATCGCAAATTTCCATAAGTTCTTCAAGGTCATGTGAAATAAATACAACTGCTTTATTCTCATCACGCATTTTTTTCATAATGTTGTAGATAATTACACGACCTTGTTGTGACAAAGCTGTAGTAGTTTCATCTACTACAAGCATTTCCGGATTCATGTATACAGTTTTAGCAATCTCTACTAACTTTCTATCTTGCATATTTAAAGTATCTATCAACGCCAATGGATCTACATTCTCAAATCCAATTGAATCCAACGCTTTCTTGGCTTCATTACTCATCTTTTTTTTGTTTATAAATACTTTTCCAAATTTTGCTTCTTCACCTAGAAAAATATTTTCAGCAATAGAAATACCAGGAACTGTACCTTGTTCCTGTACTATCATTCCTATTCCTAGGCTTGTTCCTTCTATCATTGTTGATGGTTTATGTAGATTGCCTTTGAAAAACATTTCACCGCTTGTTGGCGGTTGCATGCCAGCGGCAATAGACGTAATGGTAGATTTACCTGAACCATTCTCCCCAATTAGACCTGTAATTTTACCCCTGTAGACCTTAAAATCAACTTCATCAAGAGCTATTGTAGGCCCAAAGTGTTTAGAAAGTTTTTTAGTTTCAAATATTATTTCATCATGTTCTGACATAAAAATACCCCAATCCACAAGCTGAAATCTAATTTATTTTATTACACACCCATAATTATAGTTTATGATAACAAGTATATTTTTATATTTCGTCCATTCTATTATTGAGTTAACCTTCTTTTTTTTACTTTGTTTGTATTTGTTTTTTTATTACATTAAAATCTTTCTACTTTTTTACTATTTTAAATTAAAATATTTCTATTTTTTTAACTATATGTTATTATTGCATTATATCCAGACATAATATTCATTTTATAATATTTATTTGTTATTTTTTACTAAACAATACTCGTTTTTTTTGTGAAAATAATATATATTCAGGAGATAATAACCATGGCCAATATTACAGTAAAAACATCAAACCATATTTCTACAGACTTTACTTGGAGCGAAAAATTACAATTCTTTTTTATTCTTAACGGATTCGTTCACATGCAAGTTAATTCTGATAATTATGTGCTTAATAAAAATGATTTCTTTTTTATCAAACCTTATGAATTTTATTGTTGCTTAAATTCCGATGATTCGTGCAAATACTTTATTGTTGAAGTTCCTCTAGAAATTATTGAATCGGCATGTCCAGATTTTAGATTATATACTTTTGCAAATAGATTTATCCGTTCTGGAAACGAAGATGCGTCATATAATGAAATATGTTCAAACCTTGCTTCAATAGCATTAAACAACTTCGAAAAGCCTTCTGACAATCTATTAAAATATCGTTGCGTTCTTAATATTACTGAAATCATTATTCGAAATTTTTTGGTAACACTAGAGCAAGAAAATGACATAGTTAAAGAAAAAGAATCTCAACAAATTTTTTCTATTTTCCACTATATCGAAGATCATTACGCTGAAAACTTTTCACTTAGTGATATTTCAAAAGCATGTCATTTTCACCCTCAATATTTTTCGGTATATTTTAAAAAGAAATTTAAAACAAATTTTACCGACTTCTTAAATTCTTTTAGGGTTAACAAAAGTATTTCCTTATTAAATTCCGGAAAAAAAAGTATTCTTGATGTTGCCTTGGCTGTTGGTTTTAACAATCATAAAACTTATTCTTCTGCTTTCAAGAAACAATACAATCTTACTCCTGGTCAATTTAGACAACGTCTTAAACTTAATCCGATATCTAACGATGATGTAAATATCAATGAAACTGATTTTGAGGATTTATTAAACTTTGCTAATAAAGAAAAAAACTATTCTGTTTTTTCTAATATTCCTCGTAAAATTAAAAATATTTCTTTCTCGTACGACGATTCAGTATGTATTAACAACAAAATGCTTAAAGGTATTACCGTGGGAAGAGCTATCTCCTGTCTAAGGCAAGAAGTTCAAAATCAACTATCAAAAGTTATTAAAACAATGCCTTTGGACTTTATTCGAATACGTGATATTTTTTCCGACGACATGTTTGTATATTATGAAGATGCAGACAAGAATCAATCTTATAGTTGGAAATATATTGACGAAATCCTTGATTACATTCTCTCGTTAAATATTATCCCTTTTATAGAAATAGGATATATGCCTAGCCAGCTGGCATCTAAAAAGCAATATGCTGGATGGCAATACCATCCAAATATCAGTTATCCAAAATCAATAGAAAAATGGATGCTTCTTATTTCAAAATTTATTGAGCATTTAAATATTCGTTATGGAAAACAGCAAGTACATACATGGATTTTTGATTTTTGGACATCCCCTAACCTAAATCTTTCCGATGGATATTGGAGAGAAAGTAAAGAAAAGTTTTTCACATTTTATGAAGCCACTTACAATGCTATAAAAAGAACTGACCCGGAAATATTTTTTGGCACGCCAAACTTTTCATACCCTTCGGGTCTTTTATGGTATAAAGATTTTTTAGATTTTGCTTATCAAAAAAATCTTTCTCCTAGTTTTATAGGCGTACATTTATATAATTGCGGCGATGGTCTTGGTGATAACAAACAAGACTTTATGCGTTACACATCTTATGATGAAAATCAAGAAGTTTTTGACTTTCGTCCTGAAATGAATGTCATCTCTGATTCCCTTCTTACCGTTTATAAGTTAATTAAAGAGAGTCCTTTCCCAGACCTTAAAATAATTGTAGATGATTGGAGTTTAACTTTTAATCCTACTGACTATTTAAGAGATACTTGTTTTATGGCTCCATATATTTGTAAAACATTTTTTGATATTAGTCCTAATCTTTTAGCTGGAAGTTTTACATCCCTTTCAGACATAAACGAAGAATATTATAGTACAGATAAAATGTTCCCTGGAGGCCAAGGTCTTTTTGAGTATCACGGTATTCCTAAAGCCTCATTTTTTGGATTAGTATACTCTTATAGATTTAGTAAAAACATTTTGCAATCAGAAAATAACTATATCATTGGAAAAACACATGATGGTTTTGAAATCCTGCTTTACAATACTGGAACAGGTGGTCGCAATGAAATTCTAGATAAGTATGCTTTGCCATCGTATAACAATAGATATTCAACTTTTACAAAATCAGGTGTTATGGATTTTAACATTGTCGCACGATTACGACCTGGTACCTACTCTATAACTATAAATAGATTAAATCGTAACGTAGGTTCTTCTTATGATTTATGGCAAAAGATGGGATCTCCAAAACGTCCCGATAGAGAAATTGTTGACTACTTAAAACATACAAGTGCCCCTTCTATCACATATCGTCAAGAGCGCACACAAAATTATATTTATATTAACGAAACCGTTGATCCTTTCGGAATTTCATATATCTCTATAAAAATGCTATAAAGCTTTCTATAATTTTAATATGATTCCCAGGCCAGCAGCGATTAATATATAAATAATTGGGTGCCCTTTGAATGTTTTCATAATTGCAAACATGAAAACAAACACTAATAATGCTACCCAATTTATATGTGTAAAGATATCTCCTAGATGGCTAAACATGTCAAAAGTAATTTTTTCTATATCAAAAAATACTACTAAAATTACGTTAAGCGCTGCTGCCGCAATAAGCGCGGTTGAGGCAGGACGCAATATATGAAATCCACCTTGCACGAATCTATTTGTTTTGAATCTATCTAAGATACGGGCAATTATTAATATAACAACTACTGACGGTAATATAAGGCTAAGTGTTGAAAGAATTGCTCCTGCTAATCCATTCGTTATATAGCCTGCATACGTCGCCATGTTGACTCCTACTGGTCCCGGGGTTGCTTCCGATACAGCAATAAAATTTAATATATCATGGTGCGTAAACCATCCAAACTTATCACTCATTTCATAAAGAAACGGAATAGTTGCAAGTCCTCCACCAATAGCGAAAAGCCCCGTCTTCATAAAGTTAAGGCACATAAGAAGTAATGTCATTTTGCACCTCCACTTTTATTGTTCTTATCTTTTATTCCTGGCATTTTCTCGCCCATAACAATTGTAAGAATAACGCTGATAGCAATTATTGTTAAAACGATAAAAACTGTTGGAAAGCGTGTGAATGCCGCAACTAAAAATACACAGACAAATACAACTAAAGTTAGCCAATCTACTACTGTCTTTTTTATAAAACCAATTGTTGCATTTATTATGAGGACGCATACGCAAATTCTAATTCCTGCGAATGCATGTAAAACATATTCATTATTTGCAAAATTGGAAAGAATAGCAGCGATAATGCAAATAATAATTATTGATGGCGTTACTACGCCTAGAGTTGCCCATATAGCGCCCCAAATTCCACCTTTTTTTCTGCCAACAAAGGTTGAAACATTAACGGCAATTACTCCGGGAGTTATCTGGGAGATTGCTATATAATCGAGAAGTTCTTCTCTATCTATCCATTTTTTCTTTTCGCCTAGTTCCTTGCTTATAATAGCAACCATGGCATACCCACCACCAAAGGTGCATATGCCAATCTTAAACATAGTCCAATATATATCAAAATATTTTTTGATACGTTCTTTCATCTATTTTGTCTAACATATTCCCATGCTAAGATGCCTGCTGCCACCGAAGCATTAAGTGAATCTATGTCTCCCTTCATAGGAATGCTTATTGTGAAATCGCATTTTTCTTTTACTAAATGACTTACCCCATTTCCTTCGTTTCCGATAACAAGTCCTATTGCTCCTTTAAGATTCGCATCATACATACGCTGCCCGTCCATATCTGCACATGCAAACCAAATACCTTTTTCCTTAAGGCTATCAATTGTTTGAGCAATATTAGTAACTTTTGCAATTAATGTATGTGAAACCGCTCCTGCGCTAGATTTTGCTACTGTTGCATTTACCGTAGCACTTCTATGCTTTGGAATAATTACCCCATGCGCGCCAGCAAGGTTCGCGCTTCTAATTATTGCACCAAGATTATGTGGATCTTCTATACCATCTAAAACAAAAATAAATGGCTTTTCACCCTTTTCTTCTGCCAAAGCTAAAATATCTTCTACTTCAGCATATTTGATAGCTGATAAATTTAAGATAACTCCTTGATGGTGACCTGTTTCACTCATGCTATCAAGTTTCTCTTTTGGAACAGCCACTGTTAAAACTTTACGTTTTTTTGCCTCAGCAAAAATAGTTACAAGAGGGCCATCTTTTATGCCCTCTTGTATATATAATTTATCAATATTTTCACTTGTCTTTAAGCATTCAAGTACAGGATTTCTACCCTCTACCATCAACTTATTGCTATCATTATTTGTTTTTTTGGTATTGTTTGATTCCATACTCTAATATTTCTTTAACCCTATCTAATTGACCATTAAGATAAAGATGTCCAATCAAGCTTTCAAGTCCTGTTGCTTTTCTGTATTGAGCCGGTGTACAACTTTTTGGAACTGATGCGCTCTTTGCATTTCTTCCACGTTTATAAACCGCTTCTTCATCATCCGAAAGAACCGGAAGAATAATATCTACGATTTCTGATTGGGCAACTGCTTTGGAAAGTTTTGTAGTCATTTTATTTAATGTATTTACATCTCCATTGAAGCCTCTTAACTCATGTTCACGAACAAAAAGTTCATAAACTGCATCACCTATAAATGCTAAATTTAAACTGCTTATGTTCTGTGCCATTTTACTCCCTCTCTTGTATCTTCGAGAACTATTCCCATTTCGGTTAGTTTCTCTCTTATTTTATCTGCCCTAGCAAAGTCTTTTTCTTTTCTTGCGGCCTGACGTTCTTCAATCATTTTTTCTACTTCTTCATCTAATGACTCCTCAGGCTTGTCTAAAATAATTCCTAAAATATCGCACATTATAACAAGTCTTTTTTCTGCCAGCTCGCAAAGTTCTGTAGAAGAATTATCTTTAATATTTGTATTTATTGCGCGAACGAATTCAAATACTGCTGCGATTGCATCAGCCGTATTGCAATCGTCGTCCATAGCTTTTTCAAATTTTGCAAGATAATCAGCGCCAAAGTCTTTATCTTCGCCTTCATCAAAACAAAATGATCTTCCATCAGCGTTTTGTTCTGCGTAATCTAATTTCTTCTTAGCATTAAGTATTCTTTCAAGTCCTGCTTTAGCACTTTCCATTAATTCATCCGAGAAATTAAGTGGACTTCTATAATGTGCGCTAAGCATGAAAAATCTCAAAACTTGTAAATCATACCTCTGTGCTATATCTCTTACAGTAAAGAAATTTCCTGCACTTTTGCTCATCTTGCTTCCATTAATATTTAAGAAAGCATTGTGCATCCAATAATTAGCAAAAGTAGTTCCGTTTGCTGCCTCACTTTGAGCTATCTCATTTTCATGATGTGGGAAAATCAAATCTTCTCCACCCGCATGAATATCAATTGTATCTCCAAGATATTTTTTGCTCATTACCGAGCATTCAATATGCCAACCCGGTCTTCCTTCGCTATACTTACTTGACCAGAAAGGTTCGCCTTCTTTTTTAGGCTTCCAAAGAACAAAGTCCGTTGGATCTTCTTTTTCATCTTCACCAGTAACTTTAATATCTCTATGACCACTTTGCATATCATCTAATTTTTTCTTAGAGAGTTTTCCATATTCCACAAACTGTTTCGTTCTAAAATAAACAGTTCCATTAGCTTCATACGCAAAGCCTTTTTCTATTAAAATGTCAATCATGTCGAGCATTCCGTCAATTTCTTTTGTTGCCTGTGGTGCAATATCAGCCTCCCTTACATTCATTGCTGCCATATCTTTTTTGCATTCTTCAATATAGCGCTCAGAAATTGTAGCTGCATCAACATCTTCTTCAATAGCTTTTTTGATTATTTTATCGTCAACATCTGTGAAGTTTGAAACATATGTAACATCATAACCTTTATATTCTAAATACCTTCTAAAGGTATCGAAAACAATCATCGGTCTGGCATTGCCAATATGAATAAGATTGTAGACTGTTGGTCCACAAACATACATCTTAACTTTACCTTCCTCGATTGGAACAAAATCTTCTTTTTGAGCTGTTAAAGTATTGTAAATCTTCATATTAACTTCCTATATGGTTTCTTTTCACTTCCATAGTGTACCAAAAAAACTCTAATTGTCAACGATTCTGACCATGTCCCCTTAATTTTCTTATTAATAAGAAACAAATCACACCTAACGCTGCAATAAAAAGCGCTATCCACACTGCAAAAATAGGCGCATTTGTCTTAGGAATAGGCTTTACTTCTTTCTTTTTTGGGTTTACAGGTACATATTTGTTCTCAATTTTGCCCAAATCACATACATATAAGCTCTCATCCTGGTCTATTTTTTCAACATTTATGAGTAAGTTGTCGTTTAAAAGCTGATATCCTTTAGTAGTTTCTAACTCAGTCAATATATATTTTCCTGGAAACAACTTACTTGATACTACATTTCCATTCAAGTCACTAGCCATTTCACATACCTTTTCGCCCTTTTTAGCTCTTATTATTCCATCTGGTGTCTTAATATCCTGAGCAGCTTTAATTTCAAACCTTGCCCCAGCAATTATCTTGTCGTCGCTTCCAACCTTTTGGAATTTAACAATAAATTTTTGAACATCGTCGTAAAAATCTACTGCACTAGCTTTATTTTCCTTAATGGTAAATTCAACTTCCTCTTGATTTAAGCTATATCCATTAGGTGCCTTCTTTTCCTTTAGATAATATGTTCCCACTGGCATGTTATATTTAACTACGCATATTCCCCTTCCATCAGTAATTAACATATCTTTATCCTTCATATTAATTAACTCATGACGCCAGTTATAAATTTCAAATTCTGTTCCAGCGCGGGCTATTACAAGTTTTGAGTCATTAGCAATTTTAGTAATTGCCATCTTTCCAGTTTTTAACCGATTTTCACCCTTGAATTCAAATGTCTTTCCCTGAGTAATATCTTTTTTACTGATATTCCATACCAAATCACATGCATAGCCATCTTTTATATAATCCTCAGGAATTTCTATTTCTCTTATTTCGTAGTCATCATAAGGAAGATTTTTAACCTCTGCCTGACCTTTTTCATCTGTTATTACTTCCTTAATTATTTCGCCTGATGCTCCCCTTATCTGAAATTTGCATCCTACTCCATTTTTAACCGGAACATCATCTTCTTCATATTCTGGCTTCTGCAATGTCTTTTTTATTTTTAAGTTAAACTTAATAATATTATCCGTTGCATTTATCTCTGGACATGTTATTGTCTTTTTTACATCAGTAAGCGTAGCATTATAAATTTCATTGCTAATATTAAATCCTTTGGCAGCTTTAGTTTCTTTTATATAATATTTACCTTCTGGAAGATTGTCCCAAACTATTTGGCCATCACTATTAATTTTTTGTGTTCCTGTATCTCCAAAAACCTGACCCGTTGAAAGAGTCTTTTTTGAAATTTCTTCGTTAGCTTTATAAACAACGCTTGATTCAAATCCTCCATATATTGCCTCAGCTGCATAAAGAGTATATTCTGCGCCTTCTACACTTGCCCCAGCCCTTGTAGTCGTTCCTTTTTCACTATCTCTTTTATTTAGCGTAATTGTTCCTAAAGGTACTGTAAGTTTTGCTCCTGTCATACTTAAAATATCTTGCCAGATATGTTCACCACCAATTACACATGCTTCATACTCTAAGTATTTAGGAAGTGGTTTAGTCATCATTGCATTATAAACGGTTTGAAAAATCCTATGCGGCTCTCCTGTATTATTAAATCCATACATATCATTCGAATATACATAACTTAATATTGCATGTGAAATTAAGTATTGAGAAATCTCATCTAAGCCTAATGCTTTTACACTAGAATCATATTTAAATACACTGGCAGGTCCACCATAACCTCTATATAATGCTTTAATTACATTTTGATTATCACCGTTTAACGAATACGCAGTTCGAGTCCCTTCCTTCGGAGCCGGTAAAGAAGAAATACCACAATAGGCGGTTGAGCCATCAATCCAAAAAATAGGTGAGCCCCAATTCACTCCATCTCTCCAGGATTCAGGATACAAATAGTCTGTTCCTACACTTAAATAAACATTCTTTTCGTTTGCCTTACTTTCTAATGGCAGCAAAACAAATATACTTGCAAAGCAAATAAATGCAGCAAGAAATACTATACCAATCTTTCTTATTATTTTTATTGTTCTCATTTTGGTCGGCATGACCAGACTAAAAAAGACAAAAAAAGCGACGCAAAAAAATGCATCGCTTTTTAGTATTTATGATTATATCACTTTAGCATAAATTTTCAATTGATTTTTCAATTAATGCTATTGCACTTGCAGCTATCCCTTCGCCTTTTCCTGTAAATCCTAATCCTTCTTCTGTTGTAGCCTTGACGCTTACTTGTTCAAAATTAATATTTGCTGCCATCGCAATCTTTGATCTCATTTCAACTATATATGTACTAAGTTTTGGCTCTTGAGCAATTACAGTCGCATCAACATTTGAAATCTTATAACCTTCGAGTTTTAACATTTCACATACAACAGTTAAAAGTTTTAGGCTGTCAGCACCTTTGAATTTCTCGTCAGTATCAGGAAATAATTTACCGATATCGCCTAATGCAGCTGCTCCTAAAAGTGCATCCATAATAGCATGAACCAAAACATCCGCATCCGAATGTCCATCAAGCCCTTTTTCAAACGGTATTTCTACTCCGCCTAAAATAAGCTTTCTTCCCTCTATTAACTTATGTACATCATATCCTTGTCCGATTCTCATAATGCTATTATATATTTTTCAAACCCTTTTGCAAATCAAAGATTTCCAGAGGTGTTGTAGTGCTCTTCGACGTAATATATAATAGTGCAAATATAATTTATTAAAGGTGCGAGATATGAAAAAAATTCTTGTTATTGGAACTGGTGGGACTATTGCTTCTAAGCAGACAGAAAGTGGTCTTGCGCCTTCGCTAAGCGCTGATGACCTTTTAGAAGCTATTCCATATGCTGCATCAATTTGCGAAGTGGATTGTGTGCAGGCGTTTTCTTTAGACAGCACTAATGTTCGTCCTGGACATTGGCTTATTATCGCAAATATTATTAATGACAACTATGATAAATATGATGGATTTGTAATTACGCATGGCACAGATACTCTTGCCTACACCGCAGCAGGTCTTAGTTATATTATTACTGATAGTCCAAAGCCTATCATACTTACTGGCGCTCAAAAGCCAATGGATGAGGATATTACTGATGCTAAGCAAAATTTAATGGATGCTCTTTCATATGCATGTGACGATGGTAGCCATAATGTTTGTGTTGTATTTAACGGAAACGTTATAGCCGGAACAAGAGCACGAAAAAATTATTCTAAAAACTTTGCTGCCTTTGTAAGTATTAACTTTCCTAATCTGGCACAAGTTCAAGACCATAAAATAATTAGGTATTTCCCTGACAATACATGTGGCGATATGCATTTTTATAACTACATTAATCCAAACGTTGGACTTATTAAATTAACTCCGGGAATGGATAATAATCTCATGCGTAATGCGCTTGAACACTATGACGGACTTATTATTGAAAGTTTTGGTGTTGGAGGTCTTCCTGAATACTCTGACTATTTTGACCAAGTTAAAGAAGCTGGAGATAACGGAAAACTTATTGTTATGACAACTCAGGTTCCAAACGAAGGAAGCGACCTTTCTGTGTACAAAGTTGGCGCCGTTGTTAAAAATAATCTTAAAATATTAGAAGCTCATGACATGACGTCTGAAGCAGCTCTTTCAAAACTCATGTGGGTTCTCGGTCAAACAAATGACTTTGAAAAAGCCAAAGAATTATTTTACAGCCAAGTTAATCACGATATACTCTGCGGAGAAATTAAAGATTAGGAATTTCTGACATAAATAACACTTCCCTATTTTAATTTCTGAATTACATTACGACACTTTACCAGCCTCAATAAAAGCATCATAAAGATCCTGACCTAATCGTCGTCCTCCCCGTACAAATCGCCCTTTATAGAGCTCTTTACTATATGCTCGCGGACAGTGTAGCTCGTTCCTGGCTCGGGTTCCAACTCGCCGATAACGAGCCACACTGTCCCGCTCGCTTTCTTAATAATATACTATTTCGCTCGCGAAGCTGACGGCGCCTGCGCTATTGAGGGCGCGCGCCGCCGCTTCGCTGGCTGCGCCAGCTCCATATATAAAAAAACACTTTTCTTAAGTGCAACAATTCACCTAAAACCATAAACATTTTCGTTATTTATAATACTTGTTATGGTCCTAACCATAAACACGATATGTTATAAGCTAAGTGTTTATGGGCGAAAACTTCCTAAGTCAATA
>JAZLGF010000024.1:0-7564 GCA_045616165.1 Lachnospiraceae bacterium
CAATTATCAAGTTGCCTTCCAAAAAACCTTGTAAAATCAAGCTTTTTTGACTTTTGCGCTGTTCCCTCTTTTAGGGGGACAGCTTGAATATAATATCATCATCAAAACCCTTTGTCAATTACTTTTTTGAATTTTTTTTAAAAAAAATTAAAAAAAATCTGCCCTTATCTTTTTCATTTTTGGGCAGGTTCTATAACTATATTTTTATCTATTTATACTTTTATTTTTTTGGTTTAGGTGGTTTAGTGCTAGGTATAGTTCCTCTACCGCCTGCTACATTTTTTAACTCGTCGTTAGTAGTCTATAACAGTATTTCGTGCAATCGAATAAATCCATGTGCCGACAGACGCTTTATCTTCTTCTTTAGTCATAACGGAGAAAGAGGGATTTGAAAAATATTCCTTTTTCTAGGCTAGTAAAAAATGCTTTATTTTCAACGTTTTTTAACTATCAAAAATCGTTTAAAAGCTTTGTTATCAGTTTGTTATCAATTTATTATCAAAACGCCGATAAATCCGGCTTTTTGATTTTACGCTCTTTGTCTTTCAATAAGTTCGTAAAACACGCCCTTGTTCTTAATAAGTTCTTCGTATGTTCCGCTCTCAACAACATTGCCTTCATCAAGAACGATAATTCTATCGCAATGCTTTATAGTTGAGAGTCTGTGAGCAATAACTACTCTCGT
The DNA here is from genome assembly GCA_045616165.1 of Lachnospiraceae bacterium. GTDB lineage: Bacteria > Bacillota > Clostridia > Lachnospirales > Lachnospiraceae > RGIG5612. Next base: position 686 of record JAZLGF010000024.1, read on the forward strand.
ACATTTTAGTTTGTCGATTGCATCAGACACTTTCTTTTGAGTGACGTTGTCGAGTGCACTCGTAGCCTCATCGAAGAAAAGGATTCGAGGTTTAGGAGCAACTGCTCTTGCAATCATAAGGCGTTGCTTTTGACCACCTGATATTCCACCTTGTCCTTCAAAAATCAATGTTTGCATACCCATTGGCATTTTTCTTATGTCTTCTGCAATCGAAGCAATTTCTGCTGCCTCCCATGCATCGCTCATTTTAAGTTCTGGAGCTGTTATTACAATATTGGAATAGATGTCTGCTAAGAAAAGTTTGCCATCTTGCATAACTGTTCCAATCTTTTTTCTTAATGATTCAATATCGATGCTGTTTATGTCCTTTCCATCATAAAAGATACTTCCCCTCTCAGGAGTTTCAAATCCCAAAAGAAGTCTTAAAAGCGTTGACTTTCCGCAACCAGTTTTTCCTACTATCGCAACATATTCTCCACTTTGTATTTTTAATGAAAGCCCATTAATAATATATGGCATATTTTCTTTATATCTAAAGCAAACATTATTAAGTTCAATATTGCCTCTTAGCGATGTAATAACTTCTTTATCTTCGGAAATTTCTGGAGCAGTTTCCATTATTGGTTTTACCATTTCAAGAATAGGTTTGATATTTGCAAATACAGTCGCTAAAGATGCTGCTGCCGTGAATGCACCTGCTGCCATACCATACGCTGCATTAAACGCATAATAATCAGAAACGGTTACGCCACTATTAATTGCAACAACATATAAAATAACTGTTCCAAAAAGAGAAATTGCTAAATTGATTGTTCCACTTAATTTAAGAAAAATTGGTGGGTTGTATTGAAGTTTCGTTTCCTTTGCGAAATTCTTTGCCCATCTAGCAAACATCCTGTCTTCTGCGCCAGCAAGCTTTATTTTTTGAATACCTGTAATCATCGAATAACTTATGCCTGCTGTTTTTGAACTTTCGAGCATTGCTTCTTTTGTTATTTTCATTTGCTTAAACGTTGTAACTAACGAAATGCCTACTGTTGCTAAAGTTATACATAGCGATGGAATAACTAATGCTGGTGCATACGCAAATACTTGTCCAATATAAACAAGTGAAAATATTGCTGTTATTCCTGTCGTTCCTATAGAGTTAATTAATATAGAACAAAGTGTTCCAACATAATTTTGTCTTTCAGAAAGTTCTCCTGATGAATAGTCCTTAAAGAATTTTGCTGGCAATGTCAACATTCTTTGCATTACTGCTGCTTCAACTGCAATGTCAATTTTTACTGCAATTTTATTACTTACAAAGGTTTGGTATATGCTTAGTAAACTTTGTGCAATTGAATAACTGACCATAAACGAAGCTACGCTTAAAAGAATTGCAAGACTACCAGAATCTAATACTTCTCCAAACAACCATTTTGAAAATACTGGTGAAAGCATTCCCAAAAGGGTTATTAACAATATCATCGCGATATAAACAACAATATCCTCTATCGATAATTGTGAAAGAATAAATTTTATAAGATCTGTGATTTTTAGCGATTTAAGAGGCAACGGTTTATAAAAAACAATTGCTTCTCTCTCTATCAATTTTTCTGTTTTAGAATTTAATATTAACTTTTTCCCTGTTTCAAAATTTAAAATTGCATACCTTGAAAATCCTGTCGGAAGTAACGCAACCGTGGTATCTGTTCCCTTTAGTTTTCCAATCATCGGTCCTACTGCATCTTTATACCAACCCTTTTCAAGTTTTACTTTACGTCTGGAAATTCCTAATGGCCTTGTAATATAATCAATTTGCTCGTCTTGCGTTTTAAGATTACTAGGAATTTCTTTTTTTTGAATTTTTATTCCTAAATATTTTACAACAGCTTCTATTGCATTGTTGTTTTGCTCTATCTTATTCTTTCCAGCTCCTTGTCCTCCGAGAACTGCCTGAACAAGCACTCGCATTGAATCTTCAACTGCTTCTTTATCTTTTTGTTGTCTATCTTTTATTTGTTTATCAAATATACTCATCTCAAATACCTCCTATTCGTTTGTGACGAGTTCCTGATAAACGAAACTGCTTTTCATCAATTGTTCATGTGTGCCTCTTGCAACAATTTCACCTGATTGCATAACGATTATTTCATCACACGACCTAATTGTTGAAAGTCTGTGTGCAATTACTATACATGTTATGCCTCTATTTTTTATTGACTGAACAACATCATGCTCCGTCTTTGCATCAAGTGCAGATGTTGCCTCATCCATAATTATTATAGTTGGATCTTGTGCTAATACTCGGGCGATTTCGATTCTTTGTCTTTGACCTCCAGAAAAATCTTTTCCGCCTTCTATGAGCTTATGTTTATATCCTTTTGGGCGTTGCATAATATCATCATGAAGTTGCGCATCTCTCGCTGCCAAAATAACTTCATAATCCTCGATACTTGTATCCCACATTCTAATATTATTTGCTATTGTATCTTCAAAAAGAATTATATCTTGATCAACAACAGCTAATGAGCTCTTAAATATTGCTTTTGGTATTTTATCAATTGCTTTTCCATCGAAAAGAATTTCTCCTTTCCATGGTTTATATAATCCAGAAATCAGTTTTGACATTGTTGACTTTCCGCAACCAGACCCTCCAACTATAGCTACTGATTTTCCTGGTTCAATCTTCATGTTAAAGTCTTTAACAACAGCGTTTCCATATTTCGAATAACCAAACGTTACATTTTTTATTTCTATGTTTCCTTGAAGTTTTGAATATTCAACATCCTTTTCAAGCTTTTCCTCATTAAATATATCATCATCCTTATATTCAAGAACATCTGTAACACGCTCCATAGAAGTACGCATTTCTTGTATTGTTTGACCTGCTCCAATAAATGACATCGCTGGAGATACAAATGCTTGCAAAAATCCTTGGAACGCCATAACCATACCGACTGTGAATTCTCCTTGCATAGCAAAATAAACACCAAGGATTAACACTGCATCATTTACAAGTGAGTTGATAATGAGCGGAATTGCTCCCATATATCCGTTCATTTCTACCATTTGCTTTTCTTGGTTATTAAGATTTGCTTGATAGCCTGACCATTTATGAAAGAAACCTCTTTCTGCTCCACTTGATTTAATAGTTTCAATCATTTCTATTCCAGATATAGTCATGCTATAAAGGGCTGCGCTATCTTTCATCGAAACGCGAGATATGTTTACCCTTTTCTTTGAAATTATCATTGACACTATTGCATTAATAACTAATGATGCAAGTCCAATAAGTGTAAGTATCCAACTATATCTAAGCATTACAACTAGATAAAAGATTAACATTATAGTGTTTAATCCCAAAGGGGCGAATGTGTCTATAAGTGTGTTCGCAATTGTTCCGTTGGATCTTTGTCTTTCTTGTATATCTCCTGCCATACGTTGTGAAAAGAAATCTAATGGAAGTCTTAATACTTTCCACATGAATTTCGAGCTGCCAACAGTTGTGAATTTTCCATTAATACGCAATGTATATATCGCCTGAATTGCAGAAACAATAATTTGCACAATACTAAAGGCAAGCAAAATAATAATGAACGGACCAAGCCATTCTATATTTTGATATGTTAATAACCTATCTATAAAAATACGTGAAAACGCAGGATTAATTATTCCCATAAGAGCTGAAATAACTGCCGTTATTACCGCGAACGCAACAGCAACTCCTGCACCTTTAAGACGTTTTGCCGCAAAATCAAACATACTTCTTTTTTTACCTGACGGAGAAAAGTCTTCACTTGGTTCAAACATCAAGCAAATTCCTGTAAAAGATTCATTAAACATTTCCATGGAAACGCTATAAGCTCCTTGTGCTGGATCGTTTAAGTAAGCTTTGTCTCCTTTAAATCCATCAAGTACAACAAAGTGATTGAAATCCCAATGTATTATGCACGGGAATGTTCCACTCGTTTTTAATGCTTCAATTTCTGTTTTATATGCCCTCGTATTAAGTCCATAACCTATTGCTGCTTTTTTTATATATTTAGCATTCGATCCATCTCTAGAAACGCCACAATCAGAGCGCACTTGCTCTAGTGGAATCCACTTTCCATAATATGCAAGAATCATACATAAACATGCTGCTCCACATTCTAGCGCTTCTAACTGTATTATAACGGGAACTTTCGCAATACCTTTATTTATTGGCTTTTTGACTTCTTTTGCCATATATTTATCCTTTAATAATTAAACACAAATGCGAATGGGGCTTTTGATTCAACAATAACTTCCATAAAATAAGTTCCATCCGGCACATCTGTTTTTGCTTCAAATTCTCTTACTTCTCCGTTTTGTTGCCCTGGCATAACTGTATAATTATGTTTTTTTGCAACATCGAAATATTGTGCTGGCAACATATCGATGTTTGTTATTACCCCAAAGGCATTTGCTATTTTCACTGTGTTCCCAATCTGAATTTTTCCTGCATCAGATTCATTTACTACACACTCTTGCTTTCCATCTATAGAAATACACGCACCTTTTACCACAGTATTTAGTCGGCCAAAAAATCCCCATATACAACCTCCTACGAGCAAGACAATAATTGCTAATAGCAAAATCCAAATCTTTGGATTTGTAACCTTAACATATTTGTCTAATTCGTCAGGTGATTCGATTTTTTCAAGACTTTCTTTTCTAAAAATATTTTCTTTCATTAGTCTTTCCTTTTTTATTGCGTTTTATTCTTCTTGTGTTTTCATTTTATTTTCCTATTCTTTTCTATTATTTTAGGAAGAGTATCACTTCCTGGTTATGCTCGGTGGGGTAGTTTATGGCTATCGGATTTCTCTGTCATATTCTCTTACCTTAAATTGCTTGGTTCCCATGCATCTTGGACAATATATAGGGAAATCCCCTCTTTCTGGCTTTTGGTTCCATATGCTATGAGGTGTATTGCACTTTGTACAATATATCTCCCAAACATGGCGATAGCGCTTTTCTTGTTTCAAACCGCCACTTACTTGTTCCAATTCCGAGTTTTCTAAGTTTTCCATATTAAGATTTTTATCAAAATTATCGTTCATGAAATTTTCTCCTTTAATTATTATTTTCTTGTATCATCATAAGGATATCCACAATTAGGACAGATTCCATTAAACCATTTAACCGCTTTACATCGTGGACAATGCGTCTGTCCATCATTTCCATGGTGCTTTTCAGGTTTCTTCTTTTCACGTGTAGGTGTTGGTTTTTTACGTCCACCACTAACTTGCTCCAATTCCAAGTCTTCTAAGTTTTCCAAATTAAGATTTTTATCAAAATTATCATTCATGATTATTGCCTCATTATTTTATTTCTTCATCCGCTTTCTTCAGTACTGCTACAATTGTTGCATCCATTTATTTGTCTCCTCTAGTAGTGCCACCTGTTACTGCGCATACTTTCTCTTCCGTAAGTTCAATAAGTTACATATCCTTTTTCTTATACATTTCATAATAGCAAATACGGCAAAGACCAACAGTACGATTAACGCTATGAGGACGACCGCACCTCTTACAATATAAATTAGTGCGAGTTCCACCAGAGATATCTTTCAGCTTGTCATCATCAAATTCATCAACTGTTAATTCTTTAGGTTTCCTGTTCAATGTTTCAACTTCTTCATTAATTATGTTTAATTCTTCTTGTGTTTTTGCCATAATTATCATCCTCCTATTACTACAATGCTATTTTTATTATCATATAATTGAAGATTTCAATAGAGATTCGTGGTGAAGTATTATCACGAGAATTTAGAATTGCCAGATTAATACGGTGTTCGGTTTTTCCCAAAACTTGACTGTTAATCTCTTTTGAGTACAATTAGCCGAAATTGATAAAGCTGTTGTCCAAACATACGAATTATCTCTTAAAGGCTTTTCGTTTCCTTTATAGTATTCTTCCAGCATATCTTTGACTCCTGAATATTTGTAATAGTCAATTAACCCTTTTTGAAGTTCTTCAAAATTATCATCATCTGATGCCCAATACAGACCACTTCTGCTTAAATATTCTTGATACAAAACAGCTTTTTCTTCATCACCTTCTAATCCCTGACCAGCTATAATTCTATCTGAAGCATCTTTATATCCTTTTACAAGTTTAGCCTCTTCAGTTGGGTTTTCGGAATAAATGTCAACATATTTGCCTTCTTCATTAACTGGGATTAAGTTTACATTATCGCTTCTCCAATCAAGAGAAGGCTCACCATCCTTATTTAAGAACTGAACATGTCCGTGTGCATCTCTTTTTGCGTATTCAACATTGAGGATTTCATTTCTCCACATTATTTCTTTCATAATGTTTGCCATATCTTCTTCAGTCTGAATCTGGTCAATACGTTCTATGCCAAACTGAAGTCTTCCATAACCAGATTGTCCTTCAGAAAGAACATTCCACTTTGGAGTGATATAATAGTTTCCCTGACCATGTTGGTATGGAAGATACATAACTTCATTACGGGCAATTTCTATTAAACCATATTCTCCGGTAGCATCTCCAATCATAAAACATAGGTTCCAACCGGATGCTTCTGATTTATCAAGCATGGTGAATACATCAATATAGTTACGAATATAATTTAAAGCCTCATCAACAGTAGCACAGTTTGCAGCAACTACATATGGAAGTGATATGGTACAAATCCTGTTTGGTGAATCTGGATTTGTACCACTGCATATCATATATTCCTCATAAGCTCTCATATTATATTCGATATAGAGACCTTTTTCATTGAAGGAATCAGATGCAAGCAAAGGAAGAGCGTTATAATATTCTTCATCAATTTTACCTTTTTTAAGGAGCTCTTCGTATTTATCTCCTTCTAGAAAAAATTCGTCATAAGTAAAGTTTATC
>JAZLGF010000025.1:0-6532 GCA_045616165.1 Lachnospiraceae bacterium
AAGGGCGGAATAACCCTCCGCATCCTGAAATCTGGATTAAGTATTTCCTTAGAATGGTAAAACTATATTCTGCTAAGGTATGTGAAATATCTACTGATTCGAATAACGTTGGAATTGAAGAAAGTCTTTCTTTCCTAAAACGCAAAGAAAAGGAACTTCTTGTTCTTTTAATTCAGAAGTACAGGGGTGAATTTACACCGATTGAGTTAAGTGAAAAGCTAAATGTAACAAATAAAACCGTTATTAATAGATTGTCTGTTCTTGCACAAAATGGATTTGTAATTCCTGTTCTGGTTAAAGAAAGAATCAGATCATACACATTAAGTGACTTTTCTAAAGATAATGCAGATGAAATATTGCACAAAACAGAGGAATAATTTGCAATTGAATTGTCAACTGGCAGTTAACCTTTATAAAAAGCAAAATCAATATAATAGAGTCGTAAGTTGAAGCTTATGGCTCTATTTTTTCTAAAGTTATAATAGTTGCGGCAATGGATCTGGTATGAGAGTGTCATCTGTAGGATGGCTATTTGATACATTAGAAGAGACACTTTTAAATGCAAAGATTTCAGCAGAAGTCACTCATAATCATCCCGAGGGAATAAAAGGAGCTCAAGCTATTGCTGGTTCAATTTTCCTTGCTAGAAACGGTAAATCTAAAAAAGAAATCAAAGATTTTGTCACAAAATTTTGTGATTATGATTTAGATTTTACTCTTGATGAAATTAGACCAACCTATTATCATGACGAAACATGTCAAAAATCAGTTCCTCAGGCTATTGTAGCTTTTCTTGAAAGTACAGACTTTGAGGATGCAATTAGATGCGCAATATCTATCGGAGGGGATAGCGATACCATTGCTGATATGACTGGAGCCATTGCAGAAGCATACTACGGAGGAATCCCAGATTGGATGGCCAAAAAGGCTACAAATTATATCCCTAAAATGCTCCAAATTCAGGTTGATAGGTTTTATAATAGTATCTGTACAGATTAATGCATAGGTTGATGAGTTAAAAATAAAATGTAAGCATATCATTTCTAAACAATTGTTATTTGGTGACATTAATGATTAATCAAGAAATAATAGAAGAAGTTAAAAGGTATTTAGCTGAAAAATATCAAGCAGAATCTGATATTGACGCGCTATTAAATCCACTTTCAATTGAGAAGGAGGATTCTAGTTTTGAAATTCCTGAATTCTTAACCCCAGAGGCTAGAGAATTTTCAGTTGATGCAGCAGATGAAGTAATTAGAAATAGCGGATATAATCCTGCGAATGACTTTCCTATTCCACCATTCTGTGGTTTTGATGGGGGAGTAGATTATGATGAAGTTGAATGCAACAGCCTATATCCAGAAGACGATTTAAAGGGCAGATTGCAATTTGTTGATGAAAACTTTCGTGATATGCTCCTTAGAAAGATAGATGAAAAGGGTGTTACTGACTCATATTGCTATCATAAGGCAGGACTTCAACGGCAACATTTTAACAAGATAAAAAATGAAAAGGATTATCGCCCAAAGAAATCAACTGTTATTGCCCTTGCTTTTGCGCTAGAACTTCCGGATTACGAGATAAATGAAATGCTTTTAAAAGCTGGATTTGCGCTTTCTCCAAGCAGTAAATTTGACTTAATAATTAAATATTGCATAGAAAAGAAGATATATGATATTACAAAGGTTAATGAGCTTCTTTTTTCATTTGATCAAGAGCTTTTGGGCTCAAAAATGTAACTTGCGAGTTGACCTAATTTGTTTCTGAATCCCTTAAGATGTAACTGTAAAAAGCAGTTACATCTTTTTTATTAGTTCAAAGGAGATATTTAGATGAAAAAGGGATTAACGGAATTAGTAGTTATTTTGGACGCAAGTGGATCAATGTATGACTTAACATCAGATACTATCGGAGGTTTTAATTCACTTATTGAAAAGCAAAAGAAAACAGAAGGGGATGTCTTAGTTTCAGTTGTTACTTTCAATGAAAGAAGCAAAGTGGTCTACGACAGAGTGCCTCTTGATAAAATTGAGAAGATGACAGGCAGTCAGTATATTGCAAATGGTTGCACTGCCTTAATCGATGCTATTGGCGGGGCAGTTCATCATATTTCTAATGTACATAAGTACATTAGAGAAGAAGATTGTCCAGAACATACACTTTTTGTTATTACTACTGATGGACTTGAAAATTCTAGTCATATTTATTCAAGTGATAAAGTGAAAGAAATGATTAAGGCTAAAGAAGAACTTGGATGGGAATTCTTATTCTTAGGAGCAAATATTGATGCGGTTGAAACTGCCAAAGGACTTGGTATTCATGAACGAAATGCCGTAGATTACCTTGCAGATGCAAGCGGTATAGATATGATGTTTGGGGGAGTTTCAGAAGCTGTTAGCTGTATGAGAGCAGGCAACGCCATGGAAGATTCGCATTGGGCTGATGAAATTAAAAAAGATTATAAAAACAGAAAATAATGAGCTTTATAGATAAACTGGCAGGAATATTTGGGTTTGATTTTGTAGAAGAAGTCGAGCAGGAGCAGGAAATTGCTCCTGCTTCTTCTGATATAATTGAGCAGTCAAGAGTAACCTTTCATACACTTCCTAGATTCACGGAAGAAATGCCACAATCTTATACAATATTTGAGCCCAAAAGCTATGATGAATGTCAAATAATGGCCGATAAATTGAAAAAGGGGCAAAATATCATAGTAAAATACGGTTATACAACAACTTCTCTTGCGAGGTGTATTTTTTACTTTATGGATGGCTGTATATATGCCTTAGATGGCTCAAAAGAGAAGATTTCAAATGATATATTTCTCTATCTCCCAAAAGGAATAGAAATAAAAAAGGATTTTCCAATGGATACTCGTTTAAAAACACCTTGGAGGTAGATATACAGAGATTAGTAAAGGGCTAAAGAAGCCCTTTTTGTGTACCAAAAATGGGCTTCAAAAATAAGTATCATACAATTGGTGAAAGGAAGGTGACAAAATACTGCCTAATTATGAAGATGAAACATATAGCAATAACGAATAGTGAAGGAGATTATCTTGTAAAACAAAAGTTTAATACAGATATTAATTTAATATGCGCCAATTATGCTAATCAATTTTATATAGCTACTGCAAAAGAACTAAATTATCCAATTAAAACCTCTGATGAAGGGTGTGATTTAAAAGCCAAACGTAGCATCTGTGATAATGGTGAAGTATCTTCTGAAATATCTTTGTCTAAAGAAGTACTGTCATGCCATTTATTTGATAATAATACTGACTATTCAAAAAAGCTTCTACAATATAAAAAGAAGGCTGATTATTATAGCGAAAAGGATCTTGATAAAGTAACTGATACTTTCTTAGAAACAAAAGTCTTTAGAGCTAAGCTTTGTGAATTCATCAAAAATTATGAGGCTTTTGTTTTAAGTGAGAAAAAACATATTAGCATTGAGATATCTTCTTCCGGGGAATTTATGGCAATCCAAAATGACGCGCTAAATCAGAAGACTGATTTAAGCGATGAGGAACATATTCTTTTTAATTTTTACTGTTTTATTGAACTTAACCGGTTTTGGGATGAGGTTTTAGAACTTCAAGTAATGAATCCTGTTAAAAGTCCTCTTTTGGTATTGGATTTAATAGGAAAAATTGGCCCAAAGTCGAAGGCGTTAAAAAATATTAAAAAGCAACGAATTAACCCGAAAGACATTGTTGTAAAGGACGCTACATTAGAAGTTTTTAGATTAAGGCATGGCTAGATGAATATTTTAGGCGAATACGGCAAAAATATTCATTGACAAATCATTTGTCCGAAGTTAAGATATTAGTGAAGAAAATTGCCGTAATTGTTAAAAATATTCAACATGAAAAGGAGTGGAGATGTTTATGGAAATCAAAAGAGACTTATATCTTCAGCAGCTTATAAATAAACGAAATGACGGTATGGTTAAAGTTGTAACAGGTATCCGTAGATGTGGGAAATCTTACCTTCTTGATCCATTATATAAAAACTATCTGATAGCGGATGGGGTTCCGGCAGATCATATAATTAAATATGAATTTGATCGAGCAATCAATAAAAAATATCATACTAATGCAGAGGCTTTAGAAAAAGAAATTTTGTCGTTAATAAAAGATGACGGCAATTACTATCTAATATTAGATGAAATCCAGCTTGTCCAAGGGTTTGAACTTGTTGTGACTGGTTTGCTACATGAACCTAATATTGATATTTATGTTACAGGAAGCAATTCTCGATTTTTGTCCACTGACATCATTACAGAATTTAGAGGCAGGGGTGAACAAATTCATGTAAGCCCGCTTTCATTTTCTGAATTTTATCCAGCATGTGGATACGATAAATATGATGCATGGAACGAGTATTTAACTTATGGAGGCATGCCACTGATTCTATTCAAAGAGTCTGATACTGAAAAATCACAGTATCTGAAAAACCTCTTCGAGCAAACATATTTTTCTGACATAGTAGAACGAAACAGGATAAAACGTCTCGATATTATGGATACAACGGTTAATATATTGGCTTCTTCTATTGGTTCATTAACGAATCCTCAAAAAATATATGAGACATTTAAAAGTAGTGGAGAAAAGGAGATATCGCTTAATACTGTGAATTCGTATCTTTCTTTTCTAGAAGACGCTTTCATTGTAAAAAAGGCTATCCGCTTTGATGTTAAAGGAAGAAAATACATTAGCACACCACAAAAATATTATTTTTCTGATTTGGGACTTAGAAATGCAAGGCTCAATTTTAGGCAGCAGGAAGAATCTCACCTGATGGAAAATGCTATTTACAATGAGTTAGTAATGAGAGGCTTTAATGTTGATGTTGGAGTAGTTGAAATAAGAAAAGGAAATAAAAGAATTCAGTCAGAAGTTGATTTTGTTTGCAACTTTGGAGGAAATAGATATTATATCCAATCAGCGTTGAACTTATCAACTCCTGAAAAGACAATTCAGGAATCTAGATCATTGAATCATATTCCTGATAATTTTAAAAAGATAATTGTGGTAAAGGATTATATAAAACCATGGAAGACGGATGATGGAATTTTAGTTCTTGGAATTATTGATTTTTTACTGGACAAATCGAGTATAGAAAGATAATTAATGGCAAAGGGTAAAGTTTTCAGGAAAATGTAAAGCTTGTGCATAGTGGGTTGATATTTAGGGAACTTTATGATATTCTTTAACAGAACAAAGTTCCCTAAAGGAGATTCACATGAACGAATTTAATGAAATTCAAAAACTATTGCAGGATAAAGCGGATTATCAGGCACGCATTAATCTAATTCCATATGATGGAACTCCAGAAATCAAGGAAAACGCGAGCGGAAAGTATCTGTATATTCGCAAAAGAATCGGCAGCAGACTGACATCAACCTATGTTGATGTTTATTCTGAAGATTTGTATCAACTGTTAGTTCGAAACGCAAAAGAACTGCGAGAGCTCAAAAAGAATGTTCGCAAGATTGATAAACAACTGGCGACACTAGGTTATGTGACATCGGAACTTGAGCCACGTGTTATTCAAAATTTAGACTTTGCCAGAGCCAATATGAAGGCTAACATCTACGATCAAGCAGTTTTAGAAGGCGTTGCTACTTCTTTTCCGCAAACAGAGGATATAATTGATAACGGAACCGTCAACGGGATGACGGCAACAGACATTCAGAAAATCCTCAATTTGAAGCATGCCTGGGAGTTTATTCTGGATCAGGATGTAGTTCAGGCAAAATCGGATTACTATTTGCTTTGTCATATTGCTAAACTTGTAAATGAAGGATTTTTTATGGATGGCGGAAGGATACGTGGAGTTCCAGTGTCCATCGGAGGAAGCAGCTATAAGCCGCCGCTTCCAATCGAATCAATCGTGAAAGAGCGAATTGATGATATTCTAAATTCAGGAAAAGACGCGATTGATATTGCAATTGAGTTATGTATGTACAGCATGAAGACTCAGGTATTTATTGACGGCAACAAACGTGCTTCCGTCATTTATGCAAATCATTATCTCATTGCCCATGGACAGGGGTTCCTTGTCATCCCCAAGAATCATGTACCCGAATTTAAAAAGAAGTTAGTTGCATATTATGAAGGTGAACCTCTTGAAATAATCAGTGAATTTCTGAAGAAAAATTGCTGGAAAACATTCTAATATTATTTTCAATTATTAAGACGTGTCTAATTTCAATAATAAAAACACGATTAAAAAAGATGATTAAGAATACATGGATGTAATCAAAAGATAAATCTTAATGTAATTGTCAACTGCCAGTTAATCTTTGAAGCATACAAAATCAATATAACAGAGTCGTAAGTTAAATCTTATGACTCTATTTTTTTATTGACTCTTTGACGTTTTCCCGGTTAGTTTCAGAAGTAACTTCCCGCAAGGCTAAAAGCCCTTTTGCATTGAAGTAAGTTCCCGAAACGCCGTATTAAATTAATCTATATAAAGCAAATAATTGCATTAAGCGAAAATAAAAAATATAATAAAGTCGTCAG
>JAZLGF010000026.1:0-69985 GCA_045616165.1 Lachnospiraceae bacterium
GCGAAACATCTTCGATCACCGGACGGTTTTCAGGGGTGTCCTCCGCAAAATATACAACAAACTCGTCGAAGTTCATAGTATGAGGATTGTAGATGTCTTTCTGTGTCGTAAGGGAAACCGATTTTGAATATATATCACCGATTTTGATCCATGCGTCGATGTCACCTCTTGCCCGGCCAAACATATCGACATACTTATCGTCAATGCTTTTCTTTCCGTGATCCGTTATGAGATATTCATAATCCCTTGCTCCATAATATTCGTAAGCAGGTACATGCCCTTCTATGGCGGTGATGATATAACCCTCCTTTGCCGTGATCGTCAGAGGAGAATCGTCTGTCGCTCTCCATCCGAAAGCATCAGATGCTTCTGCCGTGAGAGTGACATATTCCTTATCGCTTTTTACGGGATTGTTTTCATCGCGGCGGATAACATCACAGTTCTCGTTATTCGCCATAGCATTCTGCGCATATTGGGATGCAATCGGTCTTATGAATTCCTGAGGATCTGTCGTTCCGAATATGTCGTCAAGATTGACACCTTCACTAGCGGGAACATTCTCGTTTTTAACTATACATTGATAATAATTGTCGTCGCGCTTGGAATTCGATGTGCAGTTTCGGACAACTGTGTCAGGCACACGACGCTGACATTGAACATCATCTCCTATGTGTTGGACTGCTTGAACTGTTCTATTCGCGCATGAGTTGTCTTCAAAGACGCATTCTTCTACTCTACCCCCTGTTTTGTGAATCACAATTGCTCCTCCACCCTCATCAATGGAACGACACTGCTTAAAATGGCATTGCTTTACATTTGCGTTGACATTCTTAAAACAGATAGCACCACCACTTCCGTATGCCGTGCAATTATAAAACCGTCCGTTTGCTATGAGACAGTTTTTGCCATCAACATTAATAGCACCTCCGGATCCGGAATCGATTCGGAAATCCCGGCAGATAACATGACCATCAAAATAAAGGTTTACGTTATCGCCTTCAATATTAAGGAAACGGTAATCGGCATTATCGGTACGATATCTCGGGTAGATTTCAACATCGCCGTACTTTGAGTAATAAGTGTCATCTACACGAATTAGAATAAAGCAATTGTTTGCTTCAATCTCGATTTCATTATCAACACAAATATCTTTTTTGAGATTAAAAACAATTTTTTTATTATCTCCTAGACTTTTCAGTTTATTAGAAAAATCCGTGTCTTTCGTGATATCAATCACAGCTACATCTGCTTTTGGTGCTGCAAAAACAGGCACTGCAAATACCATCAGCAGTGTGCATATAAGCGTTATTGACAACAGAATTTTACCAAACTTTTCCATAAGTAAATCTCCTCCAAGTATTGTTTTCCTTTCGAAATACTTTGATTATCTATTTTTATCAGTACTTAACTAATTATCTCTATACATTGTTTGTTAATACTATATTATACAATAATTTCGTTACCACAAAAAGATATTATCTTCGAATAAAAAGAAGGAGCCATTAGCTCCTTCTATAAAATCAAATAATGATAATATTATTTTCTACAACTTAGTATTGCATCACACATTGCTTTGTAATTTTCTGGCTTTGTGCTAAGTGGAACTTCGCAACCAGTTCCAAACATAAATCCTGGCGTCTTCATTCCAATTTCCTCAATAAGTTTTTCGCTATATTCTCTTACTTCATCAGGTGTTCCATAAGATAACATATACGCTGAAACATCTCCTCTAAATGAATGCCATCCGTTTAGGATTTCTGCCGCCTTAAACATGTCTGTCTTTCCATCAAACTCGAAATGAACTGATGCTTTTGGAAGGTCAAGGAATCTGTCAAGCATCGGTATCCAGTTACTGTCGCAGTGAAGTACTGTGCGATATCCTGCTTCTCTAAATCCTAGAATCATCTGCTTAAGGTATGGATATGAAAACTCATCAAAAAGTTCTGGAGAGATTACGCTTGCATCTGATCTCATTGCATATAAATGCATTCTCTTAATCTGAAGGCTCTTTGAATTTTTAATATTTGAAGCAATTATTGCCGGCGTATTCTTTTCTAGAATTTCCTTAATTGTGTCTGGTCTGTCATATAAGTCCATAATAAATGGTTCGAATGAACGAATTAATGATAATTGGTCAAACAATGGATATAAAACCATTCCTGCGATTGGTTCCATTCCAAGGTTTTGTATAAACTCGCATTGTTTGCCAGTATCTTTTCCAAGACCTATTAACTTAAATATTGTCTTAAATTTTCCAATCGGTGGATTTTGGATTCGTCCTAAATAACCCATAAACCAAGGGTCCCATCCATTTTTTAAGATGAAATCATAGTCGTCATCGTCAATGTTTGGGGTTTCTACAAATTGAAACTGAACATCATCCGGAAGATCTTTTCCTGGATATCTTGCTGGCAATCCTTCACCAAAAATTATGTCTCCTATTGGAGCATTAATTGTTGCATCCGGATATCCATATTTATCATAAGTCGTCTTAAGTGCGTTCCAGAACACCTTCTTGTCCTTAATCATTTCTGCCTGGGTTACTCCTGCCACCCTGCCTGCCCATGAAATAAGTTGTGGATAAAAAGGAATATCGCTTCTGTCCTTTGGCATTACACAGTTAAACATTCCTTCTAGTCTCTCATGGGAATTATTATACATACTCATAAAAATTACCTCCTTAATACTTATGGCTTTCGCCACATGAAATATCTTCTTCCGTATTATTTTAGCAATAAAAAAAGCCCTTGTGAAATAAAGGACTTTTATACGTCTATAACAAAATGGAATAGTATCTATAACATTTTTATAAATTGAGAAAGTACTTTGTTCGGATTTGATTCTTTCCAACACAAAATGAAATCATTCCTCATGTCTTCTAGTGGGAACATTTTTATGTCTTTATCCTTTATGCCGACCCTTGAATCAATCAGTGCTATTCCATTGCCCAATTGAAGATTTATCTTAAACGAAAGCTCATTTGGGATGTAATGAGATATTTGTGGAGTAAACCCGGCTTCTTTGCCAAGGTAGTTTAATAATTGCACATATTGCGGGTCAAACTTTTCCGAAAGCGAGATAAAAGACTCTTTTTTAAGGTCCTTAAAACTAAGACTTTTTTTCTTAGAAAGAGGATTGCTTGTTGGTACGAAAATTGCCAAAGTTGATTCACAAATAGTTTTCCATTTAAGGCCCTTTCCTTCAACATCCTTCAATAGATGTTTTGAAACACCTACCGCATCATATTCATCTAAAAGCAATGCTGATATTAATGCTCCCATTGGTTGGTATTCAATGTGAATATCTACATCTTTTTTTTCTTTTAACTTTTGTATATTAGAAAATAATTCAAGTTCTTCTGTCGCCAAACTAGAGATCCCAATTTTCAAATGACTGCTTTTGCCTTCTTGAGTTGCATGTGCTTTTTCAAGAGATGCTTCAAACTGCTTTATTATTGTACTCCACTCCTGATAACATTCGCGACCTGCTGGTGTAAGCAAAGGCTTTCCATGGAATCTGGTAAATAAAATTATTCCCAGTTCATTTTCCATATTTTGAATTGTCTTGCTTACCATCGGTTGCGAAAGACTCATAGCATCAGCCGCGCCACTAAAGCTTCCGCATTCCACCACGGTCAAAAAAATTTGAATCTGATTTAATTTTATGTTGCTAAGCTTGACGTGTTTCATTTTTACCCCCACTAAAACATGCCTTTCATTATATTAGCATTAGAACTAGCCCATTGTCCAGACGAATGAAGGCTATTTAAAGTCTTTTCGAAGCCTTCACATGTATAATGTTCTATTTCGAATTATTCAATTATTTTTATTTTCTCGAAATATTTTGCTGTGAAAATAAAAAGCACTCGAAGCTTCCTTGACCAAGAAAGTTTCCGCCAAAATGGCAAAAACATGTATTGGCGGAAATAAAATAGCAAAAAGTTTCCGCCGTTTTAAATAAATTGAATTTGGCGGAAATATTTCAGAAAAGTTTCCGCCAAAATGAGAAAAATATGAATTGGCGGAAATAAAATAGTAAAAAGTTTCCGCCATTTTAAAAAATTTGAATTTGGCGGAAAACTTTTTTAGTCAAAAATATTTTTGGCCAATAAAAAGCAGAAGCCTCCATAGAGACTCCTGTTTCAAAATCGCGGAGAGGGTGGAGCCGAATGCGAGCTTGCAAGCAACTCGCGCTTGGCTCATTTCGCTCAACTCGCTTACGCTCGTTGTCCGTTTTCGCCGAATGCGAGCTTGCAAGCAACTCGCGCTCGGCTCATTTCGCTCAAAAACCAAGAAAGGAGAATGAGCCACCTCTAGTAATTATAATTTTTCTAACTGTTCCTTGAATTTTGGAATAACAGTAAAGATACTGTCATTTGAACATACCCGATTCTATTATTTTTTTAAGCACTGTAATTGCTTCCTCATATGGTAAAGGTGTATTCTGGAAAACTGATGTTATGCTCACATAATCTGATAAAAAGAATTTTTCTTCTTCTATCTTTTTCAGAATTTCATTTACATCTACTCCTGGCTGAGCTGATAAGCACGTCGGTACATGCAATCGTTGCTGTCTTACTTCTTTTACTAACTCAGCAAATTTCTCACCAAACTTTACTTTTGGCAAAAGCATGTAAAGATCATAGATATGTCTGGAATATCTTTCTGTCTTTCCTTGTAAATAGTAATCACATATTGCAAACACTTTATCTGCAAAAGTTCTATCCAAATGTTGCACTTGAATTTTAAACGGCTGAAGTTCAAACTGCTTAACAAGTTCTTTATTATCCTTTACAAGAAAATCGTAAACAAAACTAGTTACTTCCATTTCAACAGTTGGAAATGCCAAGGAACTATGAACAACTTCCAACTTAACTCCTGGAATCAAGCTTTCTTTTACGAATCCGTCAATAGGCGTGTAATCAAAAATGTAACAGTTGTAATCTCTTCTGCTTCTAGTTTGATTCCAATTGACAATAGGCATTTTCAGATTTTCGCTTATTCTGGCTATCGTATTATCTTTTAGTTTTTTCCTTTGTCCTTGTGTAAGAACATTAGAAAAACTAATATCAATATCTTCTGAAAATCTATCTATAACTTTATGACATTTAGAAAGCGATGTTCCACCTTTAAAAACACAACTCGGAGCCATTTTTGACAACAGTTTCAGAATCATCGTAACATAATAATCCTTTTCAATAACAGCAAAATCTTTATCTTTTAAATCTTCAGAAGTCGCATTTATGACATCCCTGAAGAGTTCTAAATCTTCATGCAAATACATTATACAATCCCGTCCTATAAATATTTTTATATACCTTATCAGGATAATCACCTATATATCTATCCACATCCGCTTTTGTGATATTCTCATCTTTCACATATTTTTTAAGGCGTTCACAAACAGCATCAAATTCAATATCGTAATACTGTTCTAGATCCTTCATCAATTCTAAAAATTGCAACACTACATAATTTTCATTGTTAATAGGCGTTCTTGCTCTTCTAAGCAGTATTTTTTTATTTCTGACCATTACTTTTTTTACTCTAGTACTAGCATTGTTGGAAACAATTTCCTTCACATTAGGAACCTGTGTGCTAATTCCTAACTGATTTGCAAAAGTATAACCTGAATAAAAGCCATAAAATTCTCCCTTTTTCAAAATATACTTTGCCTCAGCAACTTCATCTGCTGCAAGCGGAACTCCATTCTTTAAAATGCTCTTTTTCGGAAGGTAATAAATACCAGTATCAAATCTCTTAATCTTTTCTGCATCGCAAAGTGATTTAAACATTTGACGCAGATTGCACTCGGAAACCGGAAGATTAACATCAGATACAAAGATTGGTTCGTTTGGTTTATAATTTTTAATCAAATACTCGTAAAGCATCTCGTCTCCTTCTTTCACGAATTTCTTCCTGTTTTGTTATCTTACGTGAAAAGTATAACTCCTTTCAACCGTAATTGTCAAGTTGCGTGAAAAGCCTTATAAAGAGAGAGGGTGGGATTCGAAAAATAACCACCTTCAAAGAATGTTTAATTATCAAGGTTTTTTCGAGCGACTTTTTAAAAAAAACAAAAAAAAACCACAACTCGGCTTCGCCTCGTTGTCCGTTTTCGCCGAATGCGAGCTTGCAAGCAACTCGCGCTCGGCTCATTTCGCTCAACTCGCTTACGCTCGTTGTCCGTTTTCGCCGAATGCGAGCTTGCAAGCAACTCGCGCTCGGCTCATTTCGCTCAAAAACCAAGAAGGGAGAATGAGCCACCTCTAAAAAATATAATACATTATTATAATAACATTTCCAACAGTTCTGCCGCAATATCGCGATTTTTCACTCTAATAAGATTATCCCAAGCATCTGGCTTACCCCCACAAGTTAGCTCCTCCATGCCAAACTAGTTCATCATCAATCACCGCAAAACGTTCATTAATTTTTTCCATTACTCATTGTTTATTGTGCTGTTTCTCGTATCAATAAACAACTATGTTTTATGTTTACTTACATTTCCACAATGCCATAGGATGGTTAACTATATTCTGTAATTCCTGCGACTCTCCAAATATAAGTCTTGGATTATATTTTTTCTCTGAAAATTCTTTCCAAAACAATTTTTCTTCTTCCGTCACCAAAAGTATTGATGCCAAATAATTCTTTACTTCATCCTGCACTTCTTTTAAGTTGAATCTTTCACCTTTACGAAGAACAGGATCTAAATCTCTTCTGATTTGCTGTGATGAAATATTTTTCACATTATCCAATTCAAACTTTGCAGGAGGTTCCTCTGCTCCTATGGCACTGTAATACACAGCACACTTTTTTAGCATTTCAGTTTCCCCATCATTATACAAACCTTTTTTAATCATATTGTGTATATCATACAAGTCTCTCGGGGCAGTCCTTGTAAGCAACGCCACAATCTTTGAACCAAAAATCTCTAAAGGGTCTACAACCAACACTTTGATGCCATCCGTACTCCACGGCAATGATATTCTTCGTTTTTCAATCGAAAGCACATGGCAACGAAGCATATAATTAATCTCAATTTTAAGATTATCTTTTGTTCCTCCACAGTTTATATATTCATAAACAAAAGAATCAAGCGCATGATAATACTTGGATTTTGGGCTTAATGTATAACCATTTGCTGTCATATATTTGCCAATTCTATCTGTAATGATATTCCGATCTGCCAACATCGTTTCCCTGTCTATGCTTTTACAATAATCAAGGTCAATATCTACTGAAAGTCGTGGTAAATCAAATATAATAAGATTTATTGCCGTGCCACCTTTTAATGCAAGAGATGTTGCCAAAAGTTCATCCGATTCAAAATAGCTCAAGATATCTGCCAGTCTGCAAACTTTTTCCAATGTATCCCTTACAAAGCCTAATTCTTTCGCCTTTCTGCCAAGTGTCAATCTATCCAATTGCATCATAGTCAGCAACTCCTTTGTTAATAATTTTATTCAGTGAAAAAGGCGCATATAGTTTCCATCTTTCTTTATATACATTCTCCTCTAAGTTTTTCATCAGATATCTTTTTGCCCCAGACGAACGACTTTCGCATTCTTCAAAAAATGCTGAAGAAAAATGGAATTCTTTTTTTAATTCCTCAAATATATAACCACACTTTTGGTATAAGAACCCGTTCTCATTTCTTGCAATACAGTCCAGTATCTTTTGTTCATTCAATCCAGGTACCAGCATCAAGCATCGGATAACTTCCTCTAAGCCAGAAATCTTTTCAAAATCTCTAATACTGTCAACTACTGTTTGTTCTATTGATGTAACCCTGACGTTTCCATAAACGATAACATCTATATCTGGCTTTTTTTCAACACGCCGGTAAAATACCCCATTATACTCAAAATCAGAGAACCTTTGTTTTGTTGCAACAAAACAATCATGAACTACCTGATTCCCATAACCATATACTTCAAATGCACTATGGTGAGTAAGACAGGCATCAGGAAACATTTTTTCGCCTATTTTATATCTTGAAAAAACAGGTTGTTTTGTTTCCAAACTGATTACAGCGTAATAATCACGCTTTACTTTTTCTATCAGTCCTTTTTTTTGATATTCATATATGATATTGTTTGCAATGCTTGGTTTTTCAACAAGTTTTACCAATTCTTCTCTTGAAAAACATCCAAGCTCCACTAATTTTTCATAATACTTCAAAATCACTCGTCTCCAATTTTATTTTTTACACGTTATATTTTTTTCTAATATAATGGGTATTTTTCAAAAAATCGTTTTAATAATATCACACAATAGTTTGTTTTTCAAATACAATGTGTTATTTTCAAAACACCATTAAAAAGCTAATTCAATAAACTGTCTCCTTACTTTGTATGCTCATCTATGTATTCCTTTCCAAGGGCTCTAATTATCAGTTGTTTACTTTTTCTTAGTTCTTTTAATGCAGCTTGGTTTTCTTTTTCGTCGCAACGGAGATGGTGGGATTCGCTCCGGCGGCTTAGCCGCCTTTCACGCCGCGTCAGCTGCTTCGTGCTCGCGCGTTCGAAGCTTTCTTGGTTAAGAAAGCACTCGAAGCTTCCTTGGCTAAGAAAGTTTCCGCCAAAATGTCAAAAACATGTATTAGCGGAAATAAAGTGGCGAAAAGTTTCCGCCGTTTTAAATAAATTGAATTTGGCGGAAATATTTCAGAAAAGTTTCCGCCAAATCATTGATTTTAAAAACGGCGGAAACTTTTCACTACTTTTTCTACGCCGATTTATGTTTTAGAGGTTTTGGCGGAAACTTTTTAAAATTTTTGTCATGTTCCAGAATGCAAACAAAGAATAACTATATGAAATTTAGGGCACGAAAAAAAGAAGGAGCTACTAGCTCCTTCTTCTTCGTGCACGGAGAGGGTGGGATTCGCTCCGGCGGCTTAGCCGCCTTTCACGCCGGCCTTCGGCGCGAACGCGTCACTGGCGCGTCCGCTTCCGTCGCAGCTAACGCTGCTCCTCCCTCGGCGTTCGAATCCTACCTATCCTATTTGGTCGCACAAAAAAAGATGCCACCGGCATCTTTTCTCGTGCGAACGGAGAGGGTGGGATTCGAAAAATACCCACCCTCAAAGAATGTTTAATTATCAAGGTTTTTTCGAGCAACTTTTTAAAAAAACCACAAAAAAACCAGAAAACTAGGAAAGGAGAATGAGCCACCTCTAATATTTCAATATTTTTCATTATATTTAGAGACCAAAATCATAATCACCTGCTCCTCAATTGCCTATATTGGAGCATTTGGATTATATCAATACTGATAAAACATACGTGATATTGTCCCTCAAAAGGTTAAAATAAAATAGTACTCAAATAATATCCTTTATGTTGCGTTTGTTATATAAGACCCTTCTAACTTCCATAATCTTTTTTTCGGGAACATCATCAATAACAACATAAAAGACAATAAAATTACGGATGTTAATATTGTAGTATTTGTATCTGAACTCATATGCGGATTTATATGGCTTAAAACTATCTGCTACAGGCAGTCGTTCATCTATTGCTACAAAAATATCATCGATAAGTCTGTCTGCAGCATCTGGGTTTTTAAGTTCATATGAAATATAATCCGTTATCTCGCCTAGGTCATCATAGAACATAGGCAAAAATGTCAATTCAAAATTATCTTGCAGCATCTATTCTCTCCTTAAGCATGCTGTACACTTCATCTCTTGAATAACGGGAATCGTCTTGCTGAGCTGCAATCTCTGCTTCCATAAGTGCACTATCGATGTTATTAGTCATACGAGAATATTCCTCCAGACTGAGCACAACCATTGTTCCATAACCATTCTTAGTAAGGAATACAGGATTTCCAGTATTTACTATTTTCTCAATATCAGCAAACTTGTTTCTAAGATCTGAGACAGGTTTTATCTGAATCATCTTGTTTTTCTCCTTTTATCATTATTTTATCTGTATTTTATCATAATAATGTCAAAAATCAAACTAAACTGTTTAATCAAATTTGACTAAATGAACGTTATTTTGCGAAAATAAAAGAATGAGCCACCTCTAAAAAATATAATCCATTATTATAATAACATTTCCAACAGTTCTGCTGCAATATCGTGATTTTTCACTCTAATAAGATTATCCCAAGCATCTGGCTTACCCAACAGGTTAGCTCCTCCATGCCAAACTAGTTCATCATCAATCACCGCAAAACGTTCATTAATTTCTTCTTTTGTTTCAACATATATGCCTGCATCTGTTAACATCTTAATTGCAATAAGATGATTATCTGCACTTCCCATTAAGATATTGTCTGCATCCATCGTAATAATTGTTACTTCTACTCCTGCCTCTTGACGTGCCTTCACCAAAAGAATAAATCTATTTATTTTATCCCATTCAAGTTGAGAGCTAGAAATAACAATATTCTTATTAGCTTCCACTATATCTCTTTCAAACACATCAACATAATTCATTGAATCATATATCGCATTTACTTTTTGTTTATCTAAAACAAAATCCGTTACAACATCAAATCCAATTTTTTTATATGTTCTTAATCTACTAGTATACATATTATCAAAAAATCTTATATGCGAATCTACATAATCATATACTATAACTTCTTTTTTCCCTTCATAATCACGATTTAATCTACCAACATATTGTTCAACTTTTGAAGGGTCTGATACTGGAGCAGCTAGCATTAAAGTATCCAGTCTAGGAAAATTAAATCCTTCTCCAATTTTTTGTGCTGTTGCAACTAAAATCAAACTTTCCTCTTTAGAAGTGTTTTGTAGCTCATTTATTATTCTTTGATTTTCTTTATCTGTATTATCACCATATAAAAGACAAACATGTTCAGCAAAATTTTGTAAATTCTCGAATAATAATTTAGCCTGATCCTTTTGCCTTGTAAGAATTAACGGTGTTCTCCCTTTATTAATGCATTCCTTAACATCTTCTATTATCATATTGTTTCTAACTTGATTGTTTGAAACAAGTGCATATGCTGCACTAATGTCATTCCTACTCTCGTTGTTTCCTATCAGTCTCGTATATCTAGGATAAATATAATGCCCTATATTTTGTTGCTCAGCTCTTTGTTTTGCAGTAAAACTATGTCTTATAGGTCCAATTAACATATATATTATTTTCTCTAATTCATCGCTACGCTTTGGTGTTGCCGATACCCCATATACATATCTAGCATTAACCCTTTGAAGAACATCTATTGAAGAGGTTGATGCTCCGTGATGACATTCATCCATAATTACCATTCCATATGATTTTAATAATTCTTCATATTCACTTTTTCCAGCAAGCGATTGAATCATCGCAATATCAACTATACCCGAAAGTGTATTTTTGCCTCCATGCAAGATTCCTATAACACTATCTCTTATTTTTTCTTTGCCACCTTTTGTTAAATACTTTGGCAATTCTTCATCAATATCAAGAAAAGTTTTTAGTTCTTCAACCCATTGATTTAATAAATCTTTATTTTGTATTAATATCAATGTACTTACTTTTCTTTTTGCAATCAAATAACTACAGACAACAGTTTTTCCAAAAGCCGTAGCTGCACTTAATATTCCATTATCGTAATGAAGCAAAGTCTCTATGGCCTCATTTTGTTCTGCTTTTAATTTTCCAATAAAACTTATACGTAATGGTCGTCCTTTAGACCTAATATCCCCAATATCATACGGTATTCCTGATTCGTTACACTTTTCTTCAATCTTATCTCTTAATCCACGTGGCAATTTGATATATCCATTTACATCTTTTCCCATATATACAGTAGAATAATTATAATAGTTAGAATATCCTAACCTTTTATTCTTGTAAAAAATAGGATTATCAAATGCTGCCATGCTCCTGATTTGATTTTGAATATGCGGTGTCAGATTTAATGTATCAACATATATCCCATCGCCCATGGTAATATGTATTTTGCCTGATACGTCCATTGGATTGAATTTGTCATTTCTTTTCCACGGTTTAGGCCTTTTGTCAATTTGATTAAAAGAAAGTTGCCCCATAGAAAGAGCCAACTCTGAATTCCATTTAATAATATAATTTTGAATTTCGTTTAAGGAATACTTTGGTGTTTGATTTAATAAAATATCCCATTGATTAGGATAGGCATTCCAGTTTTCGTCAACAAATGCACTATTTCCATTTTTTAATGCTTGTCCCTGAAGTGGTAGCGCTATTAAATTACCTATTCCACTTGATGTGTCCTGTGAAGGATACATTCTGTCATAAAAATGAAAGGTTTTTAAATTTATTGAAGCGGCACCTTTATTTAAAAGCATGTATCCAAAATTTCTTGCTATCGAAGCAGATATTTTATTCTTAAAAAATATCCATACATGTGCGCCTTTACCAGACCTAGACCTCTCTACCAATGGAACTATCCCATTTTTTATACACATGAGTCTAAGTGCATCTACTTCCTCATGCCATTCTTCATCGGTATTGGCAAAATCTGTTTTTTCTGCATCTTTTGCGTGATTGTCAAAATCAAAAACTATAAATCTACATGTTGCATCAGCAAGTAGTGGGTATATTCCGATTACATCTGTTCCGTCTTCTTTATATCCCAATAAATGTCTTTTAACAATTTCTACTGAAAGCCTACTCCAATTTTTGTTTTCGCACTCATCGCATTTAATTTTTCCACCATTATAGGCGGGACATAATTCATTCCATCTGTTTGAACATTGAGGATAATAATTTCCATTTTTAGCCCTTTTAGCATAAACGTCTTCTCTTCCCCAAAACATACTAAAAAACAATTTTACCTGTTTATCATCTATAAAATGTGATTGTATTCTTGAGCCTTGATCCAAATCATATTCTTCTTTTTTTATAATTTTTTCCGTAAAAAAATCATCAACTTCAAAAGGTATTCCTGCCCTTTGAAGTTGAGACTTCAACATGTTATTTTCTTTTTGCAAACTTCTTACCAATTTGCGCAAAGATTCTTTGTTATATTCTTCTATGTTCATTATTTTTTTCTTTTAATCTTCCAATAACCTTTACGGTCGGACCCAACTCTTTCAATCAATCCTTTTTCTTTCAAGGATTTCAAGTACATAGTTACCGATACGCGGCTCACATTCAACTTGTCCGCAATCTGTTGTGATGTATAACCAGGATCTTCTAAAATCAACTTGAAAGTCTCTCGTTCCTTATCAGATAACTTATCAGATAACTTATCAGATAAATTGCTATTCATCTTATCAGTCATTCTTACAATTCTATCTTCTGGTCCGGTAAATTTTATCATAATATCCCCCGAATGAACTGTATATTCGGGCACTGGCAGACCATCAGCTGTGCAAGCATTACAAATTTTTTCGATACCACGTCCCCAGCTCTCGATAAATCCAGCAAAATAAAAGACTGATGCTACATTTGGATTATAAGGTCTTGACGCATGTTTTTGCATTAAATTCTCCTGCGTCCAATCTTCCGGAAGACTTCCTATATTTGCTATATAAAGTTTATCTTCATACACACTAATCTGAATCGGTATGCCAGATTGATACTGTTTGTGGCAGATTGCATTCAACAGCGCTTCTCGCAAAGCCTCTTTTGGTACAAAATATTTTTCGATTCGTTGGATGCCTTCATAAGTAATCTTAGCTTTCATATATTTCAAATAAATCAAATCAATTGACTTATCAACTTGTTCTAATAATGAACCATGAATTTCATCTTGATATAAAAGATCAGCATCATTTTCAAAATATCCAATCTTTAAATATGCACCAAGTTGATACTTTTCTGGATCCTTACTGAATAATAGCATCGCCGCATTTGTTAGATAATCACCATTTATTAAATGTAACTTATCCAAAAGTACTTCTTTTGATTCTTCCAAAAGTGTCGAATCTATCCTACCTTTCTTTGCAGCAAGTTTCTTGAATTTTAAGACCGCATCATCATCAACATCTTCTATTTTGAATGCTGGCATTGGAGAATTATCCCATGTTGAACCATGTTTTCTTAAAAGGAATGCCTCAAGTGCGGGCCCTGTCAAAATCTGTTTTGTACTTCCACTGCGATAATGATAAACACCCTTATAAGGAATTCCTACTGGATAAGGAGGCACATCAATTTCAATATATTCTTTCTCCCCTTCAATCAAAAGATTGATATCAACAATAATTCCCATCGTGTCTCGGACTTTATTTGGAATTTCTTCAAGCAATCTTTTAGAATTACTTATTCCAACAACAGTTCCATCATCATCGCACCCGATATATATCCTGCCACCTTGTGCATTGGCAAAACCACAAATCCATTTCAAATATTCATCTCTCCAAGATTCTTTCCATTCAATATTCTGATTTTCCGCCATTATATCCTCCACTGGTTACTTATATTTGCCTAATTATTATAACATGTTTTAAATGTGCTTTATGATTAATCTAAAACTTACTGTATATGCTCATCTATGTATTCCTTTCCAAGAGCTCTAATTATCTGTTTTTTACTTTTTCTTAGTTCTTTTAATGCAGCTTGGTTTTCTTTTCGTTTTTGGATTTGTTTCTTTAATAAATCCAGTTCTTCAGGTTTTATATAGCGACTTATTACTTTGTCATTTTCTCGATACATTAAATAATTATATTGTTTATTCGCAATATTTTTTATTTGGATTGATCCTTTTGGTAATTGTTCTTGTTCAATAAGAATAGCTTTTTCTATTCTTATTGAGCGTTCATATTCTTCAAGCATTACTTCTTCTATAACTGACATGTTAACCAACTTTCTTTAGAGATATTTAATTTGTTGGTTAAATGATAATCCACTAAATAAATTTTGTCAAATGAATATTGAGGGTGGGATTCGCTCCGGCGGCTTAGCCGCCTTTCACGCCGCGTCAGCTGCTTCGTGCTCGCGCACTCGCATCTTCCCTGTTCGAATCCTATTTTCTCCGCCAAAATGAAAAAAATGAAATCGGCGGAGAAAAACACGCTATATTTCTACGCCAAATTAAAAAATCGAGAATTGGCGGAGAAAAACAACAAATTTCTCCGCCAAAATGAAAAAAATAAAATCGGCGGAGAAAAACATGCTATATTTCTACGCCAAATTAAAAAATCGAGAATTGGCGGAGAAATCCACTTAGCTGATGCAAATATTTCGATGCATGCAAAAACAGAAGCCTTCATAGACTCCTGTTTCAAAATTCACGGAGAGGGTGGGATTCGCTCCGGCGGCTTAGCCGCCTTTCACGCCGCGTCAGCTGCTTCGTGCTCGCGCACTCGCATCTTCCTTGTTCGAATCCCACCTCTGAATCTGGTCGCACAAAAAAAGATGCCACCGGCATCTTTTCTCGTGCGAACGGAGAGGGTGGGATTCGAACCCACGTGCCCTTGCGGACAAACGGTTTTCAAGACCGCCTCGTTATGACCACTTCGATACCACTCCGAATTGTTTTGCAGTTGGTCGTTTCTGCAAAAGCCGCATCTTAACGGCACTGATTATTCTATCAAATTAAGCGCGCTTTGGCAACCTCTAAATCCTCTTTGTCTGTAATCTTAATATTGGAATATGAAGTCTTTACAAGCTTTACTGGTGCGGATTTTCCGTAGGCCATTTCCCATATCATGCTATCGTCTGTGATAGCAGATTTTTGAACATCAGTAAAGTCACCAATCTTTTTATATGCATCAAAAATCTTCTTATAATTAAATCCCTGTGGCGTTTGGATTTGCCATGTTAATGCTCGCGGTGTTGTTGACTCAACGAAAGCCACGCCATTTCCCTCACTCATTTTAGCTATCTTAATTGTATCCTTAACCGGCATTGCTGCGATAGCCGCACCGTTTTCTTTTACCTCTTCAATAATATTATTAATCTCTTCAGGTTTGATAAATGGTCTGGCGCCGTCATGAATCAAAACGATATCATCATCTTTTGCAAAACTACTTAAATCATCGAGTCCATGCATAGCTGAAATAAAACGCTCTCTTCCGCCTTCGCAAACACTAATAACTTTTTTAAAATTATATTTATCTACGATTTCATCCAAAACAAACCTCATAGAAGGTGCATCAGCAACAATACTAATTTTATCTATGTTACTCTCTTCGAAAGCCTTTATTGAATAATAAAGAAGAGGCTTTTCGTTAATATCAATATACTGTTTTGGAACAGGCCCGCCAACTCGAATTCCTTGGCCACCTGCTAAAATAATTGCAAAATTCATCATTCTAATTTAAGACCTGGAACAGCGTTTAAGTCTAGCCCATCTCTTTTACCATTAATAAATTCATAATATCCTGCTGCGCCAATCATTGCCGCATTATCGGTACAAAGTATAGGCTTTGGACAATAAAATTCTCCTCCTACACCTTCAACCGCTTCCTTAAGCGCACTACGCAAAGTTTGGTTAGATGCAACTCCACCTGCCATAGCAAACTTCTTCATACCGTATTCGTTCATTGCCATAAGCACACGATCTTTCATGCTATCTATAACAGCCTGCTGGAAAGATGCGGCTATGTCAGCCTGAAACCTTTCATCAATTTCCTGGCCTTTCATCTTATAAGAATTAATCGTATTTAACACAGCGCTTTTTACTCCGCTGAAACTAAAGTCATAAGGATTATCATCGATTTTTGCACGTGGAAAATCGAAAGCTTTTGGATTACCCTGGTGTGCTGCTTTTTCAACTTTTGGGCCGCCTGGATATCCAAGACCTATCGCACGAGCTATCTTATCGTACGCCTCACCGGCTGCATCATCTCTCGTGCGTCCGATTATCGTGTAATGAGTATAATCGTCTACACGAACAAGATGGGTATGCCCGCCGCTTGCTACAAGGCAAAGAAATGGGGGCTCAAGTTCTGGATACTCAATATAGTTTGCACAAACATGACCTTTGATATGATGTACGCCAACAAGCGGAATATTTTTTGCATACGCAATCGCTTTTGCTTCGGATACTCCAACAAGTAAAGCGCCAACAAGCCCAGGTCCGTATGTAACTGCAATTGCGCTTAAGTCATCAAGCGTTACGCTCGCATCCGATAATGCTTTCTTAATAACCTGATTAATTTTTTCGATATGTTTTCTTGATGCGATTTCCGGCACAACTCCGCCATAAAGAGTATGTAAATCAATCTGGGAATAAATCACATTTGATAACACTTCTCTGCCATTAACTGTAACTGCTGCTGCCGTTTCGTCACATGAAGATTCTATTGATAAAATAATTGTTTTGTCCATTTTTAGTCTTCTTCAAATCTTAATTCTATAGATTTTAAATCTTTGCCAGGTTCAACCTTGTCAAAAATTTTATGTACTTCGTCCATGTACTGTGCTGGATGAACTAGTGATGGGCTATAGTGTGTAAGCCACATGCGTTTTGGGTTAGCCTTTTTCCCGAGCTCAGCAGCTTCGTAAAAAGTCATATGTCTTTTTTGAACTGCATCCTCGTTCTTTTCCGGATCGCCGTACATGCCTTCACAAATAAATAAATCCGCATCCGTTGCTTTCTCCGCGATGATATCGAGTGGTCTTGTATCTGTACAATATGTAACCTTAAGACCTTTTCGTTCCGGGCCCATTACCATATCAGGTGTATATATCTTTCCGTCTATTTCAACATCATCTCCGCGCTGCAATACTCCCCATGCTGTAACAGGAAGATTTAATTCTTTTGCTTTATCTACATCAAACTTTCCTGGTCTGTCTACAACTATGTTGTATCCGTAACATGTTATGCGATGTTTAAGTTTAAAAGCTTCTATTCTAAAATCTCCAAACCAAAACTCTTCTTCATCTTCCATAATTTCTATATAAGTTACAAGGAACGGAAGTTCTGGTGCTATAACGCGAAGCGACTCACAAACCTTACTTATGCCCTTTGGGCCAATGATTGTAAGTGGCGCTGTTCTATCAGCATTTCCCATAGTAAGTAAAAGGCCTGGAAGTCCTCCAATATGATCTCCATGAAAATGAGTAACACATAAAAGATCTATTGATTTGAAAGACCATCCTTTTTCTTTGATTGCTATTTGAGTTGCCTCGCCGCAATCTATTAAAATATTAGAGCCATTAATGCGTGCCATTAAAGACGTCAAATGGCGTCTAGGTAGTGGCATCATTCCTCCAGTTCCAAGTAAACAAACGTCTAACATAATTTTTTCAAAAACAGTAGTGCGTCTTCTTTAGGATTACTATAAAAATTTTTCCTTTGGCCTACTAATTCAAAGTTTTCCTTTTCATATAATTTTATCGCTGGTGTATTACTTTGCCTTACTTCAAGATTTATTGATGTAACACCACGCATCTTTACTTCTTCGTAAGCAATATCTAACAGTTCGCTTGCTATTCCTAAATTTCTAAATTCTTCATCAACCGCTATGCTTACTAAATTGCCTTCGTCAAGCACACACATCACTGCCGCATATCCAGCGATTCTCTCGTCATGTTTCGCAACTAAGAAAACTGTGTTTCCTTTTTCCATATATGTTGCAATACTTGCCGCACTCCAAGGTTGCCCAAAGAATTTTGATTCCATATCTGAAATCTTTTCAATATCTTCATATGTTAAATGGTAATATTTTATTTCCATTATTCTTTTTCTTTGCTTTCTCGTTCCGCTTGCGAAACTTGGAAATATTCCGGAGCCTCACTATCAACGTCTGCGGTAAGCCCTAATCTATATTTAAGCTGACCTACTAACGCAACTGTATCTGCTCTTGCAAGCATAGCTTCTTCCGTAGCAAGTCCATAATTGAATGTTGCTTTTTCTTCTATTTCATCTTCGTAAACTTCGGCACCATCTCCCAAGAAAACAACAAGGGGTGGATTTCCATCAAGAGAAGTTAATGTATCTAACTGCTCCAAAAGTTCATCTACGCTCATCATCGTGCTATCTTGGAAAATATCAAAATCAACAGTGTTATCAGGACGTACTATAAAATTGAAAATTCCACAGTATACATTCTTTCGTCTTGCATCTATCATAGGAACAATAATACATCCTATTGCCTCAGGCATTAAAAGATTATAAGCCATAGCATGCAACGTCGGAACATGTACAAGTGGCTTATCAAGTGCAAGCGCAAGCCCTTTAGCCGTTGCTGCTCCAATACGAAGTCCTGTAAATGAGCCCGGTCCTCCGCTTACCGCAATAGCATCAATATCTTCTAATTTAACTTTTGTTTCTTTTAAAAGTTGATCTAATAATGGCATAAGAGTCTGCGAGTGAGTAACCTTAAAATCGCCCATTTTTATGCCGAGCAATTTACTTTCATCAACAATCGCTACTGATGCTATTGGCCCTGATGTTTCAATACCTAAAACTTTCATTCAACTGTAATCCTTCTATAGTCAAAACCTTTTTCTAAATCTTTTTCTATCGTTATAAATTTTGTCTTTTCTGGCAATATCTCTTCTATTTGTTTTCCCCATTCTATGATGCATACACCTTCGCCGAATGCATATTCATCAAATCCAATTTCTTCCATCTCGCTAGCATCAGCAATTCTATAAACATCAAAATGATATAAGGGAAGTCTTCCTTCTTCATATGTTTGAAGTATAGTAAATGTTGGGGAACATATAGGAGTTTCGATTTCTAATCCTTTTGCAAATCCAGCTGTAAAGACCGTTTTTCCAACTCCTAAATCTCCATCAAGGCAAAAAACATCGCCTGGTTTTGAATTTCTTGCCAGTTCAAATCCTAAGGTATATGTTTCTTTTTCATTAAGTGTTTCGTATATCATTTATTCTTTTTCAATAAATGCATCATGTACTGCTCTTGCAGCATCATCAGCATCTTTTTCATCAACAATAACCGTGATTCTAATTTCACTTGTTGCAATCATCTTAATATTAATCTCAGCGTTATAGAGTGCTTCAAACATCTTGCTTGCTACACCCGGATCATCAATCATTCCTGCACCAACAACAGAAACTTTTGCAACGTTTTCTTCATGTGTAATATGGTCTGCCCCAAATTTTTCTTTATTCTGCTCTAATATTGCAAGTGATTCTTCAAGATTTTTTCTATCAACTGTGAAAGTAATATCCTTTGTGCCATCACGACCAACACTTTGTAAAATCGTATCAACTGAAATCTTTTCTTTTGCAAGCGCATTAAATACCTTGAACGCAATACCAGGTTGATCTGGAACTCCGATGAGTGAAATACGTGATGGGTTTTTATCTACTGCTATACCGTTAATTAATCTTCTTTCCACTTTTATATTCTCCTTAACTATTGTACCTTCTTCATTTGAAAGTGATGAGCGAACTACTAATTCTATTCCATACTTTTTAGCCATTCCAACGCTTCTGTTATGTAAAACCTGGGCGCCTAAGGTAGCTAAAGCCATCATTTCATCATAAGTAATTTCATCAATTTTTTGAGCATTAGGAGCGATTCTAGGGTCACATGTGTAAACGCCATCAACATCCGTATATATTTCGCATTTATCTGCATGTAACGCTGCCGCAAGCGCAACCGCCGTTGTATCAGATCCGCCACGTCCTAATGTTGTAACATCATCATATTTATCAACCCCTTGGAATCCTGTGACCAAAACTATTTTTCTAGCTTCAAGTTCATTCATAATTCTTGCAGCATCAATATTTTTTAGTCTTGCATTTCCGTGGTCTTTTGTTGTATGCATTGCTACCTGGAATGCATTAAGAGAAATCGCTGGAACTCCAAGTTCATGAATAGCCATTGCACAAAGTGAAACACTGATTTGTTCGCCTACACTGACAAGCATATCTTGTTCCCTTTTTGAAGGCTTTTTTGTTATACTGTCGGCAAGTGCAAGTAAATCATCTGTTGTGTCACCCATTGCAGAAAGAACTACCACAACTTGATTTCCTTTTTGGTATTCTTCCACGCATCTTCTTGCCACGTTATAAATTTTGTCTTTGTCGGCTACTGATGAACCTCCAAATTTTTTTACTATTAACATTTTTTATCCTCTAGCAGCCTTTCCATAATTTTATAACCCGGCTTTATAACCAAATTACTTTTTGCTGCCTCTTTCTCTGAATATTTTAAGCCACTGTCCTTTTCGTTTGTACTGTCATAAATCAAAAATGGAACAGCGTTGCTTGTATGCGTCCTAAACGCAATTGGGGTTGGATGGTCCGGCATAACAAGCATTCGAAAATCTATCTTTTTAGACTTCAGTTCATCATATATTTTTTTAATAACTCTATCATCTATATATTCTATCGCTTTTATTTTTCTTTCTATGCTACCTTGATGCCCCATCTCATCTGCTGCCTCAATATGCACATAAGCAAAATCGAAATTTTCTTTTGTTAAAAGGTCTATTGCTTTTTGCGCTTTACCTTCATAGTTCGTATCGAAAGTGCCATTTGCACCTTCAACATCAGGAACTTCCATTTGTGCTCCAGTTCCAATTCCTTTAAGAAGATCTACAGCGCTAACCATTGCTCCCTTCTTATTTGTCTTTTGAAAAAATGGTGTGAGATCTGGCTTTGTGCCTGCGCCCCAGAACCAAAAACAATTGGCTACATTCTTTCCTTCGCTTCGGCGTTTTTCATTTATCGGATGATGGTTTAAGACTTTATAACTTATTTTCATAATGTCAGTAAAATCTTTTGCCATCTTTTTTATTTCTTCATCTTTGTATTCACCAGTTTCTTTTATTAACTCTTCTGGCAAAAGCTTGCCTATCGTTTTATCTAAGTTATCGTGGGGGATAGAAAGGTCGAATACTTTTCCTTTTTCCCATATGCAGCAATGTCTATAACCCGTTCCCGGATAAAAACTTAGGTTTTGATATAGGTTTTTTGCTTTTAGTTCATCTAGCACTGCATGTAACAAAACTTCTGATTCAGCTGTTGTAATTTCTCCTGATGAATGGTCAACTATTGTTCTTTTCCCAAAGTCTTCATCAGAAAATTCTTCTTCGCTTATTGTTACAACATTTACTCTGAAAGAAATGTCCCCTTCTTTCATAGGAACGCCGATTGATAATGCTTCTAACGGGCTTCTTCCTGAATAATAAACCTTTGGGTCATATCCTAATACTGCTAAGTTTGCTGTATCACTTCCAGGTTTCATCCCCTCTGGGATTGTATAGGCCATACCAACTTCTCCCTTTGATGCAAGTTCATCCATCATTGATGTCTTTGCTACCTCAAGGGGAGTTTTATTTTCTAATTCTTTTATTGGCTCATCGGCCATTCCATCGCCTAAAACTACAATATATTTCATATTATTTTACTTTTATAATTGCTTTTACTTTTTTGCAATCAAGTCCTTTACTTTCAAGTTCAGATAAACTCATTGGTTTTGTAATAAAAGCGCATTCGTTATCTAATGCATCAAGAGTGATTTCTTTTTCAATTTCAAAACTCTTTTTTACATCTTCATAATCTTTTTCAATTCTAACAAAGAATTTGCTTACTTCTTTTTTACTATCAGCTAATTTTGCGCACTCTTTATTCCAAACAACTGGTACATTTTTATGTAAGTGTTTAGCTTCATCTACGATGTCGGCAACAACGGCTGAGGCTGTAGGAAGTTTTCCTGCTCCTGCGCCAGTAAGCATTACATCGCCTAACAAATCTCCATTAAGTGAAATACCATTTATTACATCATCTACACCAAAAAGTGCTTGTTCTTTTCCTATCATGTAAGGTGCAACCGAAATAAAAATTTCATCATTAACTTTTTTAGATGTTCCAAGAAGTTTTATTTTCATACCCATTGCTTTTGCGTAAGATACATCTTCAGCTGTGATATTTTTTATTCCTTCTACACTAAAGCTTTCAAAGTCTACATGTTTTCCATAAACGATGCTTGTTAGGATTGCTATTTTTCTAGCAGCATCCCATCCATCGACATCTGCACTTGGATCTGCTTCTGCGTAACCTAACTCTTGCGCTTCTTTTAATGTTTCTTCGTATCCAACACCCTCGTTATACATCTTTGTTAAAATGTAGTTCGTTGTACCATTTAATATTCCTGTGATTTCATTAAAATGATCCACTGTAAGACTTCTAAGAATTGCACGAATAATTGGAATTCCTCCGCCTACACTCGCTTCAAACATGAAATTAATATTTTTTTCTTTAGCAATTTCTAAAAGTTCTGGGCCATATGCCGCAACAAGAGCCTTGTTAGATGTGCAAACACTCTTTCCAGCTTCAAGCGCTGCTTTTGCAAACTCATATGCTGGATGAACTCCACCCATAACTTCAACAACGATATCAACTTCCGGGTCATTTACGATCATGTTATAATCATGAACTAGAATATTTTCAATTGGTGAGCCTGGGAATTCTCTTAAATCCAAAACATACTTAACCCCAATTTCACATCCGGCATTCTTTGTTACAATGTCTTTATTTTTTTCGAGTGCTTCTACAACTCCCGATCCAACTGTACCGTATCCTAAAACTGCTACTTTAATCATTTTTCTATCCTTCTTATTTATTATTTAACCATTGCAAATATGCATTAATAAATCCGTCTAAATCGCCGTCTAATACTGCTGATGCATTTCCCATTTCATAGTTAGTACGATGGTCCTTAACCATTGTGTATGGTTGCATTACATATGAACGAATCTGGTTTCCCCAGCCTATCTCTGTAACTTCGCCTCTAATATCTGCTAAGTTCTTTGCCTGCTCTTCTTTTTTTAATAAATAAAGCTGGCTTTTAAGCATCTGCATTGCTCTGTCTTTGTTTTGGAACTGGCTTCTTTCATTTTGACATTGCACAACTATTCCTGTTGGAATATGTGTGATTCTAATTGCTGAACTAGTTTTATTAATATGCTGTCCACCCGCTCCTGAACTTCTGTATGTATCAATTCTGATTTCATCATCAGCAATTTCAATATCTAAGTCATCTTCAATTTCTGGCATAACATCGCAGCTTACAAAACTTGTCTGTCGTTTTCCTGCTGCGTTAAACGGACTAATTCTAACTAATCGATGTACACCTTTTTCGCTCTTTATATATCCATATGCATTTTGTCCATTTATCTGAATTGTTACAGACTTTAGTCCTGCCTCTTCTCCATCAAGTGAATCTATAACTTCGTAAGAAAATCCATGACGTTCTGCCCATCTGCAATACATTCTATAAAGCATGCTGGCCCAATCACAACTTTCTGTTCCTCCTGCTCCCGCATGTAATGTAAGTATTGCATTATTACCGTCAAACTCTCCTGAAAGAAGTGTGGTAAGTCTATAATTTTCAAAAAGCTTTTTGAAATTAGCAAACTCTTCTTCTACTTCAACTGCTAGTTCTTCATCATCCGCTTCTTCTGTCATTTCTATAAGAGTTTTTACATCTTCAAAACTTGCTAAAACTTTATCAAATTTTTCGATAGAATCTTTAAGACCCTTAAGTTCTTTTAAAAGCTCCGCACTTTTTTTATTGTCATCCCAAAAGTTTGGTGCCTGCATAAGTTTTTCGATTTCACTAATTTTTTCTTGTTTAGATTCGCGCGCTAAACCAACCTCCATTTCTTTTAATGGCTGGTCATATTGTCCTAATTCGTATTTCGTTTGCTCTAATAAAACCATAAAAAATTACATTCCTCCACATTAACTGATAAATTATATAATAAATCAATATAATAATAAAGAAGAAATTATTAATTTTAATTAAAAAAACAGCCCGACAAATTGCTCTTTGTCGAGCTGTTTCTGAAATGCTCGTGTCCCGTACGAACTTTTTTCAACCGCTAAAAACGCTCTGAAAAAAGTTGCACGGCTCCACTCGCATTCTATATTTTTCCAATGTTATTTTATGCTTTTCGACCACAGCACTGTTTATATTTCTTTCCCGATCCGCATGGACATGGATCGTTTGGATAAACCTTGTCGCTTTCACGTTTCTTAGGTGCTTTAGCCAAACTTTCGTCTTTGTTTGTTGCAAGTGGTTTTGCTACCTGTTCACGTTTAACTTCTTGTTGAACCTGGATACGGAGCATTGTCTTTATTGTGTCTTCCTGGATTCCCGCTACCATATCATCAAACATATCATAGCCTTGCATCTTATATTCAACAACTGGATCTCTTTGGCCATATGCTTGAAGACCAATACCTTGGCGGAGTTGATCCATATCATCAATATGATCCATCCAGTGACGATCAATTACTCTAAGCAATACTACACGCTCAACTTCTCTTAAATGCTCTTCAATTGGAAATTCTTTTTCCTTTGTTTCATAAAGATTATGAGCAAACTGTATCATGTCATCTTTGAATTGTTCTTTTGAATAATGTGGCTCCATCTGCTCTGGTCTAAGTCGAACAGCGCAATTGAAGATTGGAGTCCAGATTTCATTAAATTCTGACATATCCCATTCTTCAGGTTTACTGCCTTCTACGATTACGCCTTCAACAATTCGCCCAGCAACTTCTTGGGCCATTTGGAAAACAGATGCTTCCATAGACTCGCCGTTAAGAACCCTAAGTCTTTCAGCATATATAAGTTCTCTTTGCTCATTCATAACCTCATCATATTCAAGGAGGTTCTTTCTGATACCAAAGTTATTATTTTCAATTTTTTCCTGAGCTCTTTCAATTGCATTTGAAAGCATCTTATGTTGAATTTGTTCACCATCTTCAACTCCAAGTGCATTAAATACACCCATAAGTCTTTCACTACCAAATAATCTCATAAGATCATCTTCAAGTGAAATATAAAATCTTGATTCGCCCGGATCACCTTGACGTCCCGAACGACCACGTAACTGGTTATCTATACGACGTGCTTCATGACGTTCTGTACCGATAATTTTAAGTCCGCCTGCTGCCCTAGATTCATCATCAAGCTTAATATCAGTACCACGGCCAGCCATGTTAGTTGCTATTGTAACGGCGCCATGTTTTCCTGCTTCTGCAACTATTTGTGCTTCCTGCTCATGGAACTTAGCATTAAGTACGTTATGTCTTATACCTTTTTTCTTAAGCATGCCTGAAAGCAATTCTGAAATTTCAATAGTGATTGTACCTACAAGTACCGGCTGCCCTTTTTCATGAGCTTTAATTATTTCTTCAACAACTGCTCTATATTTTTCTTTCTTTGTTTTATAAACAGCATCTTCAAGGTCTTTACGAATTACTGGAACGTTTGTAGGAATTTCAACAACGTCCATTCCGTAAATATTTCTAAATTCATTTTCTTCTGTTTTAGCAGTACCCGTCATTCCGGCTTTTTTAGCATATTTATTAAAGAAGTTCTGGAACGTAATAGTAGCAAGTGTCTTAGACTCTCTTTTTACCTGTACATGTTCCTTTGCCTCTATTGCTTGATGAAGACCATCTGAGTAACGACGGCCCGGCATAATACGTCCTGTAAATTCATCAACGATTAATATCTCATCATCTTTAACAACATATTCTTGGTCTTTATGCATAAGGTTATGTGCACGAAGAGCTAAGATAACGTTATGTTGAATTTCTAAGTTTTCAGGATCAGCAAGGTTTTCAATTTTGAAGAATTGTTCAACTTTCTTTACACCTTGTTCCGTAAGATTGACAACCTTTTCTTTTTCACTTACGACAAAGTCTCCCGTTTCTTCCATCTTCTCGCCCATGATGATATCCATCTTAGCGAGTTCTTTAGCTTCACCACGCTGAAGTTGTTTTGCTAAAATATCACAAAGTTCGTAAAGCTTTGTTGACTTTGAACTTTGTCCAGAAATAATAAGCGGTGTTCTTGCTTCATCTATAAGAATTGAGTCGACCTCATCGACAATAGCAAAATTAAGTTCACGCTGTACTAAATCTTCTTCGCGAACTACCATGTTATCTCTTAAGTAATCAAATCCTAATTCATTATTTGTTATGTACGTAATGTCGCATGCGTATGCTTCCTGGCGTTCTTTATTTTCCATGCCATTAAGTACAACACCTACGCTTAAGCCTAAGCTTCTATGAACTTGTCCCATCCACTCAGCATCACGGGCTGCAAGGTAATCATTGACTGTTACAACATGTACACCTTTTCCTGAAAGCGCATTTAAGTATGAAGGAAGTAAACATGTTTGTGTTTTTCCTTCACCTGTTTTCATTTCAGCAATACGACCTTGATGAAGAACAATACCGCCCATAAGCTGGACCGGATAATGCTCTGTTCCAAGTTGTCTTCTTGTTGCTTCTCTGACAAGGGCAAAGGCTTCAACTAAAAGATCATCTAAAGTTTCTCCGTTTTGATATCTTTGTTTAAACTCCTGTGTCTTAGCTTTCATCTGCTCATCAGAAAGCTTCATCATGTCGTCTCGTAAAGCTTCGATAGCTTTAACTTGCGGCATTATTCTTTTAACTTCTTTATCACTATGATTGCCAAAAATATTTAGCGCCATATAAGTCTTACCTTTCTAGAATTCTGGTTCAATTAATCCGTAAGTATTATTTTTTCTTTTATAAACAACATTTATCTGCTCAGTTTGCGCATTTGTAAATACAAAGAAATTATGTCCTAAAAGGTCCATCTGCATACATGCTTCTTCTGGATCCATTGGCTTAAAATCAAAACGTTTTGATTTTACAATTTTGATTTCATTTTCATCTTCATATGTTTCTTCAATATATTCTTTTGTAAATACTTTACGATCCTGATATCTATCTATAATTTTATTTTTATATTTTTTAAGTTGAGATTCAATTGCATCTTCAACTAAATCAATTGCGACATTAACATCTGAGCTAGCTTCTTCAGCACGAATTAGCCCGCCCTTTACCGGAATTGTAACTTCTATTTTTTCTCTACCTCTTTCTGTACTAAGAGTAATATGGGCTTCCGAATCTTGAGAAAAATATCTTTCTAACTTACTAATTTTCCCTTGAATAGTTGCCTTAAGACTTTCTGTTAAATCAAAATTTCTTGCTACTATTGTATATTTCATAATATCACCCCTTTTTTAGAGTTATTTTATTTTCGTATTAATATGCGTATCTTACCGCACCATAAATTGGCATAATATTAATTGAATCGTATTTACAATTCTCTCCTGGGAACGGTTCATGTATAATCTGGCCATCTCCAGCATATATTGCAACATGTGAACCGTAATAAATTATATCGCCTGGCATAATCTCTTCAAGTGGAACATCTACGCCTCCACCATAATACATTTGGGCATCAGTAGTTCTTGGAATGTTATATCCAAATTCAGCAAATACTGCCATTGTGAAACCGCAGCAATCCGCTCCATCTACAAGTGATGCTCCTCCATATGCATATGGAAGCCATCCAACAAACTGGCTTGCAAAATCAACAATAGCCTGGCCGCCTACGCCTCCGTCCCAATTTTCCATTGCTTCTTCATAGGCTCTTCTTCTTTCTTCTGCTAATACGGCTTCGAGTTCGGCTGCAATTCTATCATTAATTGCTTTCTCTTTAATCGCCTGAGCTAATAATTGTCCTTTTGCTATTCTTTCTGTTTGGTCTGCTGCAACAGCAGTTGAAAGTACATATTTTCTCGATATCTTAGCAGTAATGTCTTCTGTTAAAATCCAGCCTTCTCCCATATTTGGTATGTTGAGCTTAGTAAATTCTTCTTCCTCACCCAATATCTGGAAACCGATATTTTCAGGCATGCAATACATGAACTCACTATCCGTATTAGGTTCAGGATAAACATAAGCATTGTTTAGGTTAGCATATGCAAGTGTTTCATATGTGTCCTTGTCTAACTTTTCTGCTTCCTTGCCTGTAACGAATCCATCTTTCTTGATGTAACCCATTATGCCATTTGAAACTACCTGATACCAATCATCCTTTTGCTGGCTAAGCAATGTTGCAACAGCATTTTTCTTAATTACTCCTACCGGTACTCCATCAGCTTCATTTCTTTCTATTCTAGCGTAACCCGTTGGTTTGCTAAATATAATCGAGTCTACCTCTCCGGTAAATACGATTGTTTTTCCTATTATTCTGCCTCTTTTGTCATAATACTCATTATACTTTTCAAGTCCTGACATAAGTGCTGTTGTTGAAAGGTAATCAATTGAACTTCCGCCTGTTGCTCTAGAATATTTCTCTATAACTCCTGACATACCCGCCTTTGGAAGTGTCATATCCGTTGCCTCGACAACCGTTGTTTTTATTTCTGTAACCAAAAACATAGTGCCAAAACCTAAAGCGGTTATTAGCACTGCCAGAATAATTGATATTAACTTACTATTTCTTACTTGTCTGTCCATAATTGTTAAGAAATTGTTACAATTTCTTTACTAAATATACCATTTTTTAGGCAAAAAGTCAATTTTGTTGACAAAGCATTTTTGATTTATTATAATCCCTTAAATTAATTGTTTATGCTGAATAGAGGTGCGATAAACATCAGTAATTAAGGCAAAAGTTTTTAGGAGCTACTTTAATGAAAGGGGATATCGCCGAAACGAACTAAGGCCTAAACCGAAGGGAGTTGGGCTGCTATGAAATACACAGCAGACTGTCACGTTTAGTGGAGCGCTTTCAGGCATTGTAATTTAAATGTTCCACCAATGTGATGTTTACGCATAAGTTAAACATCATTTTTTATTTTAGGAGGACTTAATATGAATATTTTCAGAAGAAACCGAGTTCCTTTATCAAAAGGAAGACGAATCGCTAGAATTGTTGTTGTAGCCGCTGTTTTCGCATTGTTATTTTCAATGACCGTTTTAGCCGGTGATGGCGATGCTCCAACAAGTATTTTCTACGGCAAAGCATGGTCATTATTACCACCAGTTATTGCTATTGCTCTAGCCCTTATTACTAAGGAAGTTTATTCTTCCTTATTTATAGGTATTGTCGTTGGCGGATTTTTATACTCTAATGGAAATCCACTTAAAGCTTTAGAGCATGTATTTTCTACTTGCTTCGTAGAAAAATCTTTAGCAGATACTTATAACGTTGGTATTTTGATTTTCTTAGTTATTCTCGGAATTATGGTTTGCTTAATGAACCGTGCCGGCGGTAGTGCTGCTTTCGGTAAGTGGGCAGCTAAAAAGATTCACTCAAAAGGTGGTGCTCAAATAGCAACTATCATCCTTGGCATTCTTATTTTCATAGATGACTATTTTAACTGCTTAACTGTTGGTTCAGTTATGCGTCCTGTAAGTGACGAATCTGGTGTTAGCCGTGCTAAATTAGCTTATGTTATTGATGCTACTGCTGCTCCTATTTGTATTATTGCTCCTATTAGTAGCTGGGCTGCTGCAGTATCCGGTTACGTAGGTGAAGGTCAAGGTCTTAAAGCTTTTATTGCTTCTATTCCTTTTAACTTCTACGCAATACTTACAGTAGTTATGATGTTCTTCTTAGTAATATTTAATTTTGAATATGGCCCAATGAAGAAGGCTTCTAAGCTCGCAGATGAAGGTGATCTTTTCGGTGGAAGAAATCCATATATAGATGCAGAAGAAGAAGGCTATAATGAAAACGGAACAA
Organism: Lachnospiraceae bacterium; assembly: GCA_045616165.1. Taxonomy (GTDB): domain Bacteria; phylum Bacillota; class Clostridia; order Lachnospirales; family Lachnospiraceae; genus RGIG5612. The sequence goes on from JAZLGF010000026.1 coordinate 30,408, forward strand.
TTATTGATCTTGTGTTGCCAATATTAATACTTATCGTATGCTGTACTCTTGGTCTTATGTACACTGGTGGAATTTTAGATGGTGCAACTTTTGTTGAATCATTCTCAAACAGTGATGCTTCTGTTGGCCTTATGTATGGTGGCGTTGTTGCCTTAATTATTACTATGATTTATTACTTAATTAGAAAACGTGTATCTTTCAAAGAATGTATGGATGCGGTTCCAACAGGTTTTAAGATTATGGTTCCATCAATTCTTATAACTATGTTTGCATGGACAATTAAAGCTTGTACTGATTCGCTTGGTTCTACTATATTTGTTGAAAGCATTATGGCAAGTGTTGGTGGTTTCTCTTCATTCCTTCCAGCTTTGGTATTCCTTATTGCATGTGGTATCTCATTTGCAACTGGTACAAGTTGGGGCACATTCGGAATTCTTATTCCTATCACACTTACAATGTTCCCACTTGATCATCCATTAGGAATTATCTGCATGAGTGCTTCAATGGCTGGTGCTGTTTGTGGTGACCACTGCTCACCTATTTCAGATACAACTATTATGGCAAGTGCTGGTGCTCAATGCGACCACGTACTTCACGTAAGTACCCAGCTTCCATACGCAATAACAGTTGCTGCTGTTTCATTCGTATGTTACATAATTGCAGGCTTTATTCCAAATGCGGCTATCGTACTTCCAATATCAGTTGTACTGATGATTGCAACACTTTACGTAATTAAGCTATTAACTAACAAAAAGCCTAAAGCTGCGCAAAACAACTAATTTCAAATATTCTTAAAGGGAGGTCTCGAAGACCTCCCTTTTTTATACGAACTTTTTATATTACTCGCGGACAGTGTAACTCGTTCCTGGCTCGGGTTCCAACTCGCCGATAACGAGTCACAATGTCCGCGAGCCTTTATAATTTAATTACGGTGCGGTTTTTACGGCGGACCAGTGGTTCGAAGATGAACTGTCTGAATGTGTAGACGAGCTTTCTAGGAGCCTTTGCGATAAGTGCATCTCTACTTTCGGTATTGCTTATACTCTTTCCTTCTTCATACCACCCTTCTTCATAATCCGTTTGTTGTGCTGTAATTACTTCTGGCGTTGGAGCTACCTTTTTAGCGATTACGTATATTTCTGTTTGAGTATTTACATCAAATTGAATTCTCTCAGCTGCATTAGCAGGAGAGTTTTTAATTTTCCATACTTTGTTTTTAGATGAAAATTTAACGATAAATACGTCTTTTATTTCTATACCATTATGTTTTGAAAATACGCTATAGAAAAAGTCAGGTGAAAACTGGTAAAGACCATGTCCATTGAAATTATTTGTTGGAACCATTGATATATAATATCCGCCAACTTTAAGCATATCAAAACAATTCTTTAATAGCTGTGGCGCATTAAAAACATGCTCCATTGTACCGCCATCAATAATAAGAGAATATTGATTTTTATATTCTTCTGGTATTGGCTTATTAAGATCATGTACTATGTCTGGATCTTCATGTGCAAATCCATCCAAGCTTTCAAGCCTTGCTCCATAAATGTCTTCAAAAAGTTTTTCAGCATAAGGCGTACTAAAATCTTCTTCAATCTTCGCGTCAGAAAGCAGTGCTGCTTTATTTGGCATAAACTTCTTAAATTCTTCTTTTGTAAACGCCCTGAACTGACGACCTAAGCTTAAACTTTTACTTAAATCAACATCATAGTTTTTCTTTGCATATTCAATTGTTAACATTGACGTAATTCTAAATCCCATAATTCACCTACTTAATAAACATTTCCTGTAATTTTAATCTATCTATTTTGTTACTTGGATTAAGTGGAAGCTTATCAAGTTTTATGATTTCCCTTGGAATCATATGTGCCGGGAGCTTAAGTTTAAGCATTTGTTTAAGCTCTTTTTCTTGATATTTTCCAACATAAGCCATAATTATTCTTTCTTTTGCTTTATCAAAAACACATGCGCATTGCATTGTATCATCTAGCGAGCATGCTGTGATTTCTATCTCTCCAAGTTCTATTCTATGGCCCATCATTTTAACCATAAAATCTTTTCGGGTTTTGAAAACTACTTTACCCTCTTCATTAATTCTTACTATATCACCAGTAAATAAAATTTTAACTCCTGGCTTTGACGGATGATTGCAGAATTTATTTTTTGTTCCCTCTTCATCTTTTAAATAGCCAAGGCTTAACCCTGACCCTTCTATGCAAAGCTGCCCTTCTATTCCTTTATTTTCCGGGCATACTTCGAACAACTCGTTTTCATCCGTAAATATATATGCATTTACAAACTCTGCTGGGCGGCCAATTGGAACAACACTGTCATCATCAATTTCTCCAACAATTGGATTGAAAAAGTTATAAAAGTATTCTGTTGAACCATAGCACTGATAATAATCTATGTTAGGAAGAGCTGTGCGCATTTTATTAATAAGTTTTGTCGATGGACTATCCCCTGCAAATGAAATAACACGCATCGTCTTTGATAATTCTTCTTCATAGCCTTCCCAAATACTAAATCTGGATGCTATCATCGCCGCATTTGTAGACCAATAAACTAACGAAATCTTTTTTTCTATTAAAAACTTTGTAAGTTCTTCCGGCTGGGTAAATAAATTCTTCGGAATATAAATACATGTAGCACCCGCACTTAACGCTATGAATGTATCATGTATTCCAAGCCCATAATATAAAGGTGATTGAATACCCATGTTATCGCTTTGTTTAACGCCAATATTATCTCTATAAGATATTGCAACGCTTAAAAGTGATTTATGACTTTGAATTACACCTTTTGGAGTACCTGTTGAGCCGGATGTGAAAATAATTCCTGCAGGCTCATTTTCTATTTTTTCGTCTGTTTCTATTACAGGTAGCTTTATATCCAATTCAAGTTCAAGACAATCTTCAAAAACCAGAACAGGTCCTTTAAAATTAAGACTGTCTACTTTTTCTTTTGATTCTTTATCCGTAATAATTGCAACTGGTTCAAGCACATCAAATATTTTATATATACGCTCGTTAGGCATTTTATCATCAATACATGAAAAGACATTTTTAGAATACAAGATTCCAAAAAGAGTTGCCGCTTCTAAAATTCCTGATGGCATAATAATTGCAACATTACCCTTTTTATCTTTAAGTTTGCTAAGAATAGCTTTCGCAATCAGGAAAGCATTATTTTGCATTTGTTTAAACGTCATCTGGCCTGTTAAATCAACAAAGCCTGTCTTATCTGGCGTTTGATTCGCAAACGTATCTAAAGCTTGTGTAATATGGCTAAATTCCATTACTTTAATCTACCTCTAAGTTTATATATGTTTGACATGTAATTCAGTGTTTGACTAACTACGTTTACATGTCCACCTTCTACTTCTGTATATACTACCGGAAGCTCAACCATTTTTTGTCCGCTTCTTTCTGCGCGAATAAGCAATTCAATTATATAAAACCATCCATTCTCCGTATCATCTGCTTCGCACATTAATCTTTCTAAAAAGTCCTTCCTGAAAAATTTAAATCCGCAAATTGCATCCGTTGATTTCATGTTAAGCCCAGTCTTCATTAAAAGAGTTAAGCCCTTACTAGTAACATTTCTATACCACTTTCTTCCGATTGTTCTTGCTCCTTTGGCTTGTTTAGAAGCATTAACCATCATTATCTCTTCGCTATCTTCAAAAATATTTCTAACTGATAAAAGATATCTAAGATCTGTAGAAAGGTCTATATCCATATATCCTATTATTTCACAGTCGTTTTGCCTTGCGCCAGCTCTAAAAGCTGCTCCAACACCTTTTTGCTCAATGCAGATATATTTTACCTTCTCATATTTCTTTTCAAGTTCTAAAGCTATTTCCTTTGTGTTATCCGTGGATCCATTATCTACAATGGTAAACTCGCACTCAAAATTCGGCATATGCTTTTTTGTAAATTCGATTGTTTTTGTTATTCCGTTTTCTATTCTGTTTTCTTCGTTATAAACCGGAAATAAAATATTGTATTTCATACTAACTCCTAATAATCTATATACCTCGCTCCCGCAGAACATCTCCCATACTTCGCAGGTACCTCCCCTAAAAGGTCCCTCCTGCTCGTATGGTGCCCTCCTGCTCGCGCTCGGAATTTTTATTAAAACTGTGCGTAAATAAATTCAGTATTTTGTACGCTAAGTGAGAACAAAATCATAACTATCAAAAACCAATAAACTAATATTCTTATCGGCAATTTTTGTCTTGCGATTATTTTTACTATGCTCTCTTTTTTATTATATTCAATAATTGAAACAATAAGCATCGATGCAAGACCTATTAAAAGTAAAATCCACTGTGGCAAACCTAAATCATATTTCAATAATCCACCATCAAAAACTTTTTGAATCCTAAAGTCTGTAAAAATTCTTGCAACATAATTTCCAAATTTAGAAAGACTGCTTATACCTATCATAATAAAAGCAAACCACATAAGTAAAAACGTTCTAAGCTGTCCCCAGAATTTCCAAAGTGGATTCGCTACGAGTTTAGGATGCGCATTTCCAAAACTTTTGCTTACCGGCTCTAAAAGGAAAGTAATCACAAACACGGCTGCACAATAAATACCGAGTATTAAGAATTTCCAGCCCGTTCCATGCCATAATCCCATAAATGTCCAAAGTATAAACATCGCTACACATGAAATTAATTTTGTTCTAGCTTTTTTCTTTTCTTTGCTAGCAGCCTTTAAGAACTTCTTTGCTGGCTTACTCATTACAATTGGATAATAAACATAATCTTTAAGCCATGAGCTAAGTGTAATATGCCATCTACGCCAAAATTCGGAAACACTTCTTGAAAACAGAGGCTGTTTGAAGTTCTCTGGAAGATTAACCCCAAGCATCTGGCCTATGCCTATTGCCATATCTGTATATCCCGAAAAGTCTGCATAAAGTTCCGGCACCATTAAAAGTAAATTAAGTAAAACTATTGAGCCTGCGGCCTTGTCATGTATTGCAATAGAACTCATAAAAAGACTAATCCTATTAGCAACTACCATCTTCTTAAAAGCGCCCCACGCAAATCTTACCAACCCGTTAAAAATATTTTGGCCATCGAACTTAGGTTCTTTAAGAAGCTGTGGCATAAGTTCTGAATATCTATTTATAGGGCCTTGAATTATAGTTGGTAAAAATCCTGCAAAAAGTAAAAGCTTAGCAAAGTTTTTCTCTGGCTCAATCATCTGTCTATTTGCATCAACCATATATCCAACTAACATCAGCGTATAATAAGACATTCCTAAAAAGCTTATTGTCTTAAACGGAACAAGTTTTATTCCCACCATTAATGCAATGAGAATTAATGATATCGCTAAAATTAAGTTCTTTTTATTAGTTGCCTTCTTTGCTAAAAAGTAAGCAATAAGCGTTTCTATAACAATTGCCGCTAACGCAGCAATTCCTATTGATAAATAAAACACAAGTGATGCTATAAGTAAAATAATCCATCCTGCTTTTTTAGGAAGCAGATAGTAAAGAGCGAAAATTATTAAAAAGAAGATTACGAACGCAAGACTAAGGAAAGTCATCTTTCATCCTCCTTTAATATTTTTTCTTTAAGATTTAAGGTGTAAACCTTTGCTCCTTCGCTATTTAGATGGTCAGCATCATCAAAATATTTTTCATCATATTTATCAAAACCTGTTTCTATATGGACGTTTTCAAAATCGGAATAATCTTTTTTGAGCTCTGTAAAATATTCGCTAAAAGGTTCCCATATTTTCTTGCTCTCATTATACGTTGTTTCAATTAACGGCATATTAAGTGAATAAACCTCAATATTATTTTCAATACAAAGATCTATTGTTTTTCTATAGTAATAATCGAGTGTTTTTAGGATGTTAATTTCTTCCATATCATATTCGGTTGATGTCGGCCACCAACTAACAAAACTCTTAAAGCCTTTATCATCAACCATCTGCTGATATAATTTCTTATTTATTTCTTTTCTATTTTCACTAAATGAATTTACGATTGCAGACATATATTTTGTTGGTGATTTGATTTTATATTCAAATAAAGTAAGGATTCCCTTTTCGCCATTTGCGCAAAGTGCCTCCATCTCATCAAATCTTTTCGCAGTATCTATTACCTCGCTAGCTTCTTTGAAATTCAAAAAATTAAAATAAATATTTCTTGTCCAAAATCCATCAACACTTGCAAAGTGATATGAACAATCAGAAAGCAAAACACATTTTGGAGCGCCCATATTTTCAATATAATTTTTCAATGTGTAATAGCTTTCTATAGAAGTTGATCCGCCTTGAGCAAGACTAAAGCAATCATCTGATATCAATTTTGGATTAATGCCTGATTTAGCTCTTGAATCACCAAGAACTATAACGCTGGCTGGCTTAAGATTAGTATTGCCATGAATATAATCCTTTGTCTGGGTATAGTAAGAATACTCCCCATCCATATAATTTTGTGGGAATAAGCATAAGAACACCCAGATTAATATAATCGGGATAATCGTCAGTATAATTTTTCCGATTACTTTTAATGTTTTCATTTAGCCTAATGATCTTATATATTCTATTGACGCAATAAGTTCAATCGGTCTAGGTGGCATCTTCATTTCAATTGAAACATAACCACTATAGTCTGATTTTTCTAATCGTTTAATAACTTCTGAATGTGCTTTTCTCTTTTTAAGCATAACAAGATTTGGTTCACTAATATGTACATGATTAATTAACGGAATATTTTCCGGTGTAATAAGAGAAGAAATTCTTTCCCTGTTGCAGATAATTGTTCCGAAATCTAAATTTACCTTAAAAGCCTGTGCAGCGCCTTTACCGACACTTTTTTGAATATACTTAGCAAGTTCGAAAGCTTGTTCCGTTTGAGTAATAAAATTTGTTCTATATATTTCAGGGTTAGCTTCTATAGCTATACATACTCCGTTTTGAGCAGCATACACCGTAAGTTCACTAAAGAACTCAACAGCCGTTCTAGTTACATCGTTTATTAGCATCCATTCAGGAATATTTCTATTCATTGGACAGCCAAATACAATGTTTCCACATCCAATAGCTCTTGCATAATCTATTGCTCTTTTTAGATAACTAATCAAGAATTTTTCTTCTGCTCTGCTTTTGAAAAAGTTTGCATCAATACTATTTAAGATTGACTGCATCGAAACAACTTTGATTCCATATTTTGCATAAAGATGTTTTGCCCATGATGTAGCTTCATTAATTTGATCATATGGGCCATACTTTCTTTTTGTATATTCGTCTTCTTTCCATGGAGTAATTCTAGTTGGCGCAATCTCAATAGCCATTCTTTTATCACTCATATATTCATAAATTTGCTCGTCTTCTTCAGGACTCCATGCAATATTTGAAACTGCAAACTTCATATTATTTCATCTCCTCTATAAATTTTTTAATTTCTCTAAGTATCTCATTTTTATTATATAAATATCCGCCTATTCCATCTTTTGCAGGATAACCCGCGAACGTTTCATAGTACAAAGTTCTTTCATCATAAAAGGCAGGATTATCGCTAATTTCATTTGTAAAACTAGCACTTTCTACATATGCGTATACTTCTGCTGCACTAACGGGTTCAGAAGTAATATTAAGCAATTTTATTCCCTGTTTAGATGCATATCTTATATCATCATAAAGGTGTTCTAAATTATAGAACTGGTATTTTGCTCTGCTATCTGTAAAATTAAGAGCGCTAAAAGATAATTCTTCAAAAATTTTTCGTAGTTTATGTTTTTCTCTGTCACTTATTTTTTTGCATTCATAAAATCCATTATTATTTTTTCTATAATATTTTAAAAGTCTTATATTCTTTTTTGATAACTGAGAAAATTTTTCTTCATTCAAAATTGCAGGAATATAATTAATATAATCAAAAATAAAATTCTTTTTTATTCCTGTTCCAAAAAGTGCTGGGAGCCTTACTATAATGCAGTCCTTAAATTCTTCTCTTACTAATTTTTCAAGAAATAATCTATTTGCCCCATACGGCTCGCTACTTATTGCTTCGTCTTCTTCTGTTACATGATTTGGCTTACCATAAACATCTATTGTTGATATCAAAACCAACTCTTTTGGATTAATTTTTTTTATGTTTTCAAAAGCATTTAATATTTCTTCTTTATCTTTTTCTGGAAATTTATTAGCCAAAAACTTTGTAGATGGAACTCCTGCGTAAACTAAAAAGTCTGGCTTTGTTCCAAAAGCTTCTTCAATATTTTTGCTATTATATAATTTATCGAATTTACCGCTTTTAGCTAAGTTGCCACCTACAAAACCTGTATATCCTACTAACGCTTTCATTTAACAACCAATACCTTTCCGTTATCTATATTATCTTTATCTAATAACTCCATCATTTTCTCAATAACTTCATCCGTATTAAGCATGCGCTTTCTTTCAGATTTTTGAACCACAATATCTTTCATTACATCTGGCATATCATCTAAAAACTTTGTATCAGTAAAATCCGGAGCTAATGAATTTATTTGAATATTTTTATCTTCATATTCCTTTGCAAGAGATCTTGTAAGTCCAATCATTGCACTCTTAGTTGAAACATAAGCAGAAAGAAAATTTGGTGTAGCTTCTTCTAATGCGTAAATCGAAGACATTAGCACAACCTTGCCAACTTTTTCTTTTGCCATTCTTGGTAAAACGCAAAACAAAATAAGTACTGCTGACCTAAAAGATATTTCCATGTTTGCTCTAAAAATATCCCATGTCATTTTCTTAAACTGTAAAGGACGTGCCTTAGGTGCAGGAAAATGAACCATATCAGTAATAGGTTCTTTATCTTCTATTTCCTTTACCAATACTTCTATTTCCTCTATTTTTGACATATCAACCTTTTTAAGAATTAATTTGTCGTTTAACATCGGATATTCTTTTATTAATTCATCTAATGTTTCTTTTGCATCATAATATGTTCCAAATATCCACTCTATATCATCGATATTTGTTTCGCATAATTTTTTTATTAATTCTTTGCCAAGTGCTGAATCAGCAGCTGTAATTAAAAATCTTCTCATTTAATTACTCCTATACGCATATTTCCTTTTACTTTCTTTTCACCTTTTTCGTTTGTTATTAAAACTTTAAGGACAATAAATTTAAATATGTCATTCTTCTCGATTACTTTTCCCTTAATCGTTAAATTTTCTCCTAAGAAAACCGGTTTTGGAAATTCCACGCTTACATTTTGAATCAACGAATATTTGCCTGGTAAATATACTCCCGCAAGCGTTGATAAAAATGAAGATGTAAGCATCCCGTAAGCCACCTTACCTTCAAATCCTTGCTCTTTTGCATATTCTTCATCATTATGCAAAGGATTTATATCTCCTGTAATATCCTTGAAAGAGCTAAGCATTTTTTCAGTTACTTGCACACTAAAGCTTTCTTCTAATCCTATTTGAATATCTTCATATTTGTACTCGTTCATTTTTTCACCTAAAACTATAATTTAATAATTTCTTCAACAATATATCTTTGTCTCTTAAAGTTAAGATTTAAGATTAACGATAAATATTTAATAACAAATGTCAGAATTAAGAATAAAACGAAAAATCCAATTGCAAGGAAAATCATAATTGGTGTCCAGCCTTCAACCGGATGGCCTGTTGCAAAAACGATTACCGTATAAATTCCAACAATTGCAGCAAAGACCAACATAATAATTGATATTGCAAAAGCTATTTTATATCCAAGGTCTGTAAATAAAATTAATGAATCAATCGCTAATGCTCTTCTTTCTTTTGAATAAGTTTTTGAATCCTTAGTATTTACAGTTGGGGTAAATTCTATAAATGTTTGTTTGAGTGCTGAATTTGCATTAACTGCTTTTCTATACATCTGCGCATGATTCATAGATGTAACTCTATTAATTGCTCTTCTCGAAATCAAACGAAAACTTTCTGTTTTCAATTTATATGGTGAATGAGAAGCTATATTAAATATGCTATAAAATAATTTTGAAGAAGTTTTTATTCCAGTTAATGGGCAAGCAGAAACTATATCATAACCTTCTTGCATCTTCGCATATATCTTTTCCATCATGTCTTCATCCCATGAAACTAAAGCGCGGTCAAATTCAAAAACAAAATCTCCTATAGCAAGATCTTCACCCGCATTCATCGAGAGCTCAACACCTTGCGTGTATCCCATATTTACAATAGAAATTGCTCCATCATAGTCTTTTGCAACTTCTTTAATAATATTTTCGCTCTCATCTGTTGATGCATCATTAACACAAATGATTTCATATTTCTCAACTAATTTTTCAAGATTAGTTTTTACATGTTCTAACATGTCTTTGATAGTACCAGCGTTATTTCTAACATAGATGATTGCAGATACAAAATTTTGTTCTTTGCTTATATTCATAATACTTCCTCCAGGTCATAGACCGTTGTAATCTTTCCTGATAGTACGCTAACAAATGTTGGATTTTTTGTATGTACTTTAATACATGTCGGGCGTGAATCGTCAACATCAGAAGCTTTTAATATAGGTTTCATCGAATAAAGTGATTTAACATATTCAAATTCAAATTTATCTAACATATATTTTTTTGCAAGTTGTGACATATATCCCCATGCGCTTTTTGGCGCAGCAGGGCAATTATTACAATTGCCTAAATATTTTTCGTTACATTTTCCTTCGCTATTTTTTTGACAGGAAAAGATCGCACATGTGTCAAAACTTGTTTTATGTGGTGTGAAAGTTACTGAAGTTAATGAATGATATCCGCTTTTTCCAAATGGCATAATACTAAAGAACGGGCCATCCATAACCGTAATCCCCACATTTTTCAATTCGTCATTTACTTTACAAAGTATTACTTCGCAAAGTTCATATTTAATCTTAAAAGGTTCAAAGCCTGCTAATTCGCAAATCTCATTAACAGAGGCATATGTTGCATTCAATACAAAGCAAGAATCAAATTCGCCTTCTTTTGTTATTAACTTATAGACATCATTTTCTTTTTTTATTCCTATAACAGCTTGGGAATATTTTATTTCAACATTGTTATATTTTTTTATTTCTTCTAAAAGCTTATCTCTTAATATAATTGCATCGAAAGTTACTTCTTTTGTAAGAAATGCATTATCTACCATTCCCTGCTTGAAATAATCTTCCTTTGCAACTTCCTCGCAAGGTATATTTGCGTTTTGTGAGAATTTTTTAAATTCTTTTCCGTCAGTCCATGAAAAATGGGTACTCGTTGCATAAATCTGGTCAAAATCTTTTTCAATGCATTCCGGAAATTGATTAATAAATTTATCAAAATATTTTGCCGTGCTTTGTGCGGTCGAAAGTGATCTTGGATAATGGTAACCTAAATGGACTCTTGCCTGGTTTATATAAGTTGCACGCATAAAAGCCTCTTGATCTTTTTCTAAGATTAAGACTTTCTCGCCTTTTTTTGCGGAAATCATTCCCGCATAAAGTCCATATAAACCTGCACCAATAATTATCTTGTCATACATAATTAATCAAAATCAAAGCACGGATAAAAATCCTGAATTATAGTTGTTGAATACGTAGCAATTACAATATCTGCTTTTACTTTTTTTACATACTCTTTTATACTACCATCAAAATATCTTGGATCGATAAGTTCAACCTTTTTACAATCAAGTGCTAAATATCCCGCTACCGGTATCATCATCGAATCACCAATCATTAATATATATTTATCATTATCTATATTATTATTTACTATGCTTGATAAACCTGATGCTTCAAACGAAAGTAATCCAAGATAGCACTCTCTTTTATAAATCTTTGGATTATCAATTTGATCTTCGTTAAGCAAAACATCAAAGCTTCCTGTTTTATTTAATCCATTTGAATTTGTAAAAGTAAAATTAGTTTCCGTCTTTGGTCTTAAAATTGTAAAGTCATCGGCGTTTGTAAGCGCTAAGGTTGCTTTCTTTCCAAGAGATCCTAAATAGTAATCTTTTTTAATTTCACTACTAAAATTATTTTCATCAAAAATACTTTCATCAATTCCTACGCCATAATTTGCATTTAAGTAGTTAGCAATTTTTTTCGTTCCCCAAAGAGCGCTTTGTGTTTTCCAATGATGATCAGTTATATAGAAAAGTTCATGAAAATTATCTATCTCTTCATGTGCCGTATCTCTTAAGTCGAAACACTTAATATTATATTTTTTCAAATCGCTAAGAAGCATGTCCGCATTATAGTTAGCAAAATCTTTAACGTTATTTATTTTTTTATCACCAAATTTATCTATATTTCCAACTGTTTGTATATAAGTAAAATCTGAACCCGCTTCGTTTGCAACATCTTTAAGCGAATTGATTTTTGTTGCTATTTTTTGAATATCTTCTTTTTTCTCTTTTGGATTTGCACTTGCTAAATGTCCATCGTCTAAATATAAAATGCTATTGTATTCGCTTGGTGCATAAAGTTTCCAGCCAATAAACTTTTTATATCGTGCCGCACTTTCAACCATAAAAGTTCTTCCAAAAAGTAAATCATTTGCATATGCATCAATATAATTTTTTCCGCCATATAAAGCGTTATTATATTTTTTAAAAACATCGTTAATAAAATTATCTTCTTCTGATAATTCATAAACTTCTGTTTCAATATCATGATCCATTGTAAAAAGTTCTTTTGCACCAAGTTTAATTGCAATCGCTACAACTATGATTGAAACCAAGAAAGCAATCATGATACCGATAACAATTCTAGTCATCACTTTATGAAATTTGTTTTCTTTTTTAAATTCCATATCTCTTAAAAGTTAAAATATATGAACGGATTGTATGAACCGGTAACAATAAGTAATACCGATAATGCAAAAATTACTAATGTTAGTATTCCTCTTGCTACTCCTTTAACTTTTTCATTCGTAACTTTATTGCTAACCCATCTTGCAAGCGGTGTACAAAGCAAAATGCTGGCTATAAGTACATATTTGCCATTACTTATATAATCAATAAAATCCGAATCTATAAATCCGTTTATTGTTCCTCCGAACATGTTTTTTATGTAATCAATCGCAACACTAAGGCTTTCAGCTCTAAAAAGCACATAAGCAATTAATAAAAAGAATACTACATAAATGTGATAAAAAATTTTACTAACCTTAAATCCTTTTGTATTTGCTGCCTTTAGTGCTCTCTTTCCTAATCCTGATAAGCTCTCAAAACTCATAAGTACGAAGAACAAAAGTCCCCATACTAAAAAGTTCCAATTTGCTCCATGCCATATACCCATAGCCAGCCATAAAACAAGCAAAGATAAAATAACTGGAACATATTTTCCTTTTTTCTTTCCAAGTTTCTTTCTTGACCATGTGCCAAGTTTTATAAAAGCATTACTTTTTTGAAGTGGATAAAAAAGATAATCTCTCATCCAGCTTCCTAATGTCATGTGCCATCTACGCCAATATTCGGTAAATGATAATGACACATATGGATAATCAAAGTTTTCAGGGAATCTAAATCCAAATATCCTTCCAAGGCCAATAGCCATATCTGAATAACCTGAAAAATCAAAATAAATCTGAAGCGTATAGCAAATAGTTCCAAGCCATGCCGTAAGGACTGAAGCTGCGCCCGTACTAAGGAAAGCATAATCCGCAATTATAGCAAGATAGTTTGAAAGAATAACTTTTTTCCCAAGTCCATAAACAAATCTTGTTACTCCGTATGTTATATCTTCACTTGTTTCTTTTCTGTCTAAAAGTTCTTTTGCTACTTCTTCGTATCTAACAATAGGACCAGCGACCAATTGTGGGAACATTGATATGTAAAGCCCTAAAAGCAATATATTTTTTTGAACCTTATCTTTGTTGTAATAAACATCAAGTACATAGGATAAAATTTGGAATGTGTAAAAACTAATTCCAAGCGGAAGCGCTATGTTTATATTTACCCCAAAAATCCCTGCGGTAAATCCAAGATACTTGAACACAAAAAGCAATCCGATATTTAATACAAGCGCTGCCGCCAAAAGCCATCTTCTTATAGCAATCTTTTCATACTTACCAAGACCTAGACCAATAAGCCAGTTAAGAACTATAGAGGCCATTAATATAAAAATGAATTTTGGTTCACCCCATGCATAGAAAACTAAACTCGCAACAAGCAAGACAATATTCTTAAATTTTCTTCCTTTGTCCTTACACTTTTTAGTAAAAGGATTGAAATAGAAAATTAAAGTCAAAGGTAAAAATATGAATAAAAATATGTTTCCTGAAAATACCATTGCTTTCCTTTAGGTAATCTATGCTTTAAGTTTTTCTACCAATTCGCAAATAGAATCCACTGTTGCAAATTCATCTGCATTTATATATTTTGCAGAAATCGAAATTTCGAATTCATCTTCAAGTGCAGACACAATTTCAATCATATCAAGAGATGTTATGATTTCATCTTCAACCATGTTTGAGCCTTCATAATCTAAAATTTCTTCATTAATTTCTTTAAGTATATTTATAACTTTCTCTTTCAACTTAATACTCCTTTAAGCTCTTGCTTTAATGATTTCAACCATTTCACCAACATTCTTCATGCCGGTTACTTCATCCATAGAAAACTTAATTCCAAATTTCTTTTCGATTGCGACAACTAAATTTATATGCTCTAAGCTATCCCAATCTTCGATATCATCAGAGTTAGTCTCTGGCTTTAATTCAATTGAATCATCATCAAAAATATCTCTGAAAATTTCATTAAGTTCTTCGTAAATTTTTTCTTCCATAACTTCTCCTGTCTATTTATTAATATCGATTACATGGCATTGCTTTTGATATGTCTTAACATCTAATTCCCAGTAACCTTCTTTTTTTGTATAACCTAAATCCGTATAAAGATTAGCTACCATCTGATTTTTCTTAGTTGGATAATAATATCCGATTATCTTTTCTACCCCTTTTTCCTTCGCCATGTTTACTAGCTCATCTAACATTGCAAATTCAAGGTCTCTTTTAAGAACTCTACAACTCATAAGATTAAGACGAATGTGTGCATTCTTTTTGCCATCTTCATCTAGCAAAATTTCTGCAGCTTCAATAGCTACTACTCCGTTGTCTCCAAATTTATCTTCCAGCCTTCCATAAATAGTAATCCAGTTTGAATCAGCCGCCATTTTTTCAACATCAGCTACGCTCAGCCTAAGTGTTGTTAAATTAAATTGATTGCTTTTATTTGAAAGTTGGGAAACTCTGGGAATAACTTCACTTTCAAAAGGTTTTATATCGGCTTTCATTTCAAGACTAATTAAATAGTCTTCATAATTTTCAAAACTTTTCTCTGCGTTAGCTCTTTGTATATTAGCTTTATACATCTCATTTCTTTTTGCATCATCGCTAGATATATTTGTTGCTTCAAAAAATCCTGATCTGTCTAAAACATTAATGAACTGTTCTGGATTATTAAACGCTGGGACTGCTACATCTTTTAGTTGCTCTCTGATAATATGTCTTTCAGCCGGATTGTCATCAACAAATACAAAAGCATCTTCGCCGAGATTTAATTCTTTTATTATTTCTGTAAGGTTCATATCTTTCGGATTCCAGTTAGCTTTTATACAAATGAAATCCTCTGGCTTTAAGGCTCCTCTTTCAAGGTTTAATCCTGCGACAGCATTTTCATACTCATTCTTAGAATCAATATTTAATAGCACTCCTAAATCTTTTTGTGCTTTTATATATTCTTGAAATTCAAGATATGTTTCCCCTTGAGCGCTTCCCTGGCCTATTTGTAAATTTTCCGGGCCGTCATCTCCTACTATTCCGCCCCAAAGTGTATTATCTAAATCAAGCACTATTGCTTTTTTATTTTTGCCATAAATTGATTTGATTATATTTGCAACTGAAAAAGCAAGATTAGGAATAAACGGTACAGCCGGACAATATTTATACATGTTCCAATAAAACGGATCGCACCAATTATCAATTCCTGAACATGAGGAAAGATAATTAACGTCGTTAATAAACATGTTTTCTTTGCTTTCAGCATATTGCGCAAACTTCTCGTTAAGTCTTAATACGAAATTAACTCTTCCATGAATATCTGTTGCATCTTTATTTCCTAATAGTCTCCATGTAGGCATTTCAAAATTGTTTTGTATAATTACTCCGCCTTTATTTTCGAGACTTTCCCAAACACCCTTAAAATATGAAAATACTGATTCTAATTTTTCATCAACTACTTCTTTACTATCAGCAAGTGTTGGCCAAACCATAATATTGTGAATTGAAGTATGTATATAAAATACATCTGCATTAAAACTATCAAGCTCTGGATTTGAAAAGTTAGCATCTTCGTAAAACTTGTTGTATTCGCTCTCATAGATATTGGCTTCAATTCTATTGTCTAATAAAAACAATTCTAAAACCTGCGCGACGTTTGATGTAGTTGAACCGCCAAGTATTGCTATATTCTTTTTTATTTTGCTATTTCCATCTTCAAGTAATTGTCTTTTGAGAGATTTTCTTTTCTTTAATATCAAATCACTATCAAATGGATATTCAAGTTCTTTCATATTTCCTCCGAACTTATTTAATGTTTGTCTTTAATAGCACATATCTGCTTCCATCGTGGATTAACTCAAACCCTTCCGGAATATTATCTAAATTCTTTTCATATGTGCCCGAGCCTATTGCTACATAATCTATACCGAGGTCTGTTACATCTTTTAACATGTCCTCTTTTGTCCAAACCCTAAATCTATAAAGTGCATTATAGATATGATATATTTGGTTATAAACTTCATCCGTTGTGTAGAACTTATAGTTGTTAGAAAGATATATATAATATATAAGTGATATATCTTTATATTGCCTTAATTCCTGAGCAAGCGTTCTAGGCATTAAAACAATTGTATCTCGCTCTAATTTATTTAATTCTTCTTCTGATATTTTTTTATTATCTTCTTTGATTTGCTTTTCAATTTTGTTTGCCATTTTGCGAACTGTTTCACTTACTTTATAAGTATTCTTAAATCCGTCTTCTTTATAATCTTCATCTTTGAAAATATTTTTTCCTGAAATTATAAAGATAACGCAAAGCAGCGCAACCACACTTGCCTTGACGAGTGTTTGTTTTGGTATCATGCAAAGCTCTCCAAACCCTATCGCAACTATAAAGGTTGTTTGCAAAAGCCAAAACATTCTCCAATAAACACCTACGCCTGTAATAAATCTTTCAACGTATGGGAACGTTAACGGATTTATAAATAAAATAATAAGTGCGCCAATGCTAATTAAGAAAAACCATCTGAGATCTTTTGCATCTTCATTATTTTTCAAAAGTAAGGTTAAAATTACTATCGCAATAATTAACAAAATTGGTGCAAGGTTCCATCCAAAATATTTTGTGAATATATCGTAAAATGATTTTGAATTTACACCGCTACCCTCGCTAAGTGATTGCAAAGAACCATTACTTGATAATAGTAATATTTTCCAAAGTACAAACGGTGCTATTGCTATGGCTGGAATAAAAAGCTTAAAGAACTCTTTCCAATTTTTTACAATAACCAAAAATGCGATTGCGTATACCGCATACAATACTGGTGTAAGATATGTTCCTACTGTTGATGCCGCCTGGCTTCCAAGTAAAATTACAAAAAGGAAAGCGAGATTTCTCCATGAAGCCTTTTTATCTTTAACAATTCTGATAAATACATAAAGCAGTATTGGGAAAATAATATTTACAAGTACTGATTTTCCCTGCCAGATTCTAAGTGTTAAAAATGAGCCTTGCGAATATGTACATGGTCCGCAAACAATATTAAGGATTGCTACAAAGAGCATAAATATCGGAACCCTTTTTCTTCCAAACTCACGTCCTGCTAAATAATAAGCCATGTAATGTAGCGGCAGTAAAGTTGCTGGCAAAATGCTATGGCAAAGTGTTGCCGGATGTACTCTAAATAATTTTGCAAGGAATGAGATAAAAGCTTCCCAACTAACCAGCAAGTATGTATTAGGAAATACAGAGCCTTCAATACCGCTAGATGGAAGCGAATCCATCATTTGATTTCTAGTTAAGTTCATGACACTTTCAGCAACATAGAAATTGTCATCAACGTTAAAGTTTATATGCAAAATTATATTCGAGATTTGCCAAATAATAAGAGCGATGGCTGCTACCCATATTATGTAATACCACCAATTATGTTTAGCTGTGTAAACAGCGCTTCTATAAAGATTTAACGCATCATCTTTTACCGGCCATGTATTTCTTACAAAACTCATAACCACATAAGTTATTAAAACTGCAATAAATTCGCAAATAAATAACCAGTATAATGATGAAAACGGCCATGCATTATACATGAACGGAAGGCTTGTTAAATGGAATAAGCATAGCAAAACAAGAAAGCCCGTTAAAACTTTCGATGCAATGCCTCTTCTAATTTTGAAAATTATCTGAAGAAGGTCACCTGTAATATAGCTTGCAACAAAAATTACAAGCGGAAGGACCCATACCAAATTGTCCCAAAATAGCTTTTCCACACACTCCTCCCAGTGTACATAATTAATCAATCTATTATACTTTAATTAAATTGTCACTTCAATATATTTAATAATAAGGAAAGAACTAGCAAATAAACAAAACAAAGCGGCCAAAAGGCCGCTTTAAGTTTTGAAAAAAATAATTAGAAATTAGTTTTACTCATCTGCCGAATTGATTGCTTCTGTGATTTTGGCTTCATACTCGTTGTATATAGTATTAATTTCAGCTTTTGTCTTTGCTGATTTTAGCTTTTTAATGCCTTCATCACAAAGATTTACAACTTTTTCATTTTCTTCGTAATCTTCTTTATATAATTCTAATTGGAAAATAGCATTCTCTCTAGCTTCACTAACTTCTGATTCATGGTCAACCTCGCATTTCTTTTTTGGTGGTGCATATTTACTATCAGCAGTTTCTCCTTTTGCTGCTCCACCTCTGATGTCCATAGGTCTTACCCTGCAAATTATAGTCTTTGTTTCGCAATTTTCACCTGGAAGCAAGCCTGTTTCCGTGCAAACTTCAACTTCTGTATGTACATCACAAACGCCGCTAGGAATAGTATCTAACGCAAAGTATTCTGTGTAAATACAACTTCCACCTGGGTCCTTTTCACATGCAGAAGAAGGTTTCTTTCCGGACTTTCTACATACTGAAGCTTGAGTTAGGCCACCTGTCATTTCAAATGCACCGCCCGTTCTTCCTGTTGTATTAATAACCTCGTTCATTATTCTTTGCCATGCAACTTCGTGGAATCCTTCTCCAATAGGGTTAGACATGTTCTCGTCGCATCCTGACCAAACTGTTAAGCAAAGACCATTAGGAACGAATCCTACAAACCAGTAGTCTTTATTATTTGTTGTTGTTCCGGTTTTACCAGCAGCCGGTGTTCCAGGTAATCTACAAATTGTTGCAGTACCTATGTCAATAACATCTTGCATAGCACTCGTCAAAAGACTTGCTGTACTTTCCTTAAATACTTGATGTTTTTCAGGTTCGTTATCAATAATAACTGTTCCATCCATTGCAACAACCTTTGTATAAAGAATAGGTTCAATATATTCACCTTTGTTTGCGACAGTAGAATATCCTGCTGTAAGTTCAAGGTTTGATACACCATTCGTAATACCACCAATTGCTGTAGCGATACTCTCATCTAATACTGGATCAATTGTTGTGAATCCCATGTTAAGTAAATATTGAATTCCTAAAGCAGGTCCAATTGTATATAAAGTCTTAACTGCAACAACGTTCATAGAATCTCTGATACCATCACGTACATTGCTTAAGCCTCTATATGCTCCGCCCCACCAGTTTTCAACATAACGGTTATTATCACCACCATAAGTAAATGGACAATCGTCTAATGTTGTTGCAAGTGTGAATCCACCTGCGTCTAACGCTGGTCCAAATGAAGCTAATACCTTAAAGCATGAACCAGGCTGGCGAGTTGTATCTGTAGCACGGTTAAGTGTTAAGTTTTGAGTCTTGTCACCACGTCCACCATTTAACGCAAGTATATGACCATTTGTGTAATCTTCAATTGTAACTGACATCTGTGGTTGAGGTGTATATGTAACATGTTCGTATGTAACCTCGTCACCTTCTTTAACGGTATATTCCTTAAATTCTTTTATTACAGCATCAGCCTCTTCGGTTGTGTCATAATCATGTTTATATTTTGGTGTATTTTGTCTTGTATTTGGATCATAATCGTAATAGTTAAAGTTTCCTTTAACTTCCTGCATGTATCTTGTAATATCTTTTTGATTAAAATACTCTATCGTTCCATCAGCTCTTTCAACTGTCATATCCCAGCTAATAGCATATGTTACATAGCCATAATAAGTACCTGGATCATTAACAACTCTATCAACTATTGCCTGAACTTCAGGAGCCTGGGTTGAATAAACTGTAAGACCTCCTGTGTAAAGCATGTTGTATGCACGCGCATAAGACATACCTGCTTTTTCCTGAAGGTCATCCATTAACTGATTTACAAGTGCATCCACAAAGTATGAGTATTGAAGGTTGCCGCTTGATATAGCATTTTCATCAATTCTTGAATATGGGTCATCGGCAACAGCCTCATCATATTGTTCCTTTGTTATATGCCCATTCTTCTTCATGTATTCAAGACATGTTGATGCTCTTTTCTTATTCTTCTCAGGATGTCTTGCAGGGTTATTTGCACTAGGGTTCTGGGTAATCGCCGCAATAACAGCTGACTCAGAAACTGTTAACTGTGCAACGTCTTTATTGAAATAGAATTTAGCGGCAGTCTTAACACCGTAGTTACCACCACCTAAATTTATTGTATTGAGGTAATTTATTAATATTTCGTCTTTTGATAATTCTTTTTCAACGCCTAAAGCTAAGATTTGTTCTTGAATTTTACGTCTGATAAGAGAGCCTGTGCTTCTTTCAAATCCACCAGTTTCAAAAACGTTGTTCTTAATTAACTGTTGAGTGATTGTAGATGCACCCTGGCTACTGCCTTTAAAGATTGTAGTATAAGCAGCTCTAACAATACCGGCAAGGTCTACACCATGGTGTTTATAAAAACGTTCATCTTCTAAGTCAACGAAAGCCCATTTAAGATGTTCTGGAATTTCATCTAAAGAAGCTTCTGTTCTCTTAGCTCCAGCAGCAGAAAGTTGAATTGTTTCATTTCCATTTGCATCTAAAATTTTTGTTGGATACATCGTAGGTGTAACATTAATTTCTTCCATAGATGGTGTTGATTTAGCTATACCTACAACAATTCCTAAACCTGTAAAGAAAACAACACAAATAATTGAAAGTAAAGTAAGCAAAACAATTCTAACTATTTTGATTACTTTTTTGTTTTTTCTTTTCTTTTCTGTTGAATTAAGAGTCTTTTGTTTTTCCTTAACTTTTTCGAAATCAAATTTCATAATTACCTCTTTTTTTCATACGAAAAATCTTCTTATTATAAATGGTTATAATCCAAAAAATTATACATCAACAAGCCTTTGTTGTCAAAAAACAGACTCGATGCTAAAATTGGTTTTAGTTAAATAAAAATACCCTTTTTAGGTGAATTTTCGGTGAACTTTTGGATAAAAATATTTCAATAATTTTAGAAGAGTTTTCTTCTGAAATCGTTCAAAAAAAATCTAGATTTATAGCAACAGCCATCCCTATAAAAAGTGAGGAAGAGGCTCTTAATTCTTTGCAAAAAATAAGTAAAAAATATTGGGATGCAAAGCATAATTGTTACGCTTATATTGTCGGAAAAAACAAAGAAATTAAACGTTTTTCTGATGATAAAGAACCTTCTGGAACCGCCGGAAAGCCTATATTAGAGATGATTGAAGGTTTTAATTTAACTAATATTCTGGTGGTCGTAACTAGGTATTTTGGTGGTGTTTTATTAGGGACCGGAGGCCTTGTCAGAGCCTACTCTTTAGCCACAAAACAAACTTTAGAAGGCGCAAAAATAGCTCCTGTTTTTGACGGGTATGAAATAAACTTTACATGCAACTATTCAAATAGCCAAAAAATAAAGAGCATTTCTTCATCGATGGATATTCCTATTATTTCATCTGATTATTCTGAAAATGTTTCTTTTTCTTTAGCTGTAAGTTCGCAAAAACTTGATATGCTTAAAGATAAAATAACAGAGGCAATGAATGCCCCTGTTAACTTTGATCTTTCTAAAGAAATTAGTTTTTGTATTTATAATTCAAAGACATATATTCTTTAATTATTTCATTTTTTCTAATTGCGCTAATACCTGCTGCATCATCTTTGTATATTTTTCTTGTTTTTCTTTTTCTTCGTTAATCTTCTTTTCCGGTGCCTTGTTAACAAAGTTTGGATTTGAAAGCATTCCTTCTACTCTCTTTAATTCACCTTCTAATCTCTTTTTCTCATTTTCAAGACGTTCTATTTCTTTTTCTCGATCAACTAATTCTTCTAGAGGAATATAGCATGTAACATCCGCAAGTGGCACGCTCATAGCATCATCTTTAATTCCACTTAAATCGCTTTGTATCAACACTTCGCTAGCTTTTGCGAGTGTAGCAAAGAATACTTTTCCTTTTTCAAATGTGTTTATAATTTCTTCTTTTTGGCTAACAACATAAACTAAAGCTTTTTTAGAAATTGGAACATTCATTTGTGTTCTTCCATTTCTAATTCCTCTTACCGCTTCTTTAATAAGTTCAATCTCTTCCTCACTTTGTTTGAAAGCATTTTCGCTTAAGTACTCCGGCCACCTAGAAACCATAATCGACTCTTCTGGATTTTCAAAAGCTGCATAAGGTCTAATTGTTGTATAAATTTCTTCTGTTACAAATGGCATATAAGGGTGAAGAAGTTTTAGCGCAATAATTAAAACTTTTTGGAGTGTATAAAGTGCTGCTTGTTTTTCTTGGCCTTCATCATAAAGTCTTGGTTTAACCATCTCTATGTACCAATCGCAGAACTCTTCCCAAATAAATTCATAAAGTTTATCGGCTGCCATACCAATCTCATATTTATCAAGATTTTCTGTAACATCTTTTACGAGTTTATTTGCTTTTGAAAGAATCCATTTATCTGAATCAGTAAGATTTGCTTTTCCTTCACTTAAGTATTTAGAAACATCAGTATTTTCAGGCAGATTCATTAAAATAAATCTTGATGCGTTCCAAATCTTATTTGCGAAATTTCTATTTGCTTCTACTCTTTCAAAATAAAAACGCATATCGTTTCCAGGTGAGTTTCCAGTAGCAAGCGTAAATCTAAGTGCGTCTGCACCATATTTGTCTATAACGTCTAAAGGATCAATTCCGTTTCCTAAAGACTTACTCATCTTTCTTCCTAAGTCATCTCTTACAAGACCAGTAAACAAAACTGCATCAAACGGTTTTTTACCAATCTGCTCATATCCCGAGAAAATCATTCTGATAACCCAGAAGAAAATAATATCGTATCCTGTTACCAAAAGATTTGTTGGATAGAAGTATTCTAAATCTTTTGTGTTTTCAGGCCAGCCAAGAGTTGAAAACGGCCAAAGTGCTGAACTAAACCATGTATCTAAGCAGTCCTCATCTTGGTTCATTACGTTACATCCACACTTAGGACATTTATCTGGAGCTGTTTTAGAAACAACCATTTCCCCACAATCTTTACAGTAGTATGCAGGAATTCTATGGCCCCACCAAAGTTGTCTGGAAATACACCAGTCGCGAATATTATCTGTCCAGTTATGATAAAGTTTACTCATTCTGGCAGGAATAAGTTTTACTTCACCTTCATCTACTGCTTTAATAGCAGGCTTAATCATCTCATCCATCTTAACGAACCATTGTTGTTTAATCATAGGTTCGATAATTGTAGAACATCTGTCATGATAGCCTACGCTATGTTCATAATCTTTAGCTTTTACAAGCAATCCTAATTCTTCAAGTTCTTTAACGATAACCTCTCTAGCTTCATATGTTCCGAGACCTTGATATTTCCCGCCATTTTCATTTATGCTTCCGTCATCATTAAACACGCATATTTCTTCTAAGTTATGTCTCTTTCCAAGTTCAAAATCGTTAGGGTCATGTGCCGGCGTAACCTTCATAGCACCTGTTCCAACGTCCAAATCAATATAATCATCTGCGATAATCGGAAGTTCTCTATTTACTAATGGTAAGATACATGTCTTGCCAATGTATTTTTGGTATCTAGGATCTTCTGGATGAACGACTACCGCGCTATCGCCAAGCATTGTTTCCGGACGTGTTGTAGCAATTTCAATAAAATCATCTTCACCTTTAATAGGATATTTAATATGCCAGAATTTTCCTTTTGTATCTTTATGTTCAACTTCTGCATCACTAACAGATGTCTGACATTTTGGACACCAGTTAATTATTTTTGTTCCTTTGTAAATCCATCCTTTTTCATAAAGTTTAATAAAAACTTCTAATACAGCATCACTAACGCCCTCATCCATAGTAAAGCGTTCCCTATCCCAATCTGCGCTGCTTCCTAAACTCTTTAACTGTTTAACAATTCTTCCGCCATATTGTTCTTTCCATTCCCAACATTTTTCAAGAAATTTTTCTCTTCCTAAATCATCTTTATTAATGCCTTGTTTTTTTAATTCTTCAATTATCTTAACTTCTGTTGCAATTGAAGCATGGTCAGAACCAGGTTGCCACAAAGCTTCATATCCTTGCATTCTTTTTTGTCTGATTATTATATCCTGCAAAGTATTATTAAGGGCATGTCCCATATGGAGCTGTCCTGTAATATTTGGAGGTGGCATAATAATTGTGAATGGTTTTTTATTCTCATTTGGCTCAGCATGAAAATATTTTTTTTCAAGCCAATTTTCATATATTCTATTTTCAATTTCTTGCGGATTATAAGTTTTAGCTAATTCTTTCATAATATTCTTCTTTCCATTGTTCTATAATTTGCTGTCCAGCATTACCATTTTCAAAACTATAAATAAAATTAAGTGTTTCATCACTTGTTTCAATTTCACGGCGCAAAGAGCGCACTCGTGATCTCATGACTTCTAAAGCCTCATCAGTAATATGATATTTAACGATAGTCTTTAAAATTTCTTCTTCATCATTGTTGATAAGTGCCATATATACACATGCCTTTGCATAAGATGTATCTGGATAAAGTTCATATGCTTTTGAAAAATAACTATTTGCGTTTTTGCACATGAAGAGTTTTGCATATATAGTTCCTATCGAATATGCTATACCACCGAAGAATGCTTCTGATAACGTTTTTTCTTCATCCATCATATTTAGAATATCAAAATAAATTCTAAGTGCAGATTCATACTGACCTTTTTCATAAAAACCATCAGCTTGAATTTTTAATCTTTCTGCCTCAGTCATGTTATCTATATTGACAACATAATTTGCTATACGTGCAAGTTCATTAGGTGAATAGTAGTGGCTTTCTTTAAGTAAGAAACTTATTAGTTCTTTTACTGTTCCTTTATTATCTTTTATTATTCTTAGACCTCTAGCTATATCTGCTCTTTCTAAATCTTTTTCAATAAAAGAAATAAGCTCATCACTGAAGAACTCTTGATAGATAAGATTTATGTTGTTGTAGATAAAGAAATTTATTTCTTCAAGTGAATAAATTCTTTTATCTAACTTCTTTATGTAGAATGGCTCTTTTGCCATCTTTGTACATGTTTGTAATCCTGCCATTTTATAGATATCCTTCTAGGTTAATACTTTTTACTACACTATTATTTGACGATGGGAAAAATTCTCCAAAGCCTAAATCTCTTACTGCGATAACACAATCCGTTGGACTTTCATATTTAATTTCCACTTCTACACGTGTTGTTTTATTAGGTCTTTTTGGAAAATTTTCTAAATCAAATTCAACACTTGCTCTTTGTTTTGTTATAAGAGAACGAATATAAAATACTATTGTGTCTGTATCATCTAAAATGAATTCGGTCGTTGAGCCCGCATCAAACCAATCGACTGCTGCCTTTGAAAGATTTATAAGCATCTCAACTCCTTGATGTTTAACTGTTGTAGAAATATTTACAGTTGTTCTTCCTTCGCAAATTATTTTATAGTCTTCTTCATTAGGAAATGCTCTTCTTAATCCAGCAATACATGCGCCTTTTGCATACAATATATTTCCTCTAAATACTCTCGTTGTATTTGATATTTCCTGCAATGTATTAGGAAACCATATTTCTTCAAACCCTTGGCCTGTAAGGAAAACACTTGAAACTACACCCTGGCTAATAAGATCATCATAAAGAAGTAAAAACTTACTATCCATAAGTCCTGGTCCATTATAGCCACCAAGATTCTTCATTGTAAAATCTTCTGAACAATCGTTTTCTGTAACATAAACATATGTCTCTCCATTTTGTTTTGAAACGCTAAGCTCTTTTTGGAAAAATCCTGATTCCGAAAATTCAAAAAGCATACTTCCATCAGCCCAGAAATCAGGATTTTCATTTAGTACAAAATACGCATAACTTTCGGAGCATGTTTGAAGTTTAACTTTTGAAGGCGATATTTTAAGATGTCCAAATGCATCAAGCATAACCTTCTTACTAACATAATTAATATTACGCATATTAACTGTTATATTTTCAATGGTCATTGCCGATGTTGCTATTTGAACATGCTCTATTAATTTTCCGAGGTAAACCGCAATAAGCTGGGTATATGAATATTCATAATCATTAATGAAACATGCTTCTTCTTCGATTGCATGTTCTAGCAAGTCCGTAAATAAAACGGCTTTGTCTTTTTTTGCGTAATCTATTGCAGCTCTTCCTATTTCCCAGCTCTTTGTTTTTTCACTAAAGCAAAGTGCCGTCGGGAATAAATACCTAAGCGTTTCTTCGCCGGTACTTATTGATTCAGGTCTGTTATGTCTATAAGAGTAATAACATACCTGACAATATTTATCCGTATAATCAATTCCTATTATTAAGCCTGGTTTTTTCATCTTTCTTAAAACAATTTATCTATTAATTTACTTTTAACATAATAATCTCTCGCAGCAACACGAAGTTCTTCGTACTGCCCGGACATATTATATTTTAGAATTCTATTAAGTTCTGAATATCTTGAAAAGTCTTCTACAATATCAAGATCAGCATAATTAATTACCTGGGTTGGTCCATTGTCCAAATTGTAAATAAGTCGTTCACCATAAAACAAAGTGAAATATTTCGTATAATATCCCTCTAGTATTTCAGATAAAGGCTCTTCGAACGTTGGGTCGTTTCCATAAGGGCTTCTTCCTTCAATTCTATAAATAACTTTCGAATCTGGTTGATTGCTAGAAATAATTACAGAATTTGCGAGCATAGCCGGAAGTTGGAAATAAAATCCATAAGCCTTAAATTCATTAAACATTATGCTCTTTGAAACTAAATCCTTTAATATTTCTTCTATGCGTCTAATTCTCTTCTCACTTTCAAGATTTTTATCCGACATGAAAAGCAAATACGCAACATAAACTATTGTAGGAAATTCCGTTTTGCTATTTAACATGTCTTCAACAAATTTAAAGAAACTTGCATCTTTTTTCTCTTGTCCATAAAGATATTTTTTGCACTTAAAAATTAAATACTTCTTTTTAAGTTCTTCGTCTTCACCTTCCATAAAATATTTTGCAAAGATGGCAGGATTAAGGTCTGTTTCAACTTCTATTTCTATTGTTTTTCTTAAGATTCTTTCTGGCAAATCTCCCGTTGGCACGCTAAAGGCATTGCCCGTACGATAAAGATCAACCATAAGGTCTAATTTGTCGTTATAGTTTTCTGCAAGATATCTATAAAGTTTTGGATTAAAGTTTGTACTGCTAAAGCAATGTTCACACATTCTAACAAGCATGTCATTATATTTATAATTTCCAAGCTCTATAAGTGCGATAGAAAGCTTCATTAAATTTTCTTCGTCTATACATTCAAAACCATTTCTTTGAATTTCCGCATACGCTCTCTTATAAAGAGTTCTTTCAATTAAAATATCTATTAACTTTCCTCTTGTCTCTTGTGGAATTTCATATTTTAGGAACTCTAAAAGCTCGTCATGTAGCAATGTATCATTAGTATTTCTATAATAATATTCAATATTATTGTTAATAAGTTCTGAAATATAACTTGCTCTAAATCTTGAATA
This sequence comes from Lachnospiraceae bacterium, assembly GCA_045616165.1. Lineage (GTDB taxonomy): Bacteria > Bacillota > Clostridia > Lachnospirales > Lachnospiraceae > RGIG5612. The sequence goes on from JAZLGF010000026.1 coordinate 58,587, forward strand.
ATCAATTTTCTTTGTTAAGAATTCAAGTATTTCAACTGGTGTTTTATAAGCTTTAAGAAGAGCAAATGTGTCCTTCATAATCATGTATTCACTTATAGGAACGCCTTTTATACATAAATCTATATAGCTTTTGCTATTAAGTAAATCGCATTTTTCATATTCAACATTAGCATACAAATTTCCTTTTGCATCCTTAAAAAGAATTACTGCGTCACTCGAATAAATTCTTATAAAAGCTTCTCCATCTTGTAAAAATACTTCCTGGAATGTATTAAGCTCATTATGGAAAGCAATAACACTCTTCATTATTTTGCTATGACAAATAATTTTCTTTGTAGCTAAAACTTCAAATAATCTTGATTGAAGTTGTTGTGTTAATAAATTATTTTCCAGTATGTCCTTAAAAATAATTGACATATGTTTATCTACGATTCCATTAACAATACTTTCTTGTGCATAAAGAATCATAGCTTTTTGGAATGCTCTATAGTATTCCGGATTTGTATCTTTATTTACGATAATATTTGCGAAGAAATATGATTGATGTCCTTCAATACTTTGAATATTTTCAGTGAAGTATTCCATTAATCTTTTTGGAATTGGATTATATACATCTTGATTTAACGTAAAGATGTAATATGTAAACAGTTCCGGAATATCATCTAAAAATTCACTAATCGCAGCATCAAAATACTTTCCATTGCTTGGACTTTTATCCTCAAGAGCAATAAGTGTAAGGCAAAGTGCTTTAATAAGATTTCTTGTTTGATACTGTTCAAATCCCGATTTAAGGATTTTTGCTATAATCTTCAAGTCTCTTTTTTCTAAATCCTGTCTTGGCAATGACAAAACGATTTCCGAAAGACGCTCTGCCAAAGAAGCATTTAAAAAATTATTTTTAACACCATAATTTAAAACCTGAAGTTCAAAATCATTTAATTCAAAAACATATTCTGGATGTGTTCTTAAAACTCTAAGTGCCTCAACATACATAATTGGGCTATGGCATCCGTTATAAAATTCGTTTTCGATATCCTCGATTAAATTTTCAGGATTTTTATTATATTTTTTATCAAGTTGAAGCATTATCCAGAGAATTCTCCAGGATTTATTCGTTTCATAAATTCCTTTAATATTTTCTAAAAGCGCTTCTTTTTCTTCATCAATATCTTCATAAATAAGTCGTACATAATTGAAGTAGCAAATTAAATCCATATTTTGCCCTGGTAATCTCGGAATTTGTTCTGCTAAATACATTAAGATATTTGCGGCTTCTTGGTAGTTTTGGCTATGAATACAAAGTTGCGCTTTATAAAGCATAAGAAACATTGAATCAAGTTCAAGGCCTCCTACGCTATCTAATGATTCAATTGATTGTTCAATCCAATCATTCATGGAAATATTTGCAAGTCTGTATTCCAAATAAATTTTTTCAAGTTTAATAAATAAACTCTTTGCGTTCGTCTGTGCATAAAGAACTTTGACTTGTATATTAACCTCAACTGGAATTTCAATTTCCTGTGTTGATGAATAAATCTTTATAAAAGTGAAGTTTTTTCCAGCATGCAATTTCGATTCAATTATTTTAAATTGCAATGAGAAACTTCCATTTACAAAATCTTCTGTTGAAAAGAGATGTTTATCGATTTGTATGAATGAATCCTGACATGAAACTTCAAATTCTATATATCCAGGCTGAACAAGATCTATCTTTATAGACTTATATGTATCAATAGTAATGTTTTCATACTCTAATGATTTTTCGGTAACCTCAACTAAAGCTGGTTCTTTTTCATGTGTTGCAACCAAATACTCTTCTTCCGCTATGTTTTTGTTTTGTCCTAATAATAAGGCGTCCTTAAGTATGCTTTCCATTATTTATCTCTATTATTAAGGCGTTCTAAACGCTCTTTCATTGTCTTTTCATATCCTAAACTTCCCGGATTATAAAATTTCATTCCTACTAACTCATCAGGTAAATATTGCTGCTTCACATAATGTTCCGGGAAATTATGAGCATATTTATAATCTAAGCCATGGCCTAATTGTTTTGAACCATCGTAATGGGCATCTTGTAGATGCGCTGGCACGGCTTTTATATCTGTTGTTCTAACTACTTCGAGTGCAGCATCTATTGCGTCAATAGCTGAATTACTCTTTGGTGCTCCGCAAACATAAAGTACAGCTTCAGCTAAAATTATTCTTGCTTCTGGCATTCCAATTACATGCACAGCTTGTTGCGCAGCAACCGCCAATTGCAAAGCTCTTGGATCGGCGCATCCCACATCTTCAGCAGCGCAAATCATTATTCTCCTAGCAATAAAGTTTACATCCTCTCCTGCATAAAGCATCTTTGCCAGATAATAAATTGCTGCATCCGGATCAGACCCTCTCATGCTTTTTATAAAAGCAGAAATTGTATCGTAATGATTATCTCCGTCTTTATCATATCTTACATTCTTTTTTTGAACGCACTGTTCTATAACTTCACTTGTTAGATGGATAATTCCATCTTTTTCCGGCTTCGTTGTTAAAACACCAAGCTCTATTGCGTTAAGCGCAACTCTAGCATCCCCGCCAGCAAAATCACTTAAAAATTCAAGGGCATCCTCATCCATCTTTGCATGAAACATTCCCAAACCATTTTCGCTATCTTCTAGCGCTCTTATAATTATTTGCTTAATGTCTTCTACTTCCAGAGGCTTTAATTCATAAATTGTTGAACGACTAATTAATGCTCTATTAACCTCAAAATATGGATTCTCTGTTGTAGCACCAATTAATATTATTGTTCCATCTTCAACGAATGGTAATAAATAATCTTGTTGAGCTTTATTAAATCTATGAATCTCATCTACAAAAAGTATCGTTTTTTTGCCGTATGCTCCACGGGTAATTTTTGCCTGCTCGACAATATCAACCATATCTTTCTTTCCGGATACAGTTGCGTTTATTTGTTTGAAATCTGCTGACGTAGTATTTGCAATAACTTTTGCCAGTGTTGTCTTTCCTGTTCCACTAGGTCCATAGAAAATAACCGACGTTAATTTATCAGCTTCTATCAAACGATATAGCTGGCTTCCTTTTGATAATATATGTCTTTGGCCCATAAATTCTTCTAGTGTTTTTGGTCTAACTCTAGAAGCTAATGGAGCCTCATCATTTATAGAATTTTGGGTAGCATACTCAAACAAATTCATACATAGTTAATATATCATATTTTGGTGGCTTTTTAAATCTAAGATGTTTATAATTTGTCATATGGAACAAAAAAAATCATTATTTTTTATTATAACGAGCATTTTATTAGCAATCTCTGGGGTTATTTGCCTAGTTATGTGTGTATTAATTTTTATAACAACCTCAAAAATCATAGATGCTCCTAAATTTTTAATTATAGCAAGCGCAATTTTGATGGCAATTTCAGGGATTTTGTCTATCCTAACTGGGATAAGTGCTCTTAACAAAAACCGCCGAATTCCTAGTAAGCAATGTATTTTAAGGTCACGCCTTATCGTTGTTTTTTCTTTAGTTTCTATTATTTTTGTGCTAATTATTAGCATAAAACTTTCAATAGTAATGTTAATGTTAATTTGTGGCATTATTGTGCCTATTATTTACATAATTTCTGTTCCTGCATTTATTGACCGAAAGCACAAAAAGGCATAAAATATTACATTATGGACGATTTTTTAGTTATCGCAGGGCCATGCTCTGTTGAATCCGAAGAACAAATAATCACTATCGCTAAAGCAGTTAAAGAAGCCGGCGCTACTTACCTTAGAGGCAGTGCTTTTAAACTTCGTACACATGCTAGTGATTTTCAGGGTTTAGGAGAAGATGCCCTTAAATATTTATCGATTGCAAAGGCCGAAACCGGTCTTAAAACTGTATCCGAAATATCAGATATAAGATTAATTGATTTATACGAGGATGTTGATGTTTTGCAAATCGGTGAACGAAGCATGCAAAACACTGATCTATTAAAAGAACTTGGAAAGCAAAATAAACCTGTTATCTTAAAGCGTGCTCGGGCCGCTACAATTGAAGAACTTTTAGCTAGCGCCGAATATATTTTAGATGGCGGAAACAAAAATGTAATTCTTTGCGAGCGTGGAATTAGGACTTTTGAAAACGCAACTAGAAATACTATGGATATTTCAGCTATTCCTTTGCTCCACACTATGACAGATTTAAATGTTATTGCTGATCCTAGCCATGCAACCGGAAAAGCCAATCTTGTAGAATCTATGTCACTTGCCGCTGTTGCCGCAGGCGCTGATGGATTATTAATAGAAGTTCATAATAATCCTGCTATTGCTCTTAGTGATGCAAATCAAGCAATTACGCCAGAAGAATTTAGCATATTAATGAAAAAAGTACAAAAAATCAGGGAAGCTATTAAATGAATCAAACTATTATAAACAAACCTATAAGTGGCACTATATCTGTTCCAGAGTCAAAATCTTTAGCTCATAGATATTTAATTATCGAAGCTTTAGCAGGAGAAGTCGGAAAAGTCATTTGCCATAATAAATCAGATGATATAGATGCAACAATAAGTTGTCTTAGGGAATTAGGTCTAAGAGCACCTATTGAAGAACCTGCAATTAGCGAAAATATCAGAATTTTAGATTGTCATGAAAGCGGAACTACTTATCGTTTCTTGCTTCCTATTGCGGCTGCCCTTGGAAAAACTTCTCTATTTGTTTTACATAAAAGTTTAGTAAACAGGCCTATGGATCCGCTATTTAAGGCTTTGAAAGCTCATGGTGTTCGTAGTGAAAAACGTGAAGACGAAACCGATTTAAGCGGATACGAAAAAGTTAGCAGAGTCTTAGTTACCGGAAAACTCACCGGTGGTTCGTTTATTCTTCCTGGAAATATTTCATCACAGTTTATTTCCGGGTTAATGCTTGCACTTCCACTCTTAGAAATCAATAGCACAATTATTGTTGAAGGACATCTTGAATCTACCAGTTATGTTGCAATGACTATGGCTATTATGCGTCAGGCAGGCATTAAAATCAGTGCCGAAAAAGGCGCTGGAAGAATAGGCTATACATTTAAGATTCCTGGGAACCAGACATATCATTTCAAAGAAGAACATATTTCAATTGAAAAAGACTGGACTAGTGCGGCTTATTTTTTAGCTGGTGGTGCTATTGGTCATTCTCCGCTTACCTGTTTAGACCTTAACGTTGATTCTATCCAAGGTGATAAGCGTATCTTAAATATTCTTAAAGCCTTTGGAGCAAATATTACTATACATGGAAAGAACGTCACTGTTAACGGTGGTCACCTTAAAGGAATTAATATTGATGCTCGTGATATCCCTGATATTATTCCTGCTGTTTCGCTCCTTGCATGTGCAGCGAACGGAACTACAAGAATAATAAATGCAAAACGATTACGTTATAAAGAATCTGATAGAATTTCTACTATTGCAAAAACATTAAATGCTTTAGGCGCAGAAATAGATATTACAGAAGATAGTATAACTATTACTGGTCTTGGCTCACCGTTTGATGACATAGGCCACCCTGTTTTAGTTGGCGGCGCTGTTAATTCTTACGGAGATCATCGCATAGCCATGATGGCATCTATGGCTGCATGTATATGTAGAAAGCCTGTTGAATTAGCAAACGCTGATGTTGTTGCTAAATCTTACATGGAATTTTACGAAGACTTAAAATCTCTTCAGTAATCTAGTATGAATGCCGACGAAAAATATAATCTTATAAGATCTTTTAAGACAAATTTTAAATATGAACCCTCTTTTTTCGCATGTGCTCCTGGGCGTGTCGAATTATTAGGAAATCACACCGATCATCAAGGTGGAGTTGTTCTTGCAACTTCTACAAATCTTTTCATGCGTACTGCATTTAGTACTAACCAAACAAATATCATAAACATTATATCAAAAGGCTATGCTCCTATTAAAATCGATTATAATGCTTTTGATGGTAAACCAAATGAGAATGAATTTGGCACTACCATTTCTTTAGTTCGTGGAATAATAAATGAATTTGCAAAGTCTTATACCATTAGAGGTTTTGATGCATATATAGAAACTTCCGTTCTTCCTGGAAGCGGTTTATCAAGCAGCGCTGCATTTGAAATTTTAATAGGAAGAATCCTAAATATTTTATTTGCTAACGAAAAAGAAACTGCAATAAACATAGCAAAGATTGGTCAAATTGCAGAAAATCATTTTTTTGGAAAGCCTTCAGGATTAATGGACCAGATAGCTTCTTCGATTGGTGGAATTGTTTATATTGATTTTCACGATAATAAAAATCCAAAAGTTGAAAATCTTTTATTTAATTTTGCTGACGCAGGTTATGCCCTTTGTGTTATCGATTCTAAATCAAGTCACGAAAACCTTACAAATGAATATTCATCTATTCCGAATGAAATGAAAATAATTGCAAACGCTTTTGGCAAAGAATTATTAAGTGAACTAAACTTTGAAGAAGTTTTTGAAGACGGAAAAGATGTTTTAGTAAAAATAGAAAAAGAGTTTGGCCTTCGTCCAGCCTTGCGCGCCCTTCATTATTTTGAAGAAATCGATCGTGTAAAAAAAGCCTTCGAAGGATTAAAAAACAATGATATTAAGCCTTTTATCAATGCCGTGAACGAATCTGGTAAGTCTTCATTAAATAAGCTTCAAAACATATTGCCTGAAAGTATGCCTAAAAACGACACTTACTTTAGAGCATATACATTCGTAAAAGACACTTTAAATAAAATAACCACCGAAGGTGCTCTTCGCATCAACGGTGGTGGATTTGCTGGCACTCTTTTAGCAGTTGTGCCTTTAGAAAATCTTGATGAATTTTCATCCGAAATTCAAAAAAGTTATCCAATAACTATTCTGTAGTTTCATTATTTTCTGTTAATGTTTTAATCAAATCTTTTAATAACGGTTCAAATTTAACACCATACCAATGGTCTTCATCGTCTATTGTATTTTTAATTGCATCAACCGTAAAATCCGCTGCTACGCATGCCGCATTAACAGCCCCAACATCGCACATCATGCTTCCAACAAATGCCGAAGAAAAAACATCTCCCGTTCCATGGTAACTTGCATCAATTTTATCATGCTCATAATATGAGCAAAAACCTGCTTCATATATCATTACACCTGTCTTTTCCGGCTTAAAACTTACTCCGGTTAAGATTACACATCCTCCGCAAAGTTCATCTAAATCAGATAAAATTTTCTGAACATATTCCTGATCATACTCTTCTTGATATTCATTTCCAGTTAAAAAGCATGCCTCTGTGATATTTGGTAAAATTATATCTGCCTGTGAACAAAGCCATTTCATAGCTTCTACATATTCTTCATCAAATCCTGGATATAGTTTTCCATTATCTGCCATAGCCGGGTCAACTATTTTTATTCCACCTTCAACAAGACAATCTTCCATAATTTTCGCTACAGATTTTACCATATCGCCTGTTCCTAAATATCCTGTATAAACACAATCAAATAAAACATCTGTGTCTACCCAATGCTGTCCTATTTTAGGAATTTCCTCAGCTAAATCCTTAAATGTGTAATTTTCAAATCCACCTGTATGTGTCGAAAGAACCGCAGATGGAATAATCGCACATTCATGTCCACATGCCGAAATAATAGGTAGCGCAACAGTATTTGAACACTGTCCAAAGCAAGAAACGTCCTGAATCGATAAAACTCTTTTATATTCCATTTTAGTATAACTCCTTATAATAAGCTTAAATGCATTTTAAGACTTCATTGCACGATATACAAGCCATTTGATATAATATTTTAAAGTTTATTTTTGTGGGGAAATATGAACGAGAAAATCAATAGCCCTCTTAAGTGGTGGCAAAAATCTATTATTTATCAAATTTATCCTAGAAGTTTTGCTGATTCAAATGGTGACGGCATAGGTGATATTAGAGGAATCATTTCCAAGCTTGATTATCTAAAAGAACTAGGAATAAATATTATCTGGCTAAGTCCAATCTACGCTTCTCCAAACGAAGACAACGGCTATGATATCAGCGATTATTACAGCATTCATCCCGACTTTGGTACAATGGAAGACTTTGATGAATTAATTAACAAGTCAAAAGCGTACGGCATAAAAATCGTTATGGATTTAGTAATTAATCATACTTCTTCAGAGCATGAATGGTTCAAAAAAAGTCGTGAAGGGATTAATCCTTACAAAGATTACTATTATTGGTCCGATACATGGGAAGGAACACCTAATAACTGGACTGGATTTTTTGGTGAAAAATGTTGGGAATATGATGAAAAACGTGGTGCTTATTACATGCATCTTTTTGCTAAACACCAACCCGATCTAAATTATCATAACCCTCTTGTCTTAGAGGAAGTAAAAAAGATTTTAACTTTTTGGCTTGAAAAAGGCGTTGCTGGATTTAGATGTGATGTTATAAATATTATTTATAAAGATTCCCTTAAAAGCAGCAGAAAAAAACTTATTTTAACAGGTTCAGAGCATTATTTAACACTCGACGGAACACATAAGATATTAAACGAGCTTAATGAAATTATTGAAAAATATGATGCTTTCACAGTTGGGGAAACTGTTTTTGTTAATACAAAAACGGCAACTCTTTTAACATCTCCTGAAAGAAAAGAATTAAACATGGTCTTTGCCTTTGAACATATGGAAGTTGACCAAATAATTGTTAAATGGTTTAGGACTTCCTTTAACTGGTCTAAATTTATTAAGGTTATTGATAAATGGGAACGCGGCGTTCCTTGGAATACAATTTATTTGGAAAATCATGATCAGCCTAGAAGCGTTAGCCGTTTTGGATCTAAAAAATATCCTGAAGAGTCAGCTAAACTTTTAGCTACTTTCTTGTTAACTATGAAAGGAACCCCTTTTATTTTCGAGGGGGAAGAAATCGGAATGTCAAACTTTGATTACACCTCAATGGCTGATATCCAAGACGTTGAATCTAAGAATATCTATAACCTTCTTACATCGTTACATTTTCCAAAAAAGTTACGCTGGAAAATGATTCAGAAAACGAGTCGTGATAATGCCCGAACTCCTATGCAATGGGATTCATCCTTAAATGCGGGTTTTTCAATAGGCACTCCTTGGTTAAAGGTTAATGAAAATTATAAAAACATTAATGTAAAAGATTCTGATAAAAACGCATGCTCAATTCTTAATTGTTATAAAAAATTAATTTCATATAGACTAGAAAGCGAAGATTTACTTTATGGGGATTATGAACTACTTCAAAGCAATAGCCAAATTGCCGTTTACAAAAGAGGTAATTTAGCTATTATTCTTAATCACTCAGACAAAAAGCATAAAACTACTTTTAATGGCAAATTAATATTTTCAACATATAACAGAAATGAATTTAATGGAAGTCTTAATCCATGGGAAGCTGTAATTATTAAAAGGAGGATATCATGAATACTAATCAAACTGGGATAAGTCCTGAACAAACAAAAAAGAATCTCTGGTTCTTTCCTCTAGGAACTTTAGGCAGAGATATGATGTATAACTTATTCGCAAACTTTATCCTGCTATATGTTCTTTTTACTCATCAGTTAACTGCTGCTCAACTTATGGCTATTACAGTAATTATGGTTGTTGCCAGAGTTTTTGATGCGTTCAACGACCCTATCATGGGTAATATAATCGAGCGGACTCGCACAAGATGGGGCAAATTTAAACCTTGGATGCTCATCGGTATTTTAACAACTTCTATCGTTATATATCTTGCATTTAATGTAAGACTCCAAGGATGGCCATTTGTAATATTCTTTGCAGTTATTTATCTTTGCTATAGTATTACTTATACAATGCATGATATTTCATATTGGGGAATTGTTCCTTCTCTTGGAAAAGATTCTTCCCTTCGTGATAAATTCACATCTCGTACAAACCTTTGTGCTGGTATCGGCGGTGCCCTGGCTTCAATGCTTATTCCTATTTTTACAACAGGAACAAATGCTATCGGTGGAAATGCTCAGACAGCTTACGGTGTTGTTGCTTTAATCATCGCAGTTTTAGGACCTGCTCTAATGTGTTTTACAATCTTTGGTGTTAAAGAAGATCGTTCATACATGAATAACCCTGCACCAAAAGTAAGCTTTAAAAAAATCATTAATACTATCAAAAATAACGACCAGCTCCTTTGGATTACAATTATTTTCCTTATCCAGCAAATAGGAAATGGACTTATTGCCGGAGGAATTGGTTCAACATATATTTATTTTGCATTTGGATACGAAGGTGGCCTATATACAATTTTTAATACTGTAGGCCTTCTTGCAACAGCAGTTCTCATGATTACATACCCTACTATCGCAAAGAAAACAAAAAGAAAATCTTTAATGAGAACTATGCTTATAGTTTCTCTTATAGGTTATGCTTTAATGCTCATTGTTGGTCTTATTCTTCCAAATACAATGGTTAAGTTCTGGGCTATTACAATCATGAGTATGGCGGCCAACTTAGGTAACTACTGCTACTATCTTGTAATGATGATTTCAATTCTCAATACTGTTGAATATAATGAATATCTTCATGGTGAACGAGATGACGGAATTATCGCTTCTGTTCGTCCATTTATGACAAAACTTGGTTCTGCTTTCGTAGTACTTATCACAACACTAAGTTATTTGGCATGCGGTGTTACAAAGTTCACAAACCAAATTTCAGATATTGAGCAACAAGCTAATCTAGGACAAATCACTGAAGAAATTAAAATGAGCCAAATCGGAGATGTTATTGGCAATGTATCTTCTCTTCAAACTAGCGGTCTTCTTATAGTAATGACCATAATCCCTGCAGTTCTAATGATTGTATGTTATGTGCTCTACATGAAGAAATACAAGCTCGATGAAGACGAATACGAACGAATAATCGTCGAACTTTCTAATCGTTAACTCACCTTAAACTTTTTAAAAATCAAAGCTCCACTTTTTGAAGTGGAGCTTTTTATTCAATATTTTCTTATATCACTAAATACAGATATTTTTAAAATGCTATAAACTCTACAAATCAGAATTTATAAAGCTCTTTTCTAAATGCTCGCAACCCGTCGTCTCGTTCCTGGCTCGGGTTCCAACTCGCCGATAACGAGTACGACGGCTCTGCTCGCTTTCTAAATAATTACATATATTGTTTTGGAACGCGAAGCTGACGGCGCCTGAGCTTAAGAAGGAGCTCGCGCCTTGCTTCGCTTCTTACGGCAGCTAACTTATCTGCGCCATAACACTTATGTCCGCCCGCTGCCTGCTTTTATGAAATCACCTAAAACCATAAACATCTTGTATTTTAAGATAGCTGTTTATGGTTTTAATGGGATTAGAACACTATATTTTATTGACTTAGGAAGTTTTCGCCCATAAACAC
>JAZLGF010000027.1:0-2971 GCA_045616165.1 Lachnospiraceae bacterium
TATAAATAAGAAGAATATGTTATAAAAAGGGGCATTCCCCTACGCTCCCAATGCTCGCTTCGGGTCGCTACGTCCGCCCTTCGCTACCGCTCACCGTCCTCACTCCGTTCCGGTCGGCAAGGGGCTCCCATCGCTAATAGAGAACTGTCTATTACTATTATACAGCTTTTCCTAAATATGAGCCGATTGTCGGACTTGAACCAACTACCTGCACGTTACGAGGGTGCTGCTCTACCGGGTGAGCTAAATCGGCGAGAAAAATAATTTTTTAAATTTTTTGATTTTAACTAGAGAGTCCTTGTTTGAGAACGAGTTTCGAACATACGTTTAATATCGTTTATATTATTTACGATAACGTAATTATCAAAAACTTCAATCTTACGCTGACCAATCAGTTTGTTCATTTCTTCTCTTGTTTGATCTAATGAAAGTCCTGCCCAATGAGAAATATCAGACATAGTTACATTAAACTTACGCTGCTTTTCCATTTCATTGCTGCATGGATTCATTTCATCAAGAAGCATGAAAACGTCTGCCAAACGAGCCTGCATATCTTTAATAACAAGAATTCTAAAGCGACGTTTCTGGTCATAAATACGTTTACAGAACAATTTCAACAACAGTAATGCCATTTGAGGATTACCAGTAATTAAAAGTTCAAAGTTTTCTTTATTAAACTCAAGACATTTTACAGGACCAGCTGCCATACAAGTTGCAGAACGAGGAGAATTATCAAGAATAGCCATTTCACCAAAGAATTCACCTGGTTTCAAAACATCAAGATTCTTTTTTGCTCCATTAACACATTTAACAAGCTGAACGCGACCACTCTGAATTAAGTAGAAAGAATCACCTGGTTCATATTCCGAAATAATAACTTCACCTGGTTCATAATGCTTAGCGAAACGTTCAAAAGCAGGCAAAGAAAATAACTTCATAGCACTATTACTTGTTTCATCTTCAGCCATATCGCTATTTGGACGATTTAAAGCGGCAAGTTTATCACTTCGAAGTTTTGCATCGCTATAAAGTTTTGCAACTTGTTCTTTCTTAACAGAATTTGGATAACGAATTAAGAATTTCTTATAAACATCACAAGCAGAACGATACTGTTCATCATCATAGAAACTTTTAGCAACTGCTAACATTCCTGACTGCTGATCAGAAGTAACATTATTTAGGATAGATTCAGTTTTGTGGTGGATCTGACGGAGCTGATTAGAAAATACACGGAGCATTTTCATAATAAGGGCTTTATTATTACTAAAAAGAACTTCAAATTCCTGTACAGTTAAAGCTACAGCGATAGTAGGTACCATTGCAGTTGCAGTTTCTTCACGAGCAAAATGACCTAAAGCCGATTTTACACCAAAGAATTCGCCGCTTTTTACAGATTCATTCACTTGCTGCCCAGATTCAATATCTGTGCTAGTAAGCATTACTGCTCCCTGCTGCATAATGAAAATACGATCGTCGCGGTCTCCCTCAAAATAGATGATAGACCCTTTTGTATATTGCATTGCTTTTGGCATACTATATACTGCTCCTTTTAATAAATCTACGTTCTATAATTATATCATAACATTTAAAATTGTGCTATTCTAATTTTATGATAGATTTACATGTTCACACAACCGCATCAGATGGACAATACACACCAACAGAAATTATAAATCAGGCTCTTTCAAAAAACTTAAAGGCAATTGCAATTACAGATCACGATACAGTTGCTGGACTAAAAGAAGCAAAATCTGCAGCAGAGGGAACAAATTTAATTGTTGTTCCAGGTGTTGAGTTGAACATAACATATCATCCTGGAGAATTTCATCTTTTAGGACTTGGTTTAAAAGAAGTTTCACCATCCCTTAAATCATTATTAGACACCCTGAATAAGAATAGAGATTTACGAAATGAAAGCATAATCAAAAATATGCAAAATGATAATATTGATATTAATATAGAAGAAATAAAACAAGATTTCCCAAATACAATTATTGGGCGCCCACATTTTGCAGCCGAAATGGTAAAAAAGGGAATTGTAAAAACAAGACAACAAGCTTTTGATCAATACCTGGCAAAAGGACGAAAGTATTTTGTAGATAGAATTGGTTCAAATCTTGATGAAGCTATTATTGCGATTCGAGAAAGCGGTGGACAACCTGTCTTAGCCCATCCTATGTCCCTTTATATGTCCTGGGGAAAATTACCAGATGCACTTCAAGAATATTTTGAGCGTGGAATTACAGGATTAGAAGCCTTTCACCCTGGTGCCAGAGTTTCAGAATGTTTTAGATTAGAAGAACTTGGAAAAAAAATCGGTTATTTTATTACTGCCGGTAGTGATTTCCATGGAGAAAAAATCCGTACCGATAGACGTCTAGCTCATACCTGCGGTGGTAAACGAATTGAAGATAAGTTCTTCTTCCAGGAATTGCAGCCACATCTTAATTAAGCTATTTATTTTTTTATTTTGGCACCAGCTAAGTCACCAACTCGTGTTCCGCGGCTTACCTACGGCCGGCCCTATCGGGCTGCTCCGCACCGCTCCATACTCGGGTGTAGTTTAGTTTAAATAAAAAAAAGCCAGCAGCCTCGTTCGCCTGCCGGCTCTCTCGCGCCCTTTTTATCGATAAAGCTAAACAAACCGCTTTCGCGCTTTGTTTTTAACGCTTTTTCGATTATAGGCGCCTACTTTCTCGCATTTAGCAGTGCCTGCTAAATGCGGGAAATTTCAGATAAGTTTAAATTTTTAGGATTATTTTCCCGGTACTGGATTTAAATAAAAAAAAGCCAGCAGCTTCCTACTTTCCCGCTTTTAGCAGTATCATCGGCGTAAGAGAGCTTGACTTCCGTGTTCGGAATGGGAACGGGTATTACCTCTCCACTATGGCCACTGGCATTTATTAACAATTTAAGAACAAAGGTCGTTAGCAGCTTTTTACACTGGCACGACATTCGGACGGATATTTAT
>JAZLGF010000028.1:0-76372 GCA_045616165.1 Lachnospiraceae bacterium
TTTAGTTGTCATAATATAACCTTTCTGCAGAACGGTTTAGATTAGCGCATGATAAAGCGTTGGCTCGTCCTGCCTAAAAAAATAATTTGAAATTTGTGGCAGAAGCTGCCAGATTTGAGCGAAACGCTCAATGCACGAATGTGCCTTATTAATATACTAGATTATTTATCTTTGGTCAATTAATAAAAATGGTATGCGAGCGAAAATAAAAGAGCTCGACAAAGGGGAATTTGTTGAAAAGGGATTATTGAGAGCTTTTGGGCATTTACCTTTAAAAATAAGTAGAAATATGGTATAAAAAATTGTTAGAGATAAATAAAAAAGTTAGGAAAATTAATACATGAAGCTTATTATTCCAAAAGATTATAATCCACATTTAAGTGTTAGACAGACACAAGAAGCAATTAAATTTATTCGTGATTCTTTTCAAAAAGAGTTTGCCAAGGAAATGAATTTAGAGCGTATTTCTGCGCCGCTTTTTGTTGAGAAAAAATCAGGTCTTAACGATGATTTAAGTGGAGTAGAAAGAAAGGTTTCTTTTGATATAAAAGAGATAGAAAATAATGAATATGAAATCGTTCAATCTCTTGCTAAATGGAAGAGAATGGCGCTTGGAAGATATGGTTTTAAGCCTGGCGAAGGATTATATACAAACATGAATGCGATTAGACGCGATGAAGAACTTGATAATCTTCATAGCGTATATGTTGACCAATGGGATTGGGAAAAAGTAATCGCTAAAGAAGAAAGAAATATTGATACATTAAAGAAAAATGTTGAAAAGATATATAAAGTAATTAAGCGCATAGAGCATAAAGTTTCTCGAAAATTCCCGGATGCTACTTATCAATTGCCTAAGAAAATCTTTTTTATTGATTCTGAAGAATTAAGGAAAATGTATCCGTCCCTTTCATCAAAAGAAAGAGAAAATAAAATCTGCAAGGATAAAGGCGCAGTATTTATTATTGGAATCGGGGAAAAATTAGGAGATGGAAAGCCACATGATGGAAGAGCTCCGGATTATGATGACTGGTCATTAAATGGAGATATTTTGTTTTGGTTTGAACCTTTAGAAATGGCTCTTGAAATTTCTTCAATGGGTATTAGGGTTTCGAATGAAACGATGCATAACCAACTTGAAAAAACAGGAAAATTAGAAAAAGAAAATCTTCCTTTCCATAAAATGATTCTTAACGAAGAACTTCCTTTTACAATCGGTGGTGGTATAGGACAATCACGTCTTTGTATGCTCTTATTAGGACGCGCACATGTAGGTGAGGTTCAGGCTTCTATATGGCCGGAAGATATGATAAAAGAATGTAAAGATAATAATATCTTTTTACTGTAAGCATATGTCACTTAGATTAATTTTAGGAGATACCAATACAGGAAAATCTAATAAGCTTGTAAGCGAGATGACATTAAAGGCCGAAGAGTTAAATAACTTACAAGGCCTTAAATCTTTAGACACCAAAATTTTTGCAATTGTGCCAGAACAGGCTACACTTAAGATGCAACAAAGCGTTGTGGAAAGCTCAAAAACTGGCGCTGTAATGAACATAGATGTTGTTAGTTTTGAACGACTAGCATATGTTGTTTTTTCTGAGCTTGGAATTGATGTGGCAAATATTCTAGATGATACGGGAAAAGCTCTTGTTCTTAGAAAAGTATTAAATGATGTAAAAGAAGATTTAATTGTCTACAAAAATAAGACACATATGCCGGGTTTTGTAGATGAAATAAAATCAATTGTTACTGAGCTTAAACAATATGATATTGATGATAATGTTTTGTTTTTGATGCAGGACAAATCTAAAGAAGAAAACAATAATCTTTTATACAACAAACTTGCTGATATAAGGTTAATCTACCAAAAATTCAACGAAGAAATAAATGATAAATTTAAGACAAGTGAAGAGATTTTAGATATCTTTGCTAATGTTGCAAGCAAATCAGATAAACTTAAAAATTCTTTTATTTATCTAGATGGGTTTACGGGATTTACACCGATACAAAATAGACTTATAGAAAAGTTTTTACAAGTGGCAAGCGATGTGACGGTTGCGATTACGCTTCCAAAAGACAAAATAAATGCTAATTGTCCGGAATATGATTTGTTTTCTTTAAGTAATCAAACTTACTATAAACTTTTAGATATTGCTTCTAAATATCCGGATAAGTTTGAAAGCATTTATATGCCAAAGAAAAATAAAGAGAACATAAAAGGCTATTTATATAAAGCATCTTCTACGAAAGATGAAATTATTTTTGCGGCTAAAGAAATTTTGCACCTTGTAAAAGATGAGGGCTATCGATATAAGGATATTGCGGTTATTACTTCGGATTTAGAAGGGTATTATTCGATAATAAAAGATACTTTCGAGCAAGCTAATATTTCCTGCTTTATAGATTATAAAAATAAAATCGTTAAAAATCCTTTGGCTAGGTTTACTATGGCGGCATTAGAACTTGTTTCTTCAAGATTTTCTTATGATGGAATCTTTGGATTGTTAAAAACTGGTTTTATTGATTTAAGCCTTGATGAAATTTCTAAGCTGGAAAATTATTGCTTAGAATATGGTATTAAAGGAATAAAAACATGGAGCAACGATTTTACAAAGAATAGAAAAATTTATGGTAGAGATGAATTTTTCTGGAATCTTGAAGAGATAAATTCTTACAGAAAAAAAGTTTATGATAGTCTTAGCTTTTTCTATAACCAGATAAGTAAAGCTAAGAGCGCAAAAGAATTTTCCGGCGCGCTTTTAGAACTTTATAAAAAGAATAATGCTGAAGAAAAAATTAATGAATTTCAAAAGAAATTTATTGAAGATGGAATGCTTTCTAATGCGAAAGAGTATGAACAAATTTATGAGCTTATGACTAATCTTTTGGAAAAAGTTACACTTCTTTTAGCACATGAAGAGATAACGCTTAAAGATTACATTAGTGTTATAGACGAAGGCATTAAAGAAATAAAAATTGGTATTATTCCACCTAGCCTTGATGCACTTACGGTTGGTGATTTAACTAGGACAAGACTTGATGATATTAAAGCTTTATTCTTAATTGGTGCTAATGATGGAAAAATTCCAAAGGTTTCAGACGGGTCTGGTATTTTTACTCAAAAAGAAAGAACTTTCTTAAAACAAGATTTTGAAATTGCACCATCTTTGTTAGAAGATTTATTTACTCAAAAATTTTATTTGTACATGCTTCTTAATAAACAAAGTGAAAGGCTTTATATTTCCTATGCAAAACTAAATTCTAATGGAGAAGAGCTTGAGCCTTCAAATTTCCTTTCTGAATTAAATGAACTTTCAGGAGGAATAAAATTTATAGAAGCTATAAAACCGGACATTACATGGCCTGAGCATGCGCTTAATGAACTTGCAGTTTCAATTAGAGAAGAGGTAGACGATTCAGTATTAAAATATTTTGCAAATGAAGAACCTGTTAAATTAAAACAAATTATTGAGGGTGCGTTTTACACTAATAAACAGACTAATCTTGATGGTCAGGTTGCATTAAATCTTTATGGAGATGTTTTGCACGGAAGTGTAAGCAGATATGAGAAATTTAATGAGTGTCCGTTTAAACATTTCTTAACTTATGGGTTAAGAATTAATAAGCGATTAGAATACCAAATTGAAGCATCTGACCTTGGAACTATTTATCATGAAGCTCTCGAAAAATATTCAAAACGACTTGATAATGAAGGGCTTAAGTTTAGAACAATTAGTGATGAGCAAAGCCATAAAATTATTAATGAATGTGTAAGTGAAGCTATTGAGAATATGCAAACGGATGTGCTTGAAAGTGCGGCCAGAAACGAATTTCTTGTTAAAAGAATTAATGATGTTGCGACTAAAACAACAGACGTTTTAAGGTCACATGTACGAGATGGACTTTTTGAGCCGGAACTTTTCGAG
This sequence comes from Lachnospiraceae bacterium, assembly GCA_045616165.1. GTDB lineage: Bacteria > Bacillota > Clostridia > Lachnospirales > Lachnospiraceae > RGIG5612. Next base: position 3,933 of record JAZLGF010000028.1, read on the forward strand.
TTTGGTTTTGTATGCGATCTTAATGATAAAGTTAAGTTTAACGGAAAAATTGACAGGGTAGATATTTACGATAGTAATGATGTGTTCGTAAAAATTATCGATTATAAATCTGGTAAAAAAGAATTTAAGACAACGGATATTTATTTAGGATTGCAACTTCAACTTGTCGCATACATGAAGCAGGCTATTGATGAAACAAAAAAGAAGACAAGCAAAAACGTAAGACCAGGCGGAGTTTATTATTATCGAATTAATGACAGCTTCGAAAAAACGATGGAAGATGCGGATAAAAAATTCAAAATGAGTGGTCTTACTTCATGTGAAGAAGGCGTAATAGAAGCGATTGATCAAACTCTAACAAGTGGAAGTAAAAGTAAAATTGTTGAAGTCGCACTTGATAAATCCGGAGTAGTAGATAAGAAAAGTAGTGTTGCCAACGAAGAAGAATTTTTATCTTTAATGGATTACGTAGATAAGACAATTATTAACGTTAGCGAGGAAATAAAACAAGGAAACATCGATATTAAGCCGTATTACGAAAACGAAAGATATAACGGATGTAGTTTTTGCGATTATAAAGATGTTTGTAAATTCGAAGCCGGAAATTTCGGTTGCGACTGGAAAGAAAAAAGCGAACTTTCAAAGCAGGAGATGGAGGATATTTTGTATGGCAGAGCTAAGACTGAATGAGAATCAATTAGCTGCCGTAACAAAAAGAGGCACAAATATTTTAGTTAGTGCTGCCGCAGGTTCAGGAAAAACCACGGTTTTAGTCGAGCGCGTAATTAGGAAAATTATTGATGAGGGTGTCGATATTGATTCTTTAATTATTATGACTTTTACTAAGGCTGCAGCGGCTAATATGCGTGCAAAAATTTATAAAAGTTTAAGACAAGCTTTAGATAGAGAAGATTTAGGCGAAGAGGCAAAGAATAAATTAAAGATTCAGATGATGAAGATTTATGGTGCAAATATTTGTACTATAGATTCTTTGTGCATGAATATTGTTAAAGAAAATTTCCAAGAAATTGATATTGATCCTTCTTTTAGAATTGCTGATGATGCGGAAATGAGCATGATAAAAAAGGATGTTCTTGCAAAAGTAATTGAAAGAAATTATCAAAATCCAACCGAAGAATTTATGGAGTTTGTAAATTACTATATTGATAAAAATGATTCTAAAATCGACGAAATTGTTCTTACTCTTTATAACTTCGCACAAAGTCATCCAGAACCTATAAGGTGGCTTAATAGCTGTGCAGCAACTTATATGGATGCGGGAAATATTTCTGATGGAAAAGATGAAATAGAATACCTTTGGCATGCAAAACTTAAAGAAATAGTTATGAGCAAAATTTATAATTTAATGCTCATGTGTGAAAAAGGTATAGAAATATGCGATGCAAATTATGGACCATATCTCTTTAGAGATAACTTCCTTAATCTTCAAGGAAAACTTTTAGATTTGAAAGAAGGCTCTTATGACCAAATAGGAATGGGCCTGTTAGAGATAGTTTCTCAGTGGGAAGAACTTTCTAGAAAAAAAGATGCAAATATTGACGCTGAACTTAGAAGCGGTGCAAGGAATTTATATTCTGATATAAAAAAAGAAATAGCAAAGCTTAAAGAGAGATTTTTCGAAAAAGATTTGTTATCAATGTACGAAGATATTGCTAAATGCGCCAATGTTGCAAAAGCGGTTGTTGATCTTACAAAAGAATTTTATTATGAATTTTCTAATGAAAAGAAAGATAGATTAGTAGCTGACTTTGGAGACATATCTCACTATGCACTTAAAGTTTTAATTTCTCATAATACAAACGAAGATGGCGAAGAAGAAATTTTGCGAGATGAAAAGAAAGAGATGGTATTTAGCAAAATTGCGGATAAGATTGCTCTTGCTACAGATGAAATCATAGTTGATGAATATCAAGATACTAACCATATGCAAGATACTTTAATTGACGCTTTGTCGGCAAAGCGTTTTGGAAGACCAAACGTGTTTATGGTAGGCGATGTTAAACAAAGCATTTACGGATTTAGAATGGCCTGTCCGGAACTCTTTAACCAAAAACGTGACCTTTACGAAAAGGGTATTGGTGGCGAACTAATTATTCTTGATGAAAATCATAGAAGTAGAAAAGAAGTCTTAGATTTAACTAACTTCGTTTTTGAACAGGCGATGATTAGCGAAATCGGTGGTATAGACTATACAAATAATAATGAATTAAAACTTGGCGGTGAGTTTGAGAAGGCCGATGATTTACATGTATTGCCGGAAATAATTATGATTAATGATTCGGGTAACGAGGCAAAGCTTGCAAGCAGTTATGAAGTTGCAACAAGAATTGAACAGTTAGTTGATTCAGGTTTTAATTATTCGGATATAACTATTCTTACTAGAACATCTAATAATCCTGGGCTTGAGCGAATTTTAAGTGATAGAAAAATTCCTGCTATTAAAGCTTCTAATAAAGGATTTTTCGATACATTTGAAGTTAGACTTGCTATTGATTTGTTTAGAATTATTGATAATCCTTACCAGGATATACCTATGTGTGCGGTTTTACTTAGTCCGATAGCCGGAGCTAATTCTAACGAACTTGCAAGAATTAAAAATAATTTTGAGGGTAGAGATTTTAGTGTATATGAAGCCATAAAAGTTGATGAAAAATATAATTGGTTCATTAATAAACTTAACGAGTATCATGAAAAGTCTTTATGGATGGATATTGAAGAGTTTGTAGAATTTATTTTTAATGATTCAGGTCTTTATAATATCGTATCTGCTATGCCAAAAGGTGATTCGAGAAAGGCAAATCTTGATTTTGTTAAGAGCCTTTGCACTTCATATTCAAAAGGCTCGTATGCGGGACTGTTTAATTTTATTAGATACATAGATGAAATACAAAAAGCAGATATTGATTTTGGAAGTGCGCAAGTAGAAGGAACGCTTGATGCTGTTCAGATGATGACGATACATAAATCAAAAGGTCTTGAATTTAAGGTTTGTATAATAATGAATTCGGGACAGCAATATAATAAAAAAGATTTAGAAAAGCCTATTTTGCTTGATAAAGAACTTGGCATGGGCATAGAACTTAGAGATGTTAATTCAAGAATAAAAACACGTACTCTTTTGATGGAGACTATTGCTACAAAAAAAGAAGTAGATATTTATGCCGAAGAGCTTCGCCTTTTATATGTTGCTATGACAAGAGCGATAGATAAATTAATTATTGTGGGAAATGATGGACGAATGAAAACAAGAATGGCTCTTTGGGAAAGCGAAAAAGGAAAAAGAGCTAAAAAACTAACGCCGGCAGAAGTTTTAAGTTGTAATAGCTATTTAAGTTTATTAGGACAAACGCTTTGCCATGATGGTAAAAGGGCAGATAAAGAATTGCCACGATTTAGCTGGGAAATAAAACTTAGTGAAGATGTTGAACTTTCAAGGGCCAGAGAAGTTTTTGAAGATGAAATAAAGAAAAAAGATATTGAAGAAAGAATTAATAAGGATTTAGAGCCGGCTACTTTGACTTTTGATTATGAGTTTGAGGAAGCTACAAAAACCCAGGTAAAAATTAGTGCTTCTGCGCTTGAAAACAAACAAACGGATAGAGATTTTGACCTTGAGAGTAAATATGTTAAGTCTAATAAGGGGCTTGTAGGTACCGAGAGGGGTAACGCTTATCATAAGCTATTTGAGAAATATGACTTTGAAAAAAGTGCAAAAGATAATGTAAAATTGCTTTTTGAGGATGGATTTTTGACAAAGGAACAGGTAGAATGTATTAATATAGAAGATATTGAAAAGTTTGCATCATCAAATTTAGGTCAAAGAATGAAAAAAGCTGCTAAGGAAAATACATTAAGGCGCGAACAACAATTTGTTGCAAAATATATTGATAGTGGCGAAAATAGATTGATTCAGGGTATAATTGATGCGTTCTTTGAGGAAGATAACGAAATAGTTTTAGTCGATTATAAAACCGATAAAAATAAAGACGAAAATTATTTTGTTCAAACTTATAAGCCACAGCAGGATGCGTATTCAGATGCGATAGAAAAGGCTACAAATAAAAAGGTTAAAGAAAAAATTCTTTATATAACAGAAATTGGAAAGGAATTACAGTTATGATATTTCCTAATTATTTAAGAAAAGGTGATTGGATTGGAGTTTCAGCGATGAGTAATCCTGTTAATGATCCAGCCGAGAAAGCAAGATTTAATCATGCAGCAAACGTATTATCAAGGGCAGGCTTTGGCGCTGTTTTTACTAATAATGTTTTTGTTGATGGCGATGCTTTTGGAAGAAGCGGTTCGGGTCCGGAAAAAGGTTACGAATTTAATGCACTTGTTAGTGAAAGCCAGATTTCGCTTATATATGCAGCAAAGGGTGGAGACAATCTTATTGAGATGCTCCCTTATGTTGATATTAGATTGTTCAAGAAAAATCCTAAGTGGATTCAAGGCTATTCAGACGTTACTTCATTACTTTATTATTTAACAACTAAAGGTGATGTTGCTACTGCTTACGGTGCATGTTTTTCTGACTTAGGTATGGAACCTTGGGATGATAGTGTTTATAGAGGACTTGGAATTTTAACAGGCGACTTAAAAGAACAATTAAGCTTTGATTATTATCAAGATGGATTTAAGAAAAAAGATTCACCTGATACTGCCGGATATTCTAAAGATGCGTTAGTTGAATGGAAGATAGTTGCAGACGGAAGAGGCCATTTTGATCACACAACTGTTTATGGTCCTAGTGCAAATATGAAAATTTCAGAGGTTGAATTTGACGGTCGTCTTATCGGAGGATGTCTTGATGTTCTTCTTAATATTGCGGGCACACGTTTTGATGGAACTGCTGAATTCATCGAAAGATATAAAGATAATGGTATTATTTGGTACCTTGAGAGCTTTAATTTAAGCTGCGAGCAGATGATGGAAGGTCTTTGGAAACTTCGTAACATGGGATGGTTCGAAGGCGCTAAAGGATTTATTTTTGGTAGACCTTTGTTCTATAGTGATGTTGATTTTGAAGGGAATCCACTTCCAACTTATGCAGACGTTTTAAGAGAAAGATTAGGAGACTTAAATGTTCCTATTATCATGGATGCTGATATAGGACACAAAGGTCCACAGTTCGTTATGATTAACGGAGCTATGGCTAATGTTAAAGCTAGCGTAGATGGAAAAGGTAGCGTTACATATTTTAACTAAAAGGAAAGAAACTACATGTTAGAACTTAAAAATGTTTCTTTTTCAGTTACCGACGAGAATGATGTTGAAAAAGAAATAATAAAAGACATCAATCTTAAAATTGATGATAAAAAATTCATAGTAATTACAGGCCCAAACGGAAGTGGAAAAAGTACTTTAGCTAAATTAATTGTTGGTATTTATACTCCTACTAAAGGACAAATTATTTTTGATGGAACTGATATTACTAATATGTCTATTTCAGATAGAGCAAAGCTTGGAATAAGCTTTGCTTTTCAGCAACCTGTAAGATTTAAGGGAATTAAAGTTAAGGACCTTATGACTTTGGCAGCAGGCAAAGAAACTACGATTGGCCAGGCATGTCAATATTTAAGTGAAGTTGGTCTTTGTGCTAGAGATTATATTGATAGAGACGTAGACGCAAGCCTTTCAGGAGGCGAACTAAAAAGAATTGAGATTGCTCAGCTTATTGCTAGAAATACGGCTCTTAGCGTTCTTGATGAGCCCGAAGCCGGCATAGACCTTTGGAGTTTTACAAACTTAATTAAGGTTTTTGAAAAAATGAGAGAAGAAAAAAGCCGTAATATTTTAATTATTAGTCATCAGGAAAGAATTCTTGATATTGCGGATGAAATTGTTGTTATAAAAGACGGCAAGGTTGTAGCATTTGATAAAAAAGATGATATTTTACCAGAGCTTCTTAAGGGAACTGCTGGATGTAAATATTATCAGTAGGAGGGCACATGGATAAGATTCAAAAAGATTTACTTGAAAAAGTAGCAGATATCCACGATGTGCCGGAAGGTGCATACAATATTCGTTCAAACGGAGAACTTGGCGGCAGAGCTACAACCGCTAATATTGATATTGTCACAAAAGAAGATAAACCGGGTATCGATATCATAATTAAGCCAGGAACAAAAAATGAAAGTGTTCATATTCCTGTTATTATTAGCGAGTCGGGGCTTACTGATTTAGTTTATAACGATTTTTATATTGGCGATGATGCGGATGTTACGATTGTTGCCGGATGCGGTATTCATAATTGTGGAGACCAAAAGAGCCAGCATGATGGAATTCATACTTTCCATGTTGGAAAGAATGCCAAAATAAAATATATTGAAAAACACTATGGTGAAAATGATCCGGAAGCTGTTGGCGAAAATATTATGAACCCAACTACAATAGTTGAGATAGAAGAGGGCGGTTTCATGGAAATGGAAACGACTCAGATTAAAGGTATTGATAATACTATCCGTGATACAAAAGCTATTCTTAAAGGCGAGGGTGCAAAACTTATTGTACATGATAAGCTTATGACTCATGGAAAGCAAAATGCTGATGCTATCTTTGATGTTGTTATGGACGGTGTTAACTCTAGTTGCGATCTTATTAGCCGAGCTGTTGCAAAAGATAATTCAACCCAGACTTTTAAGGCTAATATTGTCGGAAATGTTAAATGCGCTAGCCATACAGAATGCGATGCAATTATTATGGACAATGCTAAAATAAGTGCTTCTCCGGAAATCGTTGCAAACGACTTAGACGCAGCCCTTATTCATGAAGCGGCTATCGGTAAAATTGCTGGCGAACAACTTATTAAACTTATGACTCTTGGACTTACCGAAGAAGAAGCTGAACAAGAGATTATCGCCGGATTCTTAAAATAAATTTTGTCTCAAATTTGTCGCAAAGGATTTATGGTTGACAAAAGAAGACATTTATAATATATTAAACGAGCGCCTTTTTTAAGGGCGATATGCGATAGTGGCGTAGTTGGTAACGCGCGACCTTGCCAAGGTCGAGACCGCGGGTTCGAGCCCCGTCTATCGCTTCAGAAGCGAAGAGCAAAAAGCTCTTCGCTTTTTTTGTAAAAGTTTAGAAAGTGAGCAAAGTCGCATAGACTCGTTATCGGCGAGTTGGAACCCGAGCCAGGAACGAGTTCACGCGACTTTGCTAACATATAAAAAAATCATCAAAATAGGTTGATAGGTTGAAAATGTGGTATAATAAAGTAGCAAAATAGCAACGTTTATAAGGAGCGTTTTTTATGAAAATAATTATTGCCGGAAGCGGTAAGATAGGAACAACATTAATAGATACTTTGTCAAAGGAAAATCACGATATCACACTTATTGATATCGATGAGGTTAGAATACAAAATATTTCTGATAAGTATGATGTTATGGCTATTGTCGGAGACGCTAAATCAGCAAGTCTTCTAAAAGAAGCAGGTGCAAATAATACAGATTTATTAATAGCTGTTACCGATAATGACGAAGAAAATCTTACGATTTGCCTCATAGGAAAGAATCTTGGCGTAAAAAATACAATTGCCAGAGTTAGAAATCCTATTTATGCAGAGAGCATCAGGCTTATCCAAAATGCCCTTGGACTTTCTATGGCAATTAATCCTGAACTTGAAGCAGCAAATGAAATTATAAGAACACTTAAGTTTAAGTCAGCAGAGCAGGTTGAAACTTTTGCGAAAAGTAGAATGGAAATTCTTACATGTTATGTCCAGGAGGGTACACCTATCTGCAATGTAAAAATAAAGGATTACTACGATAAGATAAAAACAAAAATTTTCGTTTGTGCTCTTAAACGTGACGATGAAGTTATTATTCCAAACGGCGATTTTGAAATTAAAGCAGGAGATACATTGTCTTTTGTTGCAACCGCTAAAGACGCAAGAGACTTCTTTAAGAAGATGGGATACGATACGGGTAAAGTAAAAGATCTTGCAATTATCGGTGGCGGAAAACTTGGATATAACCTTGCTAAAAAAGCTATAGATAGTGGAATTCCTATTAAGCTTATTGACGTGGACTATGATAGATGTAAAGAATTAAATACGCTTCTTCCTCAAGCTGAAATAATTCATGGAAGCGGAAATGATACAAGCCTTTTAGAAGAAGAAGGAATATTTAATTATTCATCAATAGCAGTTCTTACGGATGATGATTCGGAAAATACAATGATTTCAATGTATCTTAATAAGCATGCTAAGAATGCTAAAATAATCACAAAGATTAAACGTAGCGATTTTGAGGATTTGATTTACAGCTTAGAATTAGGTAGCGTATTTAATCCTAAATATATTACAGCTGATCATATTATCAGATATGTTCGTGCTATGAATAATGTACTTAACGACGAAGTTCAATCGCTTTGCCATGTTATCGAAAACAAAGTTGAGGTACTAGAGTTTAGAATCAGTGAAGACATGCCTTGCATAGGAAAAGAACTTAAAGACCTTAAACTTAAACCAAATATTTTAATTGCAGCTGTGTATAGAAAAGGGGTAGGTTTTAACCCACATGGCGATGACACAATTGAAAAAGGCGATACAGTTTTAGTTATTACAACAAATAAAGGAATTAGCAGATTCGCAGATCTTTTTGAATAAAAATCATGAACAGCAAACTAATAATTAAAATCATGGGATTAATATTGGTTATTGAAGCAGCATTTATGATACTGCCTTTAATTGTTTCGGTTTGCGAAAGCGATGGCGACTGGAAATATTTCCTATTTACATTATTAGGATGCGTAATAGTTGGAATTCCTTTGCTTCTTATTAAAACCCAAAATACAAATCTTTATGCGAAGGAAGGATTTGTTATCGTTGCTCTTTCATGGATTTTACTTAGTCTTGTTGGAGCTATTCCTTTTGCAATTTCTGGAACTATTCCAAATTATTTAAATGCTGTTTTTGAGGCTGTTTCAGGATTTACGACAACGGGTGTTACGATTATGCCGGATGTTGAAATTGCTTCTATGTCTATGCTGTTTTGGAGAAGCATGACACACTGGATTGGTGGTATGGGCGTTTTGGTATTTATGCTTGCGCTTACACCAGTTGCGGGTGGAGCATCTATGCATATTATGAGAGCAGAATCTCCGGGACCGACAACAGAAAAGGTTCTTCCAAAAATTTCGCAGACTGCTAAGTATTTATATTTTTCATATTTGGTTTTGACGTTAATTGAAACAGTGCTTTTAATTTGCACAGGACTTCCAGTTGTAAATGCATTTATCATTGCTTTTGGAACAATGGCAACAGGTGGATTTACTTATCTAAATACAGGCCTTGCAACATTTAAGATAGCTCAGCTTATTATTGTTATAGTATTTATGATTTTAGCCGGCATGAACTTTAGTTTGTTCTTCTTAATAGTTACCGGAAAAATCAAAAAAGCGTTTAAGGACATTGAACTTAGATGGTATTTAATTACTATGGCGGTTGTTTTTGTTTTTGTTTCACTAAGCGTTTTAATTAGCTGTGGTGAGATAGATTCGTTTGGAAATACAATTGTTCATACGCTTTTTGCAACCGCATCAGCAATGACTTCAACAGGTTTTAGCGCATATAATTACGGAACATGGACATGGTTTGCTAAAGGTTTACTTGTTCTTGTAATGTTTATAGGCGGATGTGCTGGAAGTACCGCAGGTGGTATTAAAGTTTCAAGATTTGTTGTTATGTTCAAAGCAATCAAAAGAAATCTTAAAGAAAAAACTCATCCAAGAAGTGTAAATTCAGTTTTATATAACGGCAAAGAAATTAGTAATGATGTTACTGCTGGAATTTTAGTTTATTTTGCAATTTTCATTGTTATATATGCTGTTTCAATGATTATAGTTTCTCTTGAACATGGAATGGATTTCAGTACAGCTTTTACTAGTGTTTCAACAACACTTAACAATAACGGAATTGAATTTAGAAGTCCGGGAGTTGGTGGCTTTTATACATATTCATGGTGGACAAAAGTTGTCTATATTATAGACATGCTCTTTGGCCGTCTTGAGATATTCCCAATAATAGTATTTATCGGGACTATTTTCACTCCAATTAGTAATCTAAAAAAGATAGTCAAAAATAGGATAGGTTAAGTATATGAATAAATATACTGTTACAGGAATGAGCTGCGCGGCATGCTCTGCCAGAGTTGAAAAAGCGGTATCTAATGTACCAGGTGTTTCTTTTTGCGCAGTAAATCTTTTAACAAATTCAATGAGTGTGGAAGGAAGCGCATCTTCTAAAGATATAATCGCAGCAGTAGAAAAAGCGGGATATGGCGCGATTCTTCAAGATGAATTGATTTTAGATACAAATACAAAACCTATTAAAAAACGTCTTATTTTCTCAGCTGTTTTAACAATAATTTTAATGTATTTTACTATGGGTGTTAGTATGCTTTCTTTGCCAGCGCCAAGTTTTTTAGATTCTGGATATTTGGCTGGATGCTTAAATGTAGGAGTACTCGGAGCGGTTATTGCGCTTGCAGTCATAATTATTAACAGACAGTTTTTTATTAATGGATTTAAAGGATTTATTCATCTTTCTTTTAACATGGATACCTTAGTTGCTTTAGGAAGCGGAGTATCTTATCTATACAGTCTTGTAATATTAATAATTAATTATATAAATCCTGATAATATGAATCGTCCACAATTCTATTTTGAATCTGCGGCAATGATTCTTACTCTTATTACTGTAGGAAAGCTTTTAGAGGCAGTTTCAAAAGGAAAAACAACAAACGCGATTAAATCTTTAATAGAGATGTCTCCTAAAAATGCAGTTATCATAAAAGATAATGAAGAGATAACTATTATGGCAAGCGAAGTTAAAATAGGAGATTTGATTGTTGTAGAGGCGGGAATGAGTATTCCAGTTGACGGAGTAATTGTTAGCGGGAATGCGAAGGTAGATGAAAGCGCACTTACAGGTGAAAGTGAATTAGTTAATAAGTGTGCTGGCGACGAGGTCTTTTCAGCAACAATAAATTTAGGTGAGAAAATTATCTGCAAGGCAACAAAAGTAGGAAACGATACAACCCTTGCGCAAATAATAAAAACGGTAGCAGAGGCTTCAGCTACAAAAGCTCCTATTGCGAGAATAGCGGATAAAGTCGCAGGAGTTTTTGTACCGGTTGTTATGGTGATAGCACTTATTACTTTTATTGTGTGGATGATAGTTGGACCAAACTCTAATATTGTTATGGAAAGTTCTCAAACTATATTTGCGTTTGCACTTTCCAGAGCAATTTCGGTTTTAGTTATAAGCTGTCCATGTGCCTTAGGACTTGCTACACCGGTTGCAATTATGGTTGGTTCAGGAGTTGGATCGAAACATGGAATATTATTTAAGAGTGCTCAAAGTATAGAAGAGACTGGAAAGCCGTCTATTATAGTACTTGATAAAACCGGAACAATTACTACGGGGCAGGTCGGAAGTGATAAACCAAAAGAAGATAGTAAAGAGGCTATTTTAGAGCTTAAAGCGCTTGGACTTAATGTTGTTATGCTTTCAGGTGATAAGCAAGATAGAGCAAGAAAAATTGCGCAATTAGTAGGAATTGAAAATGTTATTTCAAATGTTCTTCCAAATCAAAAAGGTGATGTTATTAAAAATATTCAAAATCCTTTGATGAGTAATCTTTTGATGAGTTTTCCGCAGAAGGTTATGAGCCAGGCGCAAAAAAATAAAGTTATTATGGTTGGTGATGGAATAAATGATGCGCCGGCGCTTAAAACAGCTGAAATTGGTATGGCAATAGGAGCGGGTAAAGACGTTGCTATTGATGCGGCGGATGTTGTACTAATGAACAGTAGTATAAAAGATGTGGCAGCAGCTATTCGTCTAAGCAAAAGAACACTTCTTAATATAAAAGAAAATCTATTTTGGGCATTTATTTATAATATTATATGTATTCCGCTTGCAGCAGGAGTCTATACCTTCCTTTTTGGATGGACTCTTAACCCTATGATAGGAGCGGCGGCTATGGCTCTTTCTAGTTTTTGCGTTGTTATGAATGCGCTAAGACTTAACCTTTTTAATCCATATAAGAAGGGAAAAGAAAAGCATGCTAAAGAAGATATAGAAGATTTAATTTACACAATTAATGATAGATTACTTGAAGGAGAAAAAGTTATGGAAAAGGTTTTGCATGTTGAAGGAATGATGTGTTCTCATTGTGAAGCACATGTAAAGGAAGCTCTCGAAAAACTTCCAGAAGTTAAAGAAGCGATTGCTAATCATGAAAAAAATGAAGTTTTGGTAAAATTAAACGCCGACATTTCTGAGGGCGTTTTAGGTCAAGTTATTACTGACGCAGGTTATAAATATTTAGACGAATAATTATTTATCTTTTTCGTCGTCTTTTTGGACTGTGACAATTAAATCTTTTGTTCTTGTTTCTTCGGCTTGTTTTTTTACAAGTTTATATAACCATTGGATTATATATATTAAAACTGGAACCATAACGGTTGCAAAAATACTTGCGAGGAAAAGTCCGTGCGTATTTTTGTCTCCGCATATAGCTAATATAAGAGTTGTTGCATATAAACCCAGTATTATTACGATTCCTATTATTGCGAGAATTCGTTTAATATTTTTATTCATTAAATTAAAGTCTCCATTTTTTCTTTTATTTCATCAGAATATCCAACCGCTATATGTGAGAAGTTTTCTTTAAGATATCCAAATATCTTATCGTTGTCTGACTTTTTAGTTCCATTTACTCTTACATATGATTTTGGACTTGTAACGATTGTACATCTATAGTTTAACTTATTTTTCTTTACAAAAGGATTCCATATAGCATATTGGTAAACCCATACTATGTTATAGAGCGGAACTAGCCAAAGATTTCGGTTTCCTAAGATTACAAGGTAGTTTTCGGTTAGATAAATATTACCTGCATGTATAAGCCTATTGTTAGCTAATTCAATATCTATTTCCTTAAAATCTCTTCCGGATAATCCAAAAGTGCGAAGTCTTTTACATGCTGGATGAAGCCTTGGAGAAATCATAAATATTAAATTAGCTACAAAGTATAAAATTGATATTGCTAATAAAATAAAAAGCAAAATAGTAATTATTATTGTAAGGGTAGGATGGTAGTCATATTGGCTTACAACAAAGTTTCCACTTATTTTTTCCATGTCAGATGCATTCCATCCAACATCGCTACTAAAAGCATTAATAAAGTTTTTAAAACGAGCGTCCTTTTTTACTACTTTAGCTTTTGCACATAAGGTATCTAATACTTCGGCCTTGTTATTAGTATATTCTAATGGAATTAAAAAGAAGGTGCATTTAGGACTTTCGCCTTCATCGAGAACATAATAATAACATGCACTTTTTTTAGGATTTTTTGTATAGTAATCATAGTTTGAATAGTGAAGATTTGACATGTTAAAATCCACATATCCGATATTTTTATTAACTGTAGCGTTAATCTCATCTATCGAAGATACTTTAGGTGGATTAAATTCATTTTTTAGTGGGAGTACGATTAATAAAATTGCTATTACAAGGGCAATTATCCCAGGTAAGAGCAAATTCTTGCGAGATATGAATTTTATATAGGATTTAATCGTAAAATGCATGAAAAAAGTATAATTCAAAATACTTGAAATAGCAATAATAGGTGCGATGATATATAATTAAGACAATAGATTTAGGAGATGATTTATATGGACTACATTTTAAGAGCTACAGCAGCAAATTTAAAAATAAGAGCATTTGCTATTCAATCTACAAATCTTGTTGAAGAAGCAAGAAAAAGACATAATACAAGCCCTGTTGTTACAGCGGCTTTAGGACGACTTTTAAGTGCAGGCGCTATGATGGGCGTTATGATGAAGGGTGAGAAAGACGTTCTTACTCTTATGATGAAAGGCGACGGACCAATAGGAAAACTTACCTGTACAGCAGATTCTAAAGGTAATGTTAAAGGATATGCAGATAATCCACTTGTACTTATTCCGGCTAATTATGCGGGAAAACTTGATGTTGGTGCGGCAATCGGTTATGGCGAACTTACTGTAATAAAAGATCTTGGCCTTAAAGAGCCTTATGTTAGTAATACACCTTTAGGAACTAGTGAAGTTGCGGAAGATTTAACTTATTATTTTGCTAAGTCAGAGCAAACCCCTTCTAGCGTAGCGTTAGGCGTGCTTATGAATAAAGATAACACAGTTAGCCAGGCGGGAGGATTTATTATCCAGGTTATGCCTGGAATTGAAGATGAGGTTATTGAAAAACTTGAAACAAAATTAAATTCGCTTAAGCCGGTTACAACTTTGATGAGCGAAGGCATGGGTCCGGAAGAAATCTTAAAAGAAGTTTTAGGTGATTTTGATCTTGAGATTAATGAAAAACTTGATACAGGATTTAAATGTAATTGCTCAAAGGAACATGTAGCCAGAGCGCTTATAAGCATGGGTAAAGCCGAACTTCAAAGCATGATTGATGATGGAAAAGAAGTAACACTTAATTGTAGTTTTTGTAATGAAAATTACACATATAGCGTTGATGAATTAAAAGAACTTTTAGATTTTGCGAAAATCAAAAGTGCAGCAAAGAAGATTGGAATGATTCAAGGTGACGAATAAAAGTGCAATAAAGATTAACGGGCTATCATTTGCATATGATGGTGTAAATAAGATTTTAGATAACATCTCTTTAGATATCAAAGAGGGAGAATTTGTTGCGATTTTAGGACATAATGGTTCGGGAAAAACTACACTTGCAAGGCACTTTAACTGCCTTGTTGATTTACAGGAAGGTTCTTTAGAAGTTGCAGGACTTAATGCAAATGATAAAAAAAATCTTTATGAAATCAGAAAAAGATGCGGCATGGTTTTTCAAAATCCCGATAACCAGTTTGTATCGTCTATAGTGGAAGAGGATATGGCTTTTGGGCCAACTAATTTTGGAATTGATAAAAAAGAAATACCAAGCATTATTAGAAGAGCGTTAGAGCTTGTAGGAATGAGCAGATATGAAAAGTCGTCTGTTTATGAGCTCTCAGGTGGTCAAAAGCAACGTGTGGCAATCGCAGGCGTATTAGCATCTGACCCAGAGATTTTAGTTTTTGACGAAGTAACAAATATGCTTGACCCTCAGGGCAAAAGAGTAGTTCTTCAGATTATGGATAATTTACATGCCTTAAACAAGAGTGTAGTTATGATTACCCATGTTATGGAAGAAGCGGCTTTGGCAGATAGAATTATTGTTCTTAAAGATGGAAAAATTATTGCTGATGGTAAAACAAAAGATATTTTAACAGATCAAAAACTTATGCAAGAGACGCGACTTGCACCACCTAGCCCAGTCCAGGTTTATTATGAACTTAAGACTAAGGGAATTGAACTTGATGAATGTCCACTTACTAACGAGGAACTTGCAGATTTAATTGCAAAGAAAATAAATGAATAGTTTTACAGGTTCTTATCAAAATAAAAACTCTATACTTCATAGAACAAATGCAGTTTTGAAACTTTGCGTTTTTTTAGCATTGATTGCTTTAACTATTGTTTGCGCAAATCTTCTTCCGTTATACTGGGCAAGGGCTTTAGGGTTTATATGCTTGTTTATAATTGCATTTGTGTTATTAAAGTTAGCAAGCCTTACCATAAAAGAAGCTTTTATGCCATTAAAAAGAATGCTTTGGTTTTTTATTACATTGTTTTTAATGAACTTTTTATTTATGGGAGGAGAAAAGCCATTTTTTAAATGGTGGATTTTTGCTCCTTCAATCGAAGGATTGACACAAGGCCTTATAACAATTTTAACGGTTATTGTAATCTTACTTTATGGGGCGGTATTAAATTCAACTACTAAGCCGATGGAGCTTACAAATGCGATAGAGACGTTAATTACGCCGTTAAAATATATAAAAATACCAACCCAGCTTGTTGCACTTATTTTGTCTATTGCTATACAGTTTATTCCAACGTTGTTTAAGGAGTCGGATACGATAAAGAAAGCGCAGATGGCTAGGGGCGCCAGGTATGATTCGAAAAATATTTTTTTAAGAGCGAAATATGTATTGCCGCTTATAACCCAGATTTTTATTGCAGCATTTAGAAGAGCAGACGAACTTTCGATGGCAATGGAATCTAGAGGATATCAAAGTTAGGAGAAAAGAAAATGACTAAAATGAGAACCATCAAAAAGGTAATTATATGCGCAGTATGTATTGCGCTTTGCGTAGTTTTACCATTAGCGTTTCATTCAATACCAAACGCGGGAACAATTTTTTCTCCAATACATATTCCGGTTTTGATTTGTGGACTTGTTTGTGGATGGCCGTATGGACTTTTTGCTGGCCTTGCCGGTCCTGCACTTTCATGCCTTTTTACAGGAATGCCTCCTGTTACTATGCTTCCACAGATGATGGTTGAATGCTTGGTATACGGTTTAGTAGCAGGACTTTTGATAAAAGTAATTAAAACAAAGAATGTTATTGCAGACCTTTATATTTGTCTTGTTATAGCCATGATTGCAGGAAGAATTGTAAATGGACTTGCTAAAGCACTTATTTTTGCTAGAGGAACTACAACAATTATTACATGGGCTACAACCTCTTTTATTGTTTCATGGCCAGGAATATTAATTCAGCTTATTTTAATACCATGGGTTGTTTATGCTTTGATGAAGGCTAGACTTATTCCTGAAAGATATCCAAAGAAAAGAGATTAATTATGGATAAACAAGAAGTAAAAAAATATTTTGATCAACTAGCTTCTGATTGGGATGCTCAGATGATTAGAAGTGATGAGAAAATAAATTTAATATTAGATAATGCAAATCTTATAAAGGGAGAGTGCGAGAATAAAAAAGTTTTAGATGTTGCCTGTGGCACAGGCATACTAATTAATGATTATAAAGCACGTGGAATAAAAGATATTACGGCAATTGATATTTCGGATGAGATGATAAAAATTGCAAAAGAAAAATTTCCTGATGTTAAATTTATTTGCGCAGACGTTGAAAATACTGACTTTGAAACAAAGTTTGATGCGATAGTTCTTTATAACGCTTTTCCACATTTCCCGAATGGAAGTGCATTAATCGAAAAATTAAGTTCGCTATTAAATGAAGGCGGAACTCTTACAATCGCACATGGAATGAGCAGAAAACAAATAGATAATCATCATAGTGGTTCTGCTAAAAATGTATCAAATGGGTTAATTAGTGCAAAGACACTTGCAAAAATATTTAAATACTTTAAACTTGAAGTAACAACGGAAATTGAAAATGATGTTATGTATCAGGTAGTAGGGAGGAAATAAAATGCATGATTTAAGTTCACATTCACATGAGGCTTTTCATGAAAATATTCAGGCGTTTGAGAGTCCTGAACAGGCAGCTAAATTGATTTCATATATGCTAGATCATAATAAATCTCACGCAGATGAATTACATGAGATTTGCCATAAACTTGAAGCATCAGGACAAAGCGAAGCAGCTTATTTAATAGATGATGCTGTAGGATGTTTTAGAGATGGTAATGCAATGCTTGAGCTTGCGCTTAATAACCTCACAAAAGAAGGTAAATAGTAGGAGAAAAGAGTATGTGTTTATCAACAGTTATGTTAGAAAAAAACGGAATTTCCGAAAAAGTTGCGGAGTATGTAAGCGCCGTTAAAACCGAAGGAGATAGCATTTTTTTAACGGATGTTATGGGGAGCGAAACAGAGGTAAAAGGAAAGCTAAAATCTATGGATTTTGTAAAAAATATTATTATTGTTGAAGGCTGAAAAAAATTATTTCAGCCTTCTTTTTTTCGCTTGTTTTTAGGCTATTTTTAGAGTAAAATTTAATTAACTTTATATAAGTAGATATTTTTTTAAGGTTCTTCGTTAAAAATATAACGAAAAAGAAAAATGAGGGGTAGTAAAATGGCGTACACTATTGCATTTGCGGGAAAAGGCGGAACGGGAAAAACTACTATTACAGGTATGATGATTGATTGGCTTTGCAAGAATCATAAAACACCTGTGTTAGCTGTTGATGCTGATGCAAATTCTAACTTAAATGAAGTTCTCGGAGTAGAAGTTGAAACTACTTTAGGTGAGATAAGAGAAATTATTGCTAGTAGCGGTGATATGGATGCGGATTCACCAATCCCACCTACTATGAGCAAAAAAGATTATCTCGATTATAAGTTTAATAGGGCAGTTATTGAAGATGACGACTTCGACCTTATCGTTATGGGACGTACACAAGGAAGAGGTTGTTATTGTTTTGTTAATGATCTTTTAAGCGCTCAGCTTAGAAAGCTTGAAGACAATTATAAATATATGGTTGTTGATAACGAAGCTGGAATGGAACATATATCTAGAGGAATTTTACCTCAAGTAAATTTAATCGTTTTAGTTTCTGATTGTTCAAGACGTGGTATTCAAGCCGTTGGTAGAATTCAAAAGTTAGTTAAAGATATGAACCTTGGTGCTGAAAAAATCGTTTTAATAGTTAATAGAGCTCCTAACGGAGAATTAAACGATGGCATAAAAGAAGAAATTCAAATTCAGGGATTAGAGCTTATTGGCGTAGTTCCTCAAGACGAGCAAGTTTACGAATATGATTGTGAAGGCAAAGCAACAAGCAAACTTCCTGATTCATCACTTGCAAGAGCGCAGGTAAATATTATCGCTGAAAAATTATTTAGTTAATAACCCAAAAAGGGGTATACACATTATAAAATTTTTTATTAACGTAGGAGGAGTAAAAATGGCTTTTAAGAAAAACCCACAGGTGTTTACAGCCAGCATTAACGAAGTAACTTTCGGTACTGGCGATAAAGCTGTTACATTAGGCGGAGAAAACACAATGCCTATGTATACTTTCGATGCACCTGCAAAAAACAAAGTCGCAGTTGGTGTAGAAATTAAAGATAGTGGTGTTGATGCATCATTACCAGAACTTGCAAAGTATTACGAAGGTTGTGAAGGTTTGGCTGCAATTGCTAAAAAAGCAAGTGAAATGCCAGGAGCTGATTTCGTAGCTTTAGTACTTGAAAGTGCTGATCCTAACGGTGAGAACAAATCAGTTGAAGACCTAGCAAATGTAGCTAAAGAAGTTGCTGATGCAATTGATTGTCCTTTAGCTATCGTAGGATGTAAGAATGTTGAAAAAGATACACAGCTTTTTGAAAAATTAGCTGAGGTTCTTGCTGGAAAGAATGTTCTTTTTGTATCAGCAAGAGAAGAAAATTATAAAGGAATCGCGGCTGCAGCAGTTATGGCTTACAAACAAAAAATTTCTGCAGAAAGCGCAGTTGATATTAACCTTGCAAAACAACTTAATGTACTTATTTCTCAGATGGGAATTCAACCTGAGAACTATGTTATGAATGTTGGATCTGCAGCAGCAGGTTATGGATTTGAATATGTAGCATCAACTTTAGATCGCGTTAGAGGCGCGGCTTTAGGACAAAACGATGCTATGCTTCAGATGCCTATTATCACTCCAGTTTCACAAGAAGCATGGGCTGTTAAAGAAGCAGTAGTTACAGAAGATGATGTTCCTGAATGGGGAGCTAGAGAAGAGCGTGGAATCGAAATGGAAGTTTCTACAGCAGCATCTGTTATTGCTGGTGGTTCAAACGCTGTTATCTTAAAACACCCTAAGTCAGTTGCAACAATCGCTAAATTAGTTAGCGAATTAATGTAGGAAAGGAGGAGAAAAGTTATGGCATTAAAAGGTATTGATATTTTCAAACTTACACCTAAAACAAATTGTAAAGAATGTGGTAATCCTACATGTATGGCATTCGCAATGAAGGTTGCTCAGGGCGCTGTTTCAATAGAACAATGTCCACATATGGCACCAGAAGCTATTGCACAGCTTAGTGAAGCTACAGCTCCTCCAATGAAGGCTGTTAAAGTTGGCGCTGGAAAAGCAGAGCATACTTTAGGCGGTGAGACAGTTCTTTTCCGTCATGATAAAACTTTTGTTTCAAAGAACCTTTTTGCAGTAAACGTTTGCTCAGGTTGCTTTGATAACAAGATGCCGGAAATAGCAAAAGTTGATTATGAGCGTATCGGCGAAAGAATGTATGTTGAAGCTCTTAATCTTAAATTCAATGATAAAGAATCTTTCCTTGAACTCGTTAAGAAATCAATGGGTCAGGGTAGACTTCTTATCTTAGAATGTACAGACGTAGACGCTGCAAAAGAAGCAGTTGAACTTTGCAAAGCTGATAAGCCTATCTTAAATGGTGCTAATCAAGATAACTATAAAGAGATGCTTGAAATAGCTAAGGCAGCAGATATCACACTTGGTGTCGGAGCTCCTTGCTTAGATTGTTTATATGACACTGTAGCAGCAATCGAGCCTGAATATAAGAATTTAGTTCTTGATGTAACAGGCGCTACTATTAAAGATACATATGCAAATGCTATTCAAGTACGTAGAGCAGCTCTTAAAGACGAAGACAGAACATTTGGTTACCCTTCAATTGTTAATGTTTCTAAAGTTGCTCCGGAAGATGCAGCTATGCAGACTGCTCTTGCATCAATGTTTGTTCTTAAATATGGTTCAATTATTGTTATGGATACAATGAGCTATGCGCAGGCACTTCCACTTTACGGACTTCGCCAGAATATCTATACAGATCCTCAAAAACCAATGAAGGTTGAACCTGGTATTTATCCACTTAACGGTGCTGATGAAAATAGTGTTTGTATTACAACGGTTGACTTTGCCCTTACATACTTCATCGTATCTGGCGAACTTGAGCGTTCAGGTGTTCCTTGTAACTTACTTATCTCTGATGCAGGCGGATATTCAGTTCTTACTGCTTGGGCTGCTGGTAAATTCTCTGCGGGCTCTATTGCTAAGTTTGTTAAGGAATATGATATTGAAAGCAAAGTTAAATCTAGAACACTTATAATTCCTGGAAAGGCAGCAGTTCTTAAAGGAGAATTAGAAGAAAAACTTTCTGGCTGGACAATCGTTGTTGCTCCTAATGATGCAACTGGTCTGGTTAAATTTATGAAGGATTACAAATAGAGGAGGTAAAAATGGGAAAATTCGTAATTATTGGTGAAAGAATTCACTGCATTTCTCCTTCAATCAAAAAAGCGATGGAAGAAATGAACCCTGAGCCAATTCTTCAAAGAGCTAAAGAACAGCTCGATGCTGGTGCAACATACTTAGATGTCAACATCGGACCAGCTGAGAAAAATGGCGAAGAACTTATGAAATGGGCGGTTACAACTATCCAGGGTGCTTTCGATAATGTTCCTCTTTGCTTAGATACAGCAAACAGAAAAGCTATCGAAGCTGGTATTTCAGTTTACAACCGTTCAAAAGGTAAACCAATCGTTAACTCAGCAGACGCAGGCGACAGAATTGAGAATATCGATTTAGCAGCAGCTAATGACGCAATCGTTATTGCACTTTGTTCTAAAGCAGGTGTTCCTTCTGACAATGACGAACGTATGATGTATTGCCAGGAAATGTTAGAGCGTGGTATGGAACTTGGCATGGACCCAACAGAAGATATGTGGTTTGATCCATTATTCTTAGTTATCAAGGGTATGCAAGACAAACAGCTTGACGTTCTTGAGTTCATCAAACAGTTAAGTGATATGGGATTTAAATCAACTGGTGGTCTTTCAAATGTTTCTAACATGACACCTAAGGATATTAGACCAATCCTTGACTCTACAACAGTTGCTATGGCTATGTATTGCGGACTTACATCAGCAATCGTTAATCCATGCGATAGAAGATTAGTTGAAACAATTAAATCAGCAGATATTATTAAAAATAATGCTTTGTATGCGGATTCATTTTTAGAAATATAAGGAGGAGAATAAATGAGCGTATTAACAGATTTAATTTATGGTGGTAGCGATGCGGTCATCGGACTTACTGAGGGTGCTGTAAACGATGCAATCGCGAAATATGGTCCTGATAAGGAAATTGCTTTTCCTGATACAGCATATTTCTTCCCAACAATTTATGCAGCAACAGGCGTAAAAGTTGAAACACTTGGAACACTTCCTGCATGTGTTGATGTTATGAAATCATTAGTAACACATGAAGAAGATTTAGGTGCAGCTCTTAACGCTGGTCTTGCTACAGCAGTTGGCGCAGAAATTATTGAGGGTCTTAAGTATTTAGACGGAGCACAACCTTATGAAAACGAAAGCGGAATCGGATTCGTTCCAGATCCAATCATTCGTGGTCTTGGTGTTCCTCTTGTAACAGGAGATATCCCTGGCGTTGCTGTTGTTTTAGGTTCAACTGATAAACCTGAAGAAGCAGCTGCAGTTGTTAAATCATACCAGGAAAAAGGTATTTTAACATTCTTAGTTGGAGATATCATTGAACAAGTACTCGGTGCAGGCGTAAAAGCTGGCCTTGATTACCGTGTAGTTCCATTAGGACATGATGTAACAAGTGTTATCCATGTTGTAACAGTAGCTATTCGTGCCGCATTAATTTTCGGTGCTGTTACACCAGGCGATCTTCCATCACTTCTTACATATACAAAAGACAGAGTTCCAGCATTCGTTAACACATTTGGTGCAATCGACAGTGTTGTTGTATCTGCAGGCGCAGGCGCAATCGCTTTAGGTTTCCCAGTACTTGTTGACATTGATCTTGCTGAAAATCAGGTTCCTGGTGCTTTAGTATCAGTTCTTGATCATAATGATTTAGTTGCTAAGTCTCTTGAACTTAGAAACATTAAAGTAAAAGCTGGTGCAGTTAAACTTCCAGTAAGTTTTGCAGCTGCATTCGAAGGCGAAATTATTCGTAAGAATGATACTTATGTTGAATTCGATTCAGATCATAACGTAACATGCGAATTAGTATCTATGAAAGAAGCATCAGAAGTTGAAGATCATAAGATCTTTATCGATGGACCAGATGTTCCAGAAACAGCTGAAGATATTGTAAGAATGCCTCTTTGCACAACAATTAACGTTTACGGCGCTAAGATGCAACCTGACTTTGAATCAGTTATTGAACGTAAGATTCACGCTTGGTTCAACTATATTGAAGGTGTTATGCATACAGGCCAAAGAAACTTATTCAGAATCCGTGTTAGCAAAGACAGCTTTGCTGCTGGACTTCGCCTTAAAGATTTCGGAGAAGTTCTTTACTCAATGATTAAAGATGAGTTTGGCCAAGTTGTTGATAAATGCGAAATCGTATTCATTACTGATGAAGCAAAAGCTAAAGCTTTCTTAGAAGAACAAGCTATGCCTCGTTATAGAATGAGAGACGATCGTCTTGCTAATCTTACAGATGAAAGCGTTGACGAATTCTATACATGTATTCTTTGCCAAAGCTTTTCACCAGCTCATTGCTGCGTAGTAACTCCTGAGAGATTAGGTCTTTGCGGTGCTGTTTCATGGTTAGATGCAAAAGCTACATACGAACTTTCACCTACAGGTCCTTCACAACCAATTAAGAAAGAAGGTCTTCTTGATGAAAGACTTGGAAAATACACAGAAGTTAACAGCAAAGTTGCTGAAGCAACACATGGTGCTATTGACAACGTAACTCTTTACTCACTTATTGAAGATCCTATGACAAGCTGTGGTTGCTTTGAATGTATCTGCGGTATTGAGCCAATGAGCAATGGTGTTGTTGTAGTTAACCGTGAATATGCTGGCATGACTCCAACAGGTATGACATTTGGTGAACTTGCTTCTATGACAGGTGGCGGTGTTCAAACTCCTGGTTTCATGGGACATGGTCGTCACTTCATCGCTTCTAAGAAATTCATCAGCGCTGAAGGCGGTGTTAAGAGAATTGTTTGGATGCCAAAAGAATTAAAGGATGATGTTGCTGATAGACTTAATAAGACTGCTTTTGAACAGTATGGTATTGAAAACTTCACTGACATGATTGGTGATGAGACAGTAGCAACTGACCCTGATGCTTTATATGCATTCTTAACAGAAAAAGGACATCCAGCACTTGCTATGGATCCTATTATGTAATGTAATAACAAAACGTAATATTAATGGGTGCCAGGGGATTTCCTCTGGCACCTAACTTTTAACAAGGAATTAATTATGAACACAATTGTATTTAGAGTAGAAGATCCTTCAAATAATAGAACAAAACTAGATATTAAGGTCCAGGCCGAGCAAGATAAAAATATTTTAGAACTTATGCAAGAACTTGATATTGCTATTGATGCTCCTTGCTCAGGAAATGGAACCTGTGGTAAATGTCGTATTAGAATTATTGGCGGAGATGTAAAGATGCAAAAAAATCCTCGCCTTAGCGAAGAAGATTTTAATGACGGATGGAGACTCGCTTGCCAATGTAGCGTTCATTCAGATGCGATTATCTGGGTGCCGGCGGATGCAAGCGCATTTAAGAACAATATTCAAACAGCAGACATTAGTACACCGGAAGAACTTGCTAGATATGAAAAAGATATAAATAATATTTTTCTTTCAGGTGTTGAAGATAAACAAAGTGAAAGTGGCGTAGGTATTGCAATAGATATTGGAACTACGACATGTACAGCCGCTATGCTTGATTTACAAACAAAAAAAGTTTTAGCAAAAGCAAGCATGGGAAACGGACAGATTAGATATGGCGCTGATGTAATTAATAGAATTATTCAGCAAAGTAAAGAAGGTGGAGTAGCAAAATTAAAAAAGGCAATTTTAGACGAAACTTTAATTCCTATTATTGAAAGTTTAATTAAAGAAAGTGGAAAAAGTAAGGAAGATATTTGCCGATATGTCATCGCGGGAAATACAACGATGGAACATTTATTTATTGGAGCGGATGCAAAAAGTATTAGACTTGAGCCTTATGTTCCTGAGTTTTTAGAAAGAGAGGGCGACACAGTTAAGAGCACTGGTCTTATTGGAAGAGATAACGCTAAAGTTATATTTGCTCCAAATGTAGGAAGTTATGTTGGCGGAGATATTACAGCGGGAGTTTTAGATACACTTCTTTGGAACGGCGATGAGATGAGTCTCTTTATCGACCTTGGAACAAACGGAGAATTAGTATTTGGAAATAGAGATTATATGCTTACGTGCGCATGTAGCGCTGGGCCGGCTTTTGAAGGTGGAGATATAAGCTGCGGTATGAGAGCTACGAAAGGCGCAATTGATAGTATTACATTAAAAGAGGAAACTTTTGAGCCGACATATACTTTAATTAGTGGTGATAAACCAGCAGGACTTTGTGGTAGCGGATTGATAGCTATCATTAGCGAACTTTTCAGAACTGGTGCTATTAACGCTAAAGGAAAGTTTGTGGGTAAATCAGATCGTATAAGATATGATGAAGAAATTGGGAGCGGAGAATATATTGTTGCTACTAAAGAAGAGAGCGCAAACGGAATGGAAATTACGTTAAACGAATCTGATCTTGATAATTTTATTAGGGCTAAGGGTGCAATCTTTTCCGCTATTTTGGCAATGCTAAAATCTTTGGATATGAGTATTGATGCTATTGATAAAGTTATTATTGCTGGAGGTATTGGCTCAGGTATAGATATGGAAAAAGCTATTTCAATTGGTATGCTTCCTAAAATTGATATTTCAAAATATAGCTATATTGGAAACTCATCACTTACGGGAGCATGCGCTATGCTTCTTAGTGATGATGCAGCTAATAAAGTTTTTGAAATTGGAAGAAACATGACATATATCGAGCTTTCTACATATCCGGGTTATATGGATGAGTTACTTGCGGCATGTTTTATTCCGCATACAGATAGCACATTGTTTGATTAATTTGGAGAAAAATATGGAAGTACAAAATAATAAAACTGAAAATCCTATAAGAATTTATAAAGAACAATTTGAGAAAATGGATCCTGAGGCAATGTCAAAAAAATCAGGCGTCCCTTTCGACGGAGAAAAGTTTACTATTTTCTATTTAGGAAGAACGGTAACATTAACATTTCCAGATATGGAAACTGTTTATGAAGATGGAAGTAAGCCTGGAGATTATGTGAAAATTTTGCTTGTAAGGTTTGTGATGTCGGGTGTAAGCGCTCCTAGTACAGGAAAATTTTTATCTTATCAGGAAGTTCCTTGGGGTGAGACTTATTTGGATGCTTTTAGAAGAAGATGCATTAATAGATTTTCTGGAACATACGGATATAACACAGAAGGTTTTGTAAATTCATGTGAAGTTATAAAAGCAAAAAAGATAACAGGAGCAGACTTTGCCTACGAAATAGAGTTTTTACCTGGATTTTTTGTAAGACTTTTGTTGTGGGCACCTGATGATGAATTTGGACCTACTTCTCAAATTTTATTTTCTGATAATTTTCCTTTAGCTTTTACCGCTGAAGACTTAGCAGTAGTTGGTGATGTTGTCATGAATGCTCTGAAAAACAGGTGGTAAAAATTGTATTGAAAAAAATACTTTATTGTGGTAACATGATGAAGTTATTAGCTTTATCTACTTTTATATGTATGGAGGATTTATAAGAAATGGCTAAGGGAAAAGTTAAGTGGTTCAATGACAAAAAGGGTTACGGATTTATCTGTGACGAAGAAGGCAAAGAGATTTTTGTTCATTTCTCAGGACTAAACATGGAAGGCTACAAAACATTACCAGAAGGTGCTGAAGTAGAGTTCGACGTTGTTGAGGGAGAAAAAGGACCACAGGCAACAAATGTAAATAAACTGTAATAAGAAAAAAAGTAACACAGAAAAGCTTATGCAAATGCATAAGCTTTTTTTGTTTTATTATTTAGTTTCTGTAGCTGTGTAGTATTGAAGTCCCGCAGTAGGTGGGTTACCGGTTTTAGCTTGAATTAATTGTGATACGGTTACAAGCTGATAACCTTGTTCTACAATCCATGGAAGAATTTGTTCTGTTGCTGTAGCCGTTGGGTCATATATGTTATGCATTAAAATTATGTTTCCATCAGCAATAGTACTTTTTATTTCATCACAAATCGATGCAGCATTTCTAGTTTTCCAATCTTTTGTATCAACATTCCATTGAATTACTGGGATACCTTCGGATTCACAAACAGATCGAATAAGGTCTGTTGTTTCTCCACCAGGCGATCTAAAGACGGTTGGTCTTACGCCACATGAGTTTTCTATTGCATTATTTGCATGAACAATATCATTTTTATTAACTTCACCGCCCATATGAATATGATCATATGTGTGACAGCCGATTTCATGTCCACCGTCGACCATCATTTTCATTTGTTCCGGATAAGATTCGGCACGATTACCAAGTTGGAAGAAGGTAGCATGGCCACCAATTTTGTTAAATGCTTCAATTATTCTTTGAGTAGAAGTTCCTGGTCCAGGACCATCGTCGTATGTAATTGCAACCATTGGTTTATTTGGGTCTACGCCATTCATGTCGATTGCTTTTGTGACATGGCCCTTAAAGGTCTTGCTCCAATCAGAACTTACTTTATCGTTAATGACGCTTCTAATAGTAAAATAATAGGAATGATTCTCTTCTAAATTTTCAAGAAGATAATTTAAGGTTCCTTCTTGCTGATTTAGTGTTAGTTCTTCAGGTGCTAATTTAAGTATCGAATAATCTGCGAAATTTTCATTTTCAGAATATTTAATTTCATAGCTGGTTATTTTTTGTGAATCTATAAAACTTATAGTAAGTGAATTTTTTGACTGGGTCATCGCATGGAAACCTTCTGGAAGAGTAGGAAATGTATAACCGCTTATTGTTTTACCATTTGATTGAACTTTTGATTTTTCGCTTCCTCTAGAAGCAATAATTTTATATTCAAAAAGAGTAGCACTAGGAAGGTCTGATTCTGTAAACAAAGTATCCTTACCTGGCTCTATTGTGGCAACTGTTTTATATTCGCCGTCTTCACCTTTTTTTTGAATCTCATATGTAGCGTCATTTTGTGTGCGCTTCCATGATAGAGTAATAGAAGAAGTGGTAGATTCAAATTTCAAGTTAGAAACTTCTTTAACTTGAGCAAGTTTTTTTAATAAAAAAATTGTTCCAAAAACAAGTCCTACTAATACAACGAAAATAGATAGGGCAATAATAATAGACTTCCAGTTAAGTTTATGGTTTTTATGATTAGATTTTTTTCGTCTATTTCTATTCCTATTTCGCCTATTTGCCATTTATAACCTCAATTAATGAATATACTTATCGATAAAGTTAAAAATTGAATTCCAGTACAGATCGCCACCGGCCCATTGACACGAAGCGTGTGCAGCATCTTTTATAGTTAGGATTTCTTTTGGACCTGGATGGGCATCATAGTTTTCTTTTAGCATTGAATATGGAACAAATCTGTCAGCATCGCCCTGAACAAAAAACATAGGTAAAGAGGTGCGTTTTATTGCACCAATGCTAAAGTTTTCTTTATAGATATTGATGTTTGTTTTTCTTTTTATTGGATGTGAAGCAAAACGAAGTATTATATGTGATGGTAAATTCTTTAAATCTTTAAGCACATGAAGAAATTGATCTCTCATTGAAGTATAGCCACAATCTTCGATTGCACATTTAACATTTTCTGGTAATTTCTCGCCTGCAACGTTCATAACGGTAGAAGCTCCCATCGAAATACCATATAAAACGATTTGAGGATTTGATAGTTCTTTATTTAATAAATCAATCCATTTAACAATATCAAGTCTTGAAAACCATCCCATATCAATATAGTCGCCTTCGCTTTTTCCGTGACCTCTTGCATGAGGAATAAAGCAAGAAAAGCCTTTCTCGTAAAAATGCATTGCGCTATGGCACATAATTAAAGGGTTGTTTTTATATCCATGACATATGATAACAAGCTTATTAGAGCCTTCGTTTATTGCAAGTTGGCCATAAAGCTTAAGACCATCAAAAGAAGTAATAGTTAATTCTTTAGTAGGGACTTCGTTTATCCATTCTTCATGTGTATCGCCAAGTTCAGTAAGTGGACGTTCTCCTTTTTTTGTTAGAGCACTTCCGGATGCTGCATTGATTTTTGGATGACGAGCTATTGAATACTCATAAAAATAATTTCCAATTACAATGTCAGCTATGATAAATACAATTATTAAAAAAACAACGATACATAAAATAACAATAAGAAATAATGGCACGGTAAGTCACCCCTTTAAATTTGCAAAATAGCAACTGCTAAATTGAAGTAAATAAGTAAAGTCAAAGCGTCAACAATTGTCGTGATAAATGGGCTCGACATAACAGCCGGGTCAAATCCTATTTTATAAGCCAGCATTGGAAGGATACATCCAATGAGTTTTGCCATAACAACTGCGCAAAAGAGTGCAAGTGAGATTACACCTATCATTAAAATTCCGCCATCTCTTTGGAAAATCATCATCTTTCCAAAGTTAACGATAGCAAGTGCAAGACCACACATTACACCTACTCGAATTTCTTTCCATATAACTTTAAGAATGTCTTTAAATTCGACATCTTCCAAAGAAAGAGAACGAATTATCGTAACAGAAGCTTGTCCACCACAGTTTCCACCAGTATCCATTAACATTGGAATAGCACCCGTAAGTATTATTGATGCGGAAAGGGCATCTTCAAATCTTGTAATGATGATTGATGTAAAAGTGGCAGAAATCATCAAGAATAAAAGCCAAGGTATACGAGCAAGGAAAGTTTGCCAAACGCTTGTCTGGAAATAAGGTTTATCTCCAGGACGAATAGCGGCCATCTTCTTGATATCCTCGGTAGCTTCTTCTTCCATGACATCGACAGCATCATCGATAGTAACGATACCAACTAGTCGATTTTCATCATCAACAACAGGCATTGCCAAAAGGTCGTATTTTGAGAACATTTGAGCAACATCTTCTTTGTCGGTGTGAGTATGGACGAAAATCATATTTGTCTCCATTATGTCGCTTATTAATGCGTCTTCTTCTGCGAGAAGTAAATCTTTTGCGGTGACTAGACCTAAAAGTTTACGGTTATAATCAGTAACATAACAGGTATAAATAGTTTCTTTATCAACACCGGTACGACGAATTCTTGTAAGAGCATCAGAAACAGACATGTTCTTTCTAAGACTTACGTATTCGACAGTCATAATAGAACCTGCACTATCATCAGGATATTGCAAGATTTTATTGATCATTGAACGTGTATCTGCGTCAGTGTTTGCTAAAATTCTTTTAACAACATTTGCAGGCATTTCATCAACGATGTCGGCAGCATCATCAAGGTACATCTCTTCCATGATTACACGGATTTCAGCATCTGAAAAACCTTTAATAAAATGCGCTTGAACATCTGAATCCATTTCAACAAATGTATCAGCGGCTAGCTCTTTAGGTAATAATCTAAAGAGAATAGGTGATTTGTCTTTTGGAAAATCGTTAAGAATTGCTGCGATATCGGCAGGATTCATATCAACAAAAACATCTTTAAGTTTTGCAAACTTTTTCTCATCACAAAGGCTAAGAAGTTCATCTTGTGTTGGTAAATTTAAGTTCTCCATTTTTGTATCCTCCTTTCCTTAAAAATTTCAACAAAATAAGGCGTGTTCAAGAAAAAACACGTTAATATAATATATTAATAAGGTTGAAAAGACAAGTAAAAAAGAGTATTATATATTCACGCACTAATTCATTAAAGCGTGAATGCGTGAAACTAAAATTTCTATAAAGGAGAAAAGATATGGGACTTATTAAAGCAGCTTTAGGTGCAGCAGGTGGAAGCTTAGCGGACACATGGAAAGAATGGTTTTACTGTGAGTCTTTAGATAAAGATACTCTTGTTGTTAAGGGTGAAAAAATGCTTGGTGCAAGGTCATCAAACAAAAAAGGAAATGACAATATTATTTCTAATGGTTCAGGCATTGTTGTTGCAGATGGTCAATGCATGATTATTGTTGATCAAGGTAAGGTTGTTGAAGTTTGTGCTGAGCCAGGAGAATTTACTTTTGATTCATCAACTGAGCCAAGTCTTTTCTCAGGCAGCCTTGGTAAATCAATTGTTGATACATTTAAGGTAATGGGAAAACGTATTGGTTTTGGCGGTGATACGGGACATGACCAAAGAGTTTACTATTTTAATATTAAAGAGATTTTAGATAATAAGTTTGGTACAGCAACACCTATTCCTTTTAGAGTAGTTGATAAAAATATTAATTTAGATATTGATGTATCTTTAAGATGTAATGGTATTTATTCTTATAAAATTGCTGATCCAATTAAATTTTATACAAATGTTTGTGGAAATGTTTCAGATGAATACAAGAAATCTGAAATTGATGAGCAGTTAAAAACTGAATTTATCGCAGCACTGCAACCTGCTTTTGCGCAGCTTTCTGGTTTAGGACTTCGTCCAAATGAAGTTATCGCACATAACACAGAACTCCAAGACGCTATGAATAAAGAACTCTCAGAAAAATGGGCAGAGCTTAGAGGACTTAGTGTTGTTTCAGTTTCTTTAGGAAGTGTTACTCTTCCAGAAGAGGATATGGAACTTATTAAACAAACTCAGCGTGGAGCAGCTCTTAAAGATCCATCATTGGCAGCGGGCGTTTTAGCAGGAGCGCAAGCATCTGCTATGGAAGCGGCAGCTAATAATGAAGGCGGAGCAATGAATGGATTTGTTGGAATGGGAATGGCTATGAATGCTGGCGGAAATCTTTCAAATCTTTATGCTCAAGGCGCAGCACAAAATCAAGCACAAGGAGGCTTTTGCCCTCAATGTGGAAAACCGGTTAGCCCAGATGCTAACTTCTGCACAAGCTGCGGAGCAAAACTTAAATAATTTAGGAGTTTCAATGGCTGACATCTTAGAATATAAATGCCCCCATTGTAGTGGAGCACTAACATTCGACAGTAATATACAGAAAATGAAATGCCCTTACTGCGATTCTGAAATCGACGTAGAGGCTCTTAAAGCATATGATGAAGATCTTGTAACTTTTAGCAAGGAAGAAGAAACCAATTGGCAAAATCCAGGTAAAATTTGGCAAGAAGGTGACACGCAAGGCCTTAGGGTTTATTCGTGCAAAACATGTGGTGGACAAATAATTGGCGATGCTAATTTAGGTGCTACTAGCTGCCCTTATTGTGGTAATCCGGTTGTTTTAATGGGACAGTTTGCCGGTGATATAAAGCCGGATTTTGTTATTCCTTTTAAACTTGATAAAGAAGCCGCTAAAAAGGCATATTTTGATTATTTAAAAGATAAAAAGTTACTTCCAAAATTATTTAAGAATAAAAATCATATCGATGAAATAAAAGGTTTATATGTACCTGTGTGGCTTTATGATGCTGATTCAAACGGGGTTGCAAGATTTAAGGCAACAAAAGTTAGAACATGGATTGATACAAGAAATAGTTACACAGATACAAGCTATTACGATGTAATTAGGGACGGAAGTTTTAGTTTTTATAATGTTCCGGTTGATGGTTCTTCTAATATGCCGGATGAATTAATGCAGTCTATTGAACCTTTTGATTTTAGTGAAGCAGTAGATTTTCAGACAGCGTATCTTTCTGGATATTTTGCAGATAGATATGATGTTAATGCTAATGAAAATGAAAAAATAGCTAATAGCAGAATTAAAGAAACAACGATAGAAGCTTTGCAAAGTACGGTTGGTGGCTATAATTCAGTTACTTTAGAAAGCTCTTCGGTCTCATTAGATAATGCTAAGGCAAAATATGCGATGTATCCGATTTGGATATTGAATACGACTTATGATAAAAAACCTTATTTATTTTGCATGAATGCCCAGACAGGAAAGATGGTCGGAAATCTCCCAATTGATAATGGAAAACTTTGGAGATACAGATTCTTATGGACTGGAATTTTTGCAGTTATAGTTTTTGTAGTTATTTTACTTTTGGGAATGTTTTTTGGGTGAGGTGAAATATGGTTAAGAAAATTACTTGTATTATACTTACATTTTCACTTATCTTACTTTTTAGCATTCCGGCATTAGCTAATCATGATATGCCTAATCTTGTTGATGACGCTAATCTTTTAACTGAGCAAGAATATGATGAGGTTTTAGAAAAATTAAATAGTGTTAGTGATAAATATTCCGTAAACATAGCAGTCGTTACCGTTAACGATACAAACGGACTTGATATAGAAGCTTTTGCCGATAATTACCAGGAAGAACATTACTCAAAAGAAGGTAGTAATGAACCAATTGATGGGGCACTTCTTGTGATAGATATGAACCAAAGGCAATGGTACGTTACTACATACGGCGAAGGCGTAAGAGCTTTTACCGATTATGGAATTCAGCAGTTAGATAATGAACTTATTTTATATTTACAAGATGGAGATTTTGCAGGAGCTTTTAGCGCTTTTGCAAATACAGCGGATAGTTATTTTGAAGCTGAAAGAGAAGGAGAGCCAATTGATTATCAATCTAGTTCAGATTCATCACCTAAAGGAATTTCAACTAAGGGATGGATTATTAGAGCGGTGATTGCTATTCTAGCAGGTTTTGGACTTTCGTTTGCTGTTACAGGTTCGATGAAGAAAAAGATGAAAATGGTTGTGCCTGTAAATGATGCAAATAATTATATAGATACTGATAAATCAAAACTGAATAGAAGTTCAGATAGATTTTTATATCATAACTTAGTAGTTGTACCTCTACCTAGGGATAATGGACCAAAAGGCGGATCTAGTACCCATTTTTCTGCCGGCGGTTTTTCTCATGGTGGTGGCGGAGGCCATTTTTAATAAAGCATAGATTGTGGGGGAAAAACAATGAGCAAAAAAATTAGAACACCAGAAGTTGAAGAATTTTTTAAGGCTATTTTAACATTGAAAGATGTTGAAGAGTGCTATACATTTTTTGGTGATGTATGCACTATGAATGAAATTTTGCTGTTTGCACAAAGATATGAAGTAGCAAAACTTTTAGGACAAAAGTACACATATCAGGAAATAGCTGAAAAGAGTGGAGCTAGTACCGCAACAATTAGTCGTGTTAAAAGATCAATTGATGACGGCAACGGTGGATATGACTTGGTATTTAAAAGGATTAAATAATTTATGCTTCAAGGTTTAAACGATAAACAAAAAGAAGCGGTTCTTTATACGGAAGGGCCGCTTCTTATATTGGCTGGTGCTGGCTCAGGTAAGACCAGAGTTATTACAAATAGGATTGCATATCTCATTAAAGAAAAGAATGTGACTCCTAAGTCTATTTTGGCTATAACTTTTACTAATAAGGCAGCAGCAGAAATGAAAGAACGAATTGAAGCTGCCGTAGGATTGGATGCTGGCGGCGCATGGATAAGTACTTTCCATTCTGCATGCGTAAAAATATTAAGAAGCTATAGCCATCTTATTGGATACGAAAATAATTTTACAATTTATGATTCAGATGATCAAAAAACTGTAATTAAAAATATATGTAAAAAGTTTGATATAGATACAAAGCGTTTTAAGGAAAAATGGTTTATGGGTCAGATTTCATCTGCAAAAGATGAATTAATTAGCGTAGATAAATTTGAATTAGACGCTTCAGGCGATTTTTATTTAGAAAAAGTTGCAAAGGTTTATAGAGAATATCAGTTAGAATTAAAAAGAAATAATGCTTTTGATTTTGATGATCTTATTGTAAAGACAATAGAACTTTTTAAGATGCATCCGGATATTTTAGAAAGATATCAAGACCGTTTTAAATATATTTCTGTTGATGAATATCAAGATACTAACACAGCTCAATTTACTTTTGTTAGCATGCTTGCAAAGAAATATAAAAACATTTGTGTTGTAGGAGATGACGACCAAAGTATTTATAAATTCAGAGGTGCAAATATTGAAAATATCTTAAACTTTGAAAAAGTATTTCCTGGTGCAAAGGTTATAAGATTAGAGCAAAATTATCGTTCTACACAAAACATTTTGGATGCTGCAAACGCGGTTATTAAAAATAATAGAAATAGAAAATCGAAAACTCTTTGGACAGAACATGAAGCAGGTAGTCTTATAAAACTTTTCCAGGTTGATAATCCTTATGTTGAATCGGATAGAGTTGTTGCACAAATAAGAAAATATTTAAGTGAAGGATATAAGCTTAATGATTGCGCATGTTTATATAGAACTAATGCACAGTCGCGTGCTCTTGAAGAAGCTTTTATTAGAGCCAATATTCCTTATAAGGTTGTAGGGGGTGTTAACTTCTATCAAAGAAAAGAAATTAAGGATGTTTTAGCTTATCTTAAGACAATTGATAACGGAAGAGACGATATTGCAGTAAGAAGAATTATTAATGTGCCAAAGAGAGGCATTGGTGCTAGTACTGTAAATGCTATACAAAATGTTGCTGATGACAGAGGGATTAATTTCTTTTCTGCATTAGATGATGGAGTAAATGAAAGCTTATTTGGTAGAAGTTCAGAAAAATTAAGAGAGTTTAGAAACTTAATCGAGGACTTAAAAGATTTAGTTGGAAAGATTTCTCTTAAAGAATTAATTAATGAAGTTCTCGAAAAAAGCGGATATTTAAGAGATTTAGAAAATGAAAATACAGTTGAGTCAGAGACTCGTATTGATAACATTAATGAACTTGTTAACAAACTTGTTTTATATGAAGACACTGCAGATGAGCCAAGTCTTAGTGGATTTTTAGAGGAAGTATCTTTAATTGCTGATATTGATTCATGGGATAGTGCGGAAACTTATGTTTCGCTTATTACAATTCATTCAGCAAAGGGTTTGGAATTTACAAATGTATTTTTGTGTGGCATGGAAGATGGGCTGTTCCCGATGAATGCTGCTATTTGTTCAGAAGATGAAACTGATCTTGAAGAAGAAAGACGCCTTGCGTATGTTGCAATAGCAAGGGCTATGAAAAATCTTGTAATTACTGCATCAAGAACAAGAATGATTCGTGGCGAGACTATGGTTTCTATTATTTCAAGATTTGTTAAAGAAATACCACAAAGCCTAATAGAAATTGATAAAGATAATATTTATATTACTTCTAAGCCAAGCGAATATAATGGCTCAGTATCCGCTAAACCAAAAGCAAAAGAAAGCTTTGACAGAAAACCGTTTGCTCTTTTAAGCAAACCAGCGGGTCAATTTAGTAGTAATTCTATTAAGGCTAAATTAGACTTTGATGTTGGAGATAGAGTAGAACATATGAAGTTTGGCGTTGGCGTTGTTGCCGATATAAAAGATGGTGGAAGAGATTGGGAAGTTACGGTAGATTTTGAGGAGTTTGGAACTAAGAAAATGTTTGCCTCTTTTGCTAAATTACAGAAGATTTAACCCTTTTCGTAACATTTTTAAATTTTTGTGAACAATATTGCCGATATGTTGAAATAAGCTTTTTTTTAAGGTATTATTTTAGTGAGGTGAATATTATGAAGAGAATACAAAAATTTAAAGAATTATGTCCACTGAACAAAACTATAAGAATTATTGTACTATGCGTAACAGGCGCAGTTTTTGTTTTTGGAATCGGATTTTTAATGTATAAGATCTTTTCAAAGAAAACAGATGATTATGATTTCTATGATGAATTAGACAAATACTATGACGATTCCTTGCAACATGAAAAAATAACAGAAAACGATTTTGAATAATGAGTAAAAAGAAAAAACAAATTGATTTATCTAATTTTGAGGACAGAGATAAACTCTGTCCTCATTTTGGTATATGTGGAGGCTGCACATACCAAAAAATTTCATATAAAAAACAACTTGAAATGAAAGCGAAAGAAGTAAAAGAACTTCTTAGCAATGTTTATGATGACTTCGAATTCGAAGGCATTCTTCCGTCACCAATCGAAACAGGATACAGAAATAAAATGGAATTTACTTTTGGTGATGAATTTAAAGATGGTCCATTTGCATTAGGACTTCATCAAAAAGGAAGTTTCATGAATGTTGTTAATATAACGGACTGCGTTTTAATTCATGATGATTTAAATAAAGTCAGAAATCTTACGAGAGATTTCTTTAATGAATTTTACGAAAAAGGTTTAGTAACCTTTAGAAATAATAAAACCCAGGAAGGATGGCTAAGACATCTTTTAGTTAGAAGAGCTTCTAAAACAAAGGAAATTTTAATTGCGCTGGTTGCAACATCGGCCTTGCCATCAAATCATGAAAAGATTTTAGAAGACTACAAAGAAAAACTTCTTGCACTTGATTTAGAAGGAAGCATTGTAGGAATTTTATATATAACAAATGATGCGGTATCGGATGTTGTAAGACCAGATAAAATTAATATTTTATATGGTCAGGATTTTATTAACGAAGAAGTTTTAGGACTAAAATTCAAGATATCCGCTTTTTCGTTTTTCCAAACTAATACGCTTGGCGCGGAAGTTCTATATTCTAAAACGAGAGAGTATGCGAAAGATTCTTATGGCACATTATTTGACTTATATAGTGGTACAGGAACTATCGCCCAGCTTATGGCACCAGCAGTAAAAAATGTTGTTGGAGTTGAAATTATTAATGAGGCAGTAGAAGCGGCAAAAGAAAATGCAGGGCTCAATAATATTTCTAATGCTAGCTTTATTGCAGGAGACGTTTTAAAGGTTTTAGGTGATGCTGGGGAACTTGCTGGATGCGTTCCGGATTCTTTAATTTTAGATCCTCCTCGAGAAGGAATAAATCCAAAAGCTCTTGGAAAAATTC
The DNA here is from genome assembly GCA_045616165.1 of Lachnospiraceae bacterium. GTDB lineage: Bacteria > Bacillota > Clostridia > Lachnospirales > Lachnospiraceae > RGIG5612. The sequence continues at coordinate 41,529 of JAZLGF010000028.1, forward strand.
TTGCGTTTGGTGTTGAAAATATTGTTTATGTAAGCTGCAAACCTACTTCGCTTGCAAAAGATTTAGAAGCTTTTAAGTTCACAGGATACAAACTAAAAAAAGCTTGCTGCGTAGATATGTTCCCCCAAACTTTACATGTGGAGACGTGCGTACTTTTGTCCAAACTTTTTAACAATGAATGTATTGACATAGAATTAGATGAAGAAGAAATAGCAATGGCGCTGAATAATAAATTTGGAGCTACATATAAGCAAATAAAACAATATATTAAAGAAACAACAGGACTTCAAGTTTCAAGTCTAAATATTGCTCAAATAAAGCAAAAGCATAACATCATTGAACGAGAGAATTATAATTTAGTAAAAAAAGCGGTCAGCCATCAACCAGGCTGTCCGCTTGAAAAGCAAATTGCAATAGAGAATGCATTTAGACATTTTAATATGTTACCAATTTAGTTCTGAAAATCAACGTATTATTGGAAAAGATTGTCTAGGTATTCATCATCATTTTTCGGCATAGCGTCATCTTCGAATTCACCCAGATAATTCACATGATGGTATTTTTGTCCATCATATTCATAACCAGTATAATCGTATCCGCGTTGAGTAACTCCTTGGTATGGCTTAAATTGCGCTTCAGCCTCTTCTTTTGTATAGGTATCTGAGTCAAACCAAACTCCTTCTTCCTCTTCTGCCCAACCAATTTTTTTTGCTTTGAAGACATGTCTCATTTTAATACTCCTCCTCGTGATTTAAGTAATCTTCCTCAGATTCATAAATATTGTCAGAAGAAATACTATTTTTATGCCCACAGTCTGTGCAACGCCAAATATAATGATGGTCATCAAAATCATCCTGGATATTTAGGTATGCGCCACAACGATCACAAAACCAGTCAATTTCAGGAAATCTGTCATTCATAATAAATTCTCCTTTCAAGTTTTTGTAATAAAATCAAAAAAGTTTTTTGAAATGTAGTATGGTGAATTAGAATCTCCTATTTTATCAATTAGAATTGCATCATTGTCGTTGCCTAAAATATAAAATTCATCACCAATATTGAAGTGAATACCTTCATTGCTAGTTCCCTCAACTTTAACAATCCATTTAGAAGCGTTTAATATTTCCCCGTCAGAAAGGTCTTTATTTTTTTTAACAAGTTTATAAACATATTTTCCACCGGCTTCAATTCCTCGGAATAAAATATATCCACCTAAAGCAGCTAATAAAACAAACTGTATTGGGCCACCAAGCTTTTTGGAAGCTGTTGTAAACCACTGATATGGACCAAGATTGCTCATTGATTATTACCTCGATTCTCCTTAAATCTAGATACTAATATTATACGTAGAATAGTATTAATATCAAGATTAACGTAAAGGTCTTACAATACAAAAACGCAACAAGATACCACAATTATAACTAATATATGTATAAAATATTGACAATATATCACATATATTGTTAAAATAGAGCGGAAATAATAAATATAAATGAAAGCGGGTGATTATTTTGGCAACTGAGGTTGAAAAAATAGAACGATTTAAAAGAGTTGCGGAAGGTAGAACAAACAGAATTATTGACCAGATTAGGTTATTAGGGAATTGTGCAAATCGTTCTAATTATGAATATAGCGAAGAAGATATAAAAAAAATATTTTCTGCGATAGAATCAGAATTAAGAGAAACGAAACAAAAATATCAAACAAAAACAAACTCAAAAAAGTTTGAATTATAAAGGAGACAAAATGATTCAGTGGAGATTCCCATCAAATGACCATGGAGAAAATAAGGGCATTAATGATTCAGGCGTAGCAACTTTTAGAGGGACACCGTTAAAATCTCTTGCTCGCGAAATTTGTCAAAATTCTCTTGATGCAGCTAGAAAACAAACAGTTGTGATAGAGTTTAATTTGTTTTCTGTGCCAACAGATTCATTGCCTGGGGCATCTGTTCTTAAAGATACTTTCCATAGATGCTATAATTTTTGGAGTATACAAAAAGGTAGTGCAACAAAAGATTTTTTTAAAAAAGCTTTAAAGAAAATAGAGATGGATAAGACCTATATACTTCGTATTAGTGATTTTAATACGACAGGATTACTAGGTTCAAAAGAAGAAATTAACACTGACTGGACGAATTTAACAAAATCTTCGGGAGCTTCAGATAAGAAAGGAACCGCTGGTGGCTCTTATGGTATCGGAAAATATGCACCTTTTGCTTGTTCTGATTTTGCGACAGTGTTTTATAGTACATACGATGAAGAAGAGGAAGTTGCATATCAGGGGGTTTCTCGACTTGTAACATTTAAAAGAGCTGACGATGATGAAACAACGCAAGGAATTGGATATTTCGGAGAAGAATATAATAAACCAGTTTATGAACAATTAAGACTAGATTCTTCATTTGAAAGAAAAGCTGGTGAATTTGGAACAGATATATTTATTTGTGGATATAAATTTGCAGAAGAAGATTGGAAAAAAGGAATAATAATATCTGTATTGGATGGCTTTTTAGGAGCACTTTGGAAAGAAAAACTTGTAATAAATGTCGGGGATATAGTTATTTCTAAGAAAACAATAGGAACTTTGATTGAAGAATATAGTGAGGAACTTACTGGTAATACTCAAAAATATTATGAACTATTATGTTCTGAAGAAACTGTATGGATAGAAGAAGATTTTCTTGGGCTTGGAACATTTTCATTAGGATTGTTAATGGGGATAGCAGATGCGCCAAGAAAGGTAGCGATGATTCGTCAGACAGGCATGAAGATTTTAGAAAAAGACAGACTTCAAACGCATGTTCCGTTTACTGGAATAATGTTTATTGAAGGTGACAAATTGAATGAACGATTAAGATCAATTGAAAATCCCGAACATACAGAATGGCAACCTGAACGTTCTCCAAATCCTTTTAAGGAAAGGGAACTATTGAAAGCATTATATGCAAGAATAAGAGAAGAAATTGAAAAATTAGTAATGCATAGTTCAAATGATGAAATTGATGCTATAGGAGTAGGAAACTTTTTGCCGGATGAAAAAACAGATGATGATAACAAATCACATGAAGAAATAGTAAGCAACGAAATAATAGAAATTGAAAAAAAAGTAAAAAAGAAAAAGAGTATAAATGGACAAAAACCGGGAAAAGATGAGATTGAAAATTATGAAGAAGAGAAAGGATTTCACAAAGAATTAGAAGGGGAAGAAGAGGAATGGTTTCATTCAAATGGAAAGACGGATGAACATTCTAATAAAGATAGTCAAGAGGCACATAGTGAGAATGTTGGAAATGATAAAAAACCACAAAAAGAAGAAGTTACTTTGAAAAAATTTGTTCCAGTGTGTGTTGATAAAGAGAATGGTATGTATGTGTTTTTGATTATTCCAACGGTCAGTAGTGATGAAGGAGCCATTCAAGTTTTTATGTCAGCAGAGACTCAAAAATATGAAGCACCTATTATAAGTGCTTCAGTCGTTGGTGGAGCAGAAACAATAATAGAGGGAGGAATGATTGAAGGTTTGAAATTTATCAAAGACCAACCTTTAAGAATTAAGACTCAATTAAACTTTCATGATTATTGTTCGTTGGAGGTAAAAATTTATGCAACTAAGAAGTAAATATTATACTTATCCAGTAATAATTGAAGATGGAGATTTTTATTTAAATAGTACGTTTGAAACAGATGCAGAAAAAGAAATGGTTGGATATGACATTAAATTTGTTTTAACTGCTAATTTACATAATCCGCAGCTAGAAGAAATGCTCAAAAATAATAAAGTATCCATAATTCATCATATAGAATGCCCTCAAACATGTTTTAGAACTATTGTTAAAACAAATGAGGCAAAAATTGAAAAAATAATTTCTGATGCGGATGTAAATGGTATTGTCCAAATTTGTTCTTTTCTTGTTGCAAATGAAGATTTGCCAAAGTACTCAAATGAATCTTTTTCACCAGATTATAAAGGGTTTAAGTTTGATATTGAAGAAGGTTGTGTTTTGGCAATAGGGAATCAAATTGATTTTAGAATTAATAAGATTAGAGATGACCTAGCTAATACAGATTCAATTTTTTCTATTATGCCTAATTTGGATGAAAGTGTTTTATATATGCAAGTAGATTTAGCTGGAGAAAAAATTGCTATACGACTTCCAGAAGTTGCATTTGGTTTGTATAAAAATATGAGTTCATTAATTGATATGCAACAGACAATGCATCAAATGATTATTATTCCAGCACTTATGTATACTTTTTTTGAGCTCAAGGCAGCTAAAGACCAATTGTACATATATGAAGACCAAAGATGGTTTAGAAATTTGGCCAAAGCTTGTGAAAAAATAGGATATCCAATAAATGAAGAAAGCTTAGATAATTTGGATATTGTGATGCTTTCACAATTAATTATTGGAAACCCACTTATAGGTGGTTTGAAATCTTTTGCAGGAACGGAGGAATTTTATGAAGATTAAGTATGTTACGGAAGATGGTTTATTAATGCTTAAAAATAATAAAAACTCTGTTTTTAAAGAAATTATTTGTGAAGGGAAACCATTGATAGATTATTTTGGAAACAGTGAATTTTTAAAAGAAACCGCATTAGAAATTGAAGAAATATGTTTAGATGTTAACCAACCCACAGGAAAAGAAGCTCTCACTGATGCTGAAAACGTTCAGCGTGTTTTTAATCACATGAAAGGTTTATCCGCTTCGCAAGCCTCAGATGAAAGAATATGGGTTGCTTATACACTCGGCGAACAAATAGAATATATGAGATATCGCTGGAAATGCGAGAACGCAAAAGACATGTTAAATAGATATTTTTTCAATTATTCAAACCAAAGGTCACTTTTTAGAAACGGTTTTTCTCGTTTGTGGTGGATAGGAAAAGTTACTTTCGATGAAAAGAGAGAAGACCCTTATGAATTAACAAAATATATTTGCAAAGACCAGGATTTTATTGAAACAATTTGTGGTAGGAATATTTTCAACAATTTTGAAGTATTGAAAGCAACTATAGAGGCTTTGTTTGATGCTGATAACGAGGAAAAACATATTTCGAGAGAGTTGATTAGGGCAGTAGGAAAATATGTAAATCTTCTTGCAGGGACTTATATAATTGATTTGGTAAATTATGAAATTATATATGAAAAGATCAGAAAATTTATCTGCGCTTTTAATGAGGAATAATATGATTTGTAAAGTATGTAATAGTGAGTTCAGTCAAGAAAATTTTGAAATATGTCCTTTTTGTTTAGCTCCTATTAAAACACTAACAGATAATGAGAAAGAAAATGATGAAAAAACTCATTTGGAGGAAAATCAATTATTAATAAAAGTTGAAAGCAATGATGGGTTTATTTCAGCTACGAATGAAAGTTCTAAAGTTCAAGTATATGAAAGGATTCCGGAAGAACAAATATCAGAAAGCCAGGATAATAGTAAATTTGATGAAATAGGTTGCATTGTTATAAATAGTATTAACGGGTTAAGTACAAGAACAATAAATGTTTTAGGAAGAAATGAAATAAAAAATGTTAAAGAACTGCTAGCTTTTTTAGAAGGGCATAAAGTGTCAGAATTAAAAGGCGCTGGTAAATGTATAGAAGAAGAAGTAGCAGATATTATAAGTAAAATCATATGTGGAGATTTCACAAAAAATAATGATAAGGTTTATTTGAATAGCAATCAAACTAAGACACTTGAAGAGAGAGTTGTTGATGCTATTTCTTGTGGGGAACAACAAAATATTAATATTGATGTTATATTTGATTTAAGTAATAGAACATATAATGTATTAAAAAGAAACGAAATAGACGATGTATTGACAAGCGCAGAATTTTTATCAGAAAACGGATATAAAAATATTAGAGGAGCAGGGGTTTCATTCAAACAAGAAATGACAACATTGTTTGAAAAATTTTTAGAAGGAAATTATTCAAATGTAGTATCAGAAACACTTGATAGTTCTATAAAAGATAATTTGACTTTATTATTTGAAGAAAGATTAATAGATGAGGTAGGTTCTAGAGAATATGAAATCTTTTTGCGAAGAGCTCGAGGAGAAACATTACAAGAAATAGCAGATAATCCTCAAAATCCTAGTTCTGTTAGGGTTACACGAGAAAGAGTTAGACAAATAGAAGGAAAACTTTTTAGAAAATATAAAAAGTTGTTAATAGGTGTTGTTCATGAAGTATGGGGTAATAAAAAATATATTCCTGCATTTGAAGTGCGCGATTTATATAAGAATGACGAATTGGGTATAGTGATTTTTGCTATGCTAAAAAAAACTGGGCTATATGAGTATTTGGATTTTGCAGATTGTTTTGTTAATAATTTGAAATATCCTTTTGATAACGTAGAGAAAGAGATAGTATCCATAGTTACCGATTTTGTTGGTAAAGGAATTAATCTTTATGATTACATAGAAGAAATGGATGAATTGTTTTTATCAAAGGGAATTGATTTTATGGATTTAGGAGCCCTATTAAATTTCTTTGATAAATATGGATTTAAAATGTATGGAGATTATGTTACACAAGGCAAAGCATCTTATGCAGCACTTTGTAAAAATATTATTATAGAAAATTTCCCAAATGGAATAAAGTTAAGTCAAGATAATGATAATTCATGCGAGGATTTAAAATTATTAAGAGAATTGGCAAAGCAAAAATATGGAGATATAAGTATTCCTGAAAGTGATAGGGCACTTTCAGCAAGGCTTAGCGATTATCTTGTTCTTTGTGATAGAGGGAGAGCTATACCAGAGGAAAAAATACAAATAGATTTTTCAACTTTAAATAGGATAAAAGAATATATTGATAAATATGAAGTAGAAAAAATATATTATTCAGAATTATATGCTAATTTTGAAGGATTATTAAGAATGACTAGCAACGTGGATAATTACTATTTTTTACATGGGATTTTAGTGTTGTTTTTTCCAAATGATTATGAATATCGTAAGGATTACCTTATTAGAAAAAACTCAAATGGTCCTGTTGAAAACATTTCAGAAAGAATACGAAAGTATATACATGAAATGAATCGTCCGATAAGCAAAAGTGAATTAACAAATAGATTTCCAGGTTTCACAAAGCATACGTTTGATTTTCAAATTGACGAAGACCCAGTTTTAATGCATTGGGGTTATAATCTGTATTATAGTGTGGACTTATTTTCGTATAGCGAATATGAAAAAGATATGTTAACGAAAATTATAAATAATTTGCTTAATCAGAATCAGGGTTTTACAACTGAAAATTTGTTATTTGATATTGTCGAAAAAGAACTGAAAGATTTTTTGAAAAAAAATAATATTAAAACACCAATGCAATTGTTTTGCTTTTGCTCAAAAATATTAAAAAATCAATATGCTTTCAAGCATCCAAATATAGGACGAATTGGGTTGATTGAATATCCATCCATAAAAGAAGTTGCTCTTTATTTGATGGGATATCCTACAAAATTTTCATATACAAAGTATTTAGAGATTGCTTCAAATATGAATTGGACACCGGTATCTGTTTCAAATGCTTTTAGTAAAGTTGAGGAAGGATTTTGTAGAATATCAGAAGATGAATATATATCTAAAGAAATGTTTGCTTTTAGTGATGAAATTATCAAAAAAATCAAATTGATTTTATTACAACATATTGAACAGGAAAATTATATATCATTAATTAACTTTTTCGATTTTTCAGATTTTCCAGAAGTAGAATATGAATGGAATACCTTTTTACTTGAAAAAATTGTTACATACTTTATTCCAGAGTTAATAATTATTAATCCTGTTAATAAAGATAGACGATTTCAAAGAGCTATAATAATAAAGCGCGAATTAGGAATCAATTCTTATTCTGAATTAGTAGCATATATTTTTAAAAATAAAAATTACACATCATTAAGTGAAGGGAAGTTTCTTTCATTTTTGGTAGTTAATGGGTTGGCATATAAAATTATTCCTAAAGAAATTGGTAATTCAGATTATTTTAAAATTGAGAAAGATTATTACATATTAAATAATGATTAGGTGGGTCGTTTTATGTTTTATGATTTACAAAAAGAAGAGCTAAGAGAAAAATATAAACAAATGCTAAAAGTTATGGGGCAGTTATCGAATCTGTTTTCAGAAAATGATTGTCCATATTTAGCGTATCGTGCTCATGAAAATATTTTTTGCAAATATTTAGAAGCAGAAAATTTAGCACGTTTAGATTGTTCAGTTGACGCAAAAAAGAATCATATAGGCATTGGATTAAAAACGTGGATGGGCGGAGATGATCAAAAAATTGCGGAATTCGGAAAGTTAAAATCAAGTTATGCAAACTTATCTGGAATTGCTTTGGTAAAACAAATTGCGGAATATAGAAATGAACGAATACGAATTACTATGAAATTACATGGGATAGACAAAATGGTGTATCATATAGTCAAAAGAATTCCAGGGGCAATGCAGATATATGAATGCGATTTTGAACCAATAGATGTAAATAATTTGAAAATTCTTTCTGGAAAAGGTAATGCAAATAATACATATTTTATTGATGGAAAACATGAATATCATTTTAGTATTTCAAAGAACACTTTATACATGATTTTTGACAATCTTGAATTACTTGATGAGTTTTCAGTACAAATATTAAGTAATCCATATAAATTTCTTGTTTCACTTATTACATCAGAAAGAAATAGCAATATTGAAAATATTGACTATATAGTTGAAACAGGTGATAAGCAATTAGAAATTGAAACGTTATTTTCAAAAAAAGAAAAATTATGTTTACCTTTATATACTAGGAAAAAGGGCGAAAAAATCGTAGCAGAAAAAAGTGGATTAAATCAGTGGAATGCTGGTGGCAGAAAAAGAAATGAAAATGAAATTTATATTCCATATAATGCTTTAGATAGAAATAGAAAAATAGATTTTTTTCCGCCAAGAGATACTTCATTTACATTGCATCTTCCAGATGGAGCTGAAATTTCAGCAAAAGTATGTCAGGAAGCAGACCGATTAAATCCTAAATTAGGAAAAGCCATAATGAGTAATCCTAATAAGGTACTTGGAAAGTGGTTGCTTAGAGATGTATTTGAACTAAAAGAAAATACTATTTTAACATATGCAATGCTGGAAAAGTTTGGGATAGATAGTGTGGTTTTTACCAAAAATTTTGATGGAGACTATTCAATTAACTTTTCGGAAATAGGGACATACGAAGAATTTTATGGCGAAGAAGAATAGTTAGTTTAAGGACTTTTGAAACAAATTGTGGGGTGCGGCAGTTTTTGATATATTTTGTTATTATTCTATATTGATAGGAGTAAATTATGAAAAAATTAAAATGTGCTTCTTTTTTTGCAGGAGTGGGTGGGATAGATAAAGGATTTGAACAAAATAAAGTTTTTAAAATTGTATATGCAAATGAATTTGATTCATATCCAGTGGCTACATATGAACTTAATTTTGATGTAAAAGTGGATTGCAGAGATATTCATGAAGTTCAAGCTGATGAAATACCAGATTTTGATATTATGCTTGCGGGCTTTCCTTGCCAAGCGTTTTCTATTGCAGGTAATAGAAAAGGATTTGATGATGAAAAAGGAAGAGGAACACTTTTTTTTGAATTGGTAAGAATATTTAAGATAAAAAAACCACAAATCATATTTTTGGAAAATGTAAAAAACCTTGTTAGTCATGACAACGGTAACACTTTTTCTGTAATTATCGATGAATTAAAAAAAGAAGGGTACTATGTTAAATATTCAGTCTTAAATGCAATGGATTATGGAAATGTTCCTCAAAACCGGGAACGTATTTATATAGTTGCATTTAAAAATATAGATTATTACAAGAAGTTTGATTTTCCGTTGCCTATCCCTTTGACAACAAAACTTTCTGATATTATCGATTTTAGAAAAAAATTAGACGAAAAATATTATTATACTGAAGGAAAATATAAAGGCGATATTTACGAGAAATTAATAGAAGCTATGGACGATAAAAATGCAGTTTATCAATGGAGACGTAAATATGTAAGAAAAAATAAAAGTGGAGTTGTTCCTACATTGACGGCAAATCAAGGTGAAGGTGGACATAATGTATGCATTATAAAAACAAAATATGGAATACGTAAAATGACACCTCATGAATGCTTTAATACTCAAGGATTTCCAAAGGATTTTAAGTTACCTGAAAATCAAAGCGAATCTAGACTTTATAAGCAAGCAGGGAATTCCGTTTGTGTATCGGTTATAGCAAGAATTGCAGACGAAATTGCAAAAGCAACAAATATTAAATAAAAGAGGCTATTTAGATATGAACAAAAAAACAAAAAAAGCATTTAATACACTTGACATATATGAACTTGAAAATGAAATTGCATTTGTAGAAACAGATGCTCGAGAAGAAGAACAATATAATGCAGATAACGCATATGGTGCGCTTGATAAACAATTAGCACAATTAGAGGCTACAATACCTTATCCAGAAATAACTGAATATACTACAAGTGGAGATTACGATGAAATTGCTACAATACAATTCAAAAAAGCAAAGCAAAAGTCACATAGGGAAAAGTGCAAAAGTCAAAGGCAGTATTGTGATAATGGGGAACTATATTGTGGACATTTGATTTATAATTCTGGCGATGAATTCTATATTATGGATGATTCGAGTCTTAGGACTAGGTCACTGGATGAGAAATCTTCAATAATGCTTGTAAATGTAGATGATGAAAAATGTACGGACATAACTAATGCATGGAGATATCCTAAAAACAATGGGGTTGCGTTATCAAGGAACGTAACAATGTCTAATAGACAAGTTATAGATGTAGATGTAGTTTTAGATGTTAATAATGAAATGTTTTCTAATATAACAGATGCTTATCTTAGGAAAGCACTTGTCAGAAATATAAAAAATTCTAATAATAGTCCACAAAACAATATACATAGTATTATTCAGACAATTCAGGAAAAACAAGATAATATAAAAGCTCTAAATATTAATGATTCTTTTATAGTACAAGGTTGTGCGGGCTCAGGAAAAACAATGGTATTACTTCATAGACTTCGTTATTTAATATATAACGAATATTTGAGGTCTGGACAATATCTATTGCTTGTTCCAAGCAATAGATTTAAAAATTTTATAAAAAATATTTCCACAGATTTTAAAATCTCAGAAGGAAATATCTATTCGTATATGTCTTACTATCAAAGTTTATGTGGAAAAGGTAAAGAATTAATAGAAGACAATAATGATGAATTGGTATTTTCGTCAAAATTTCTAGAAAAGATTTATTCAAATGAATTCTATATTGCTGCATATCAAAAATTTTTTAATGAATTAAGATATCAGGTTGGATGTGTTATTGAATATAGTGAAGAAAGATTAAATGTAATCATAAATCAAGAAACAGATGCTACTAATAAAGAGATTGAATCTATCATTGAAAAAAGCATTAGTGAAATAACAGATGCAATTAGTATATTGAATGAGCATTTAACAAATTCAGTGTCAAATATAGAAGACATTCCTTTAATTATTGAAGAAGTTAAAAAAATATATTTGGAAAACAAAGAAAAAAAAGAATGCATTATTCTTAGCGAAAATGAAATTCAAATTTCTCAAGATGATGAAAGAATAGTAAACAATTCATTGTTAAATGAGTTGAAAAATGAAATAGAAAAAGAAGAAGAATATGTAAAGAAAGCCAATATTTTTACTATTAGAGCACATCAAAACAAATTTGAAAAACTGAAAGAACATTATGAAAAAGAATATGAAATAGTTAAACAGTTAATTATTGAAGAAGAAAAAAAGATCATATCAAAAAAAATAGCGAATATGAAATATGTATATGAAGGAATAACGCTAGAAGATATAGATAAAATTTTGAATGTTATTACAGAAATTTATGAGGATGCAAATGAAAAATTAATAAACGCAAAGCAAAAAAAAGAAAATATAGATGTACTTATTTCAGAAAAATATAATGAAGGAATAAGTGCCTTAAATGGATTAATTGAAGAATCTTTATCTATAGGAGAATACGGAGAAAAAGTAATTTCCGCCTTAATACCTGCATCAGAATACATAGGTTCAATTGTGAAATTAGGTATGACATTAGTAAAGTCATTTAAGGAAGATACAAATGAAGATGATAAGAAAAGAGATAAATTTAAATTATTTAATGAACGGACAGAAAATCAATCACAAGCATATATTAGTACATTTTTGTTTAATGTTTGCAAGAAAGCTTTAAAAGACGAGTATGATGTTACTATTTGCAAACTTTACAAGCATTATTGGTTTATCAATTTATATTGTCAATATCTAACAAGACCTTTGAGTGGTGAAAAATTTTCATATATTTATATTGATGAGGGACAGGACCTTAGTAGAGCAGAAATTGAGTTGATTAGTAAAATTAATTCAATTGATTATACTTCTGGAGAGCCAACTCAATATCCAGTTTTAAATATCTTTGGGGATGTAAATCAAACAATTACAAGTTATGGAATTAGTAATTGGAAAAGTATTGATTTTATTTCAAAAGAATATGCTCTTAATGAAAATTTTCGTAATCCTAATCAAATTGTTGAATATTGTAATGAGGTTCTTCCGTTTAAAATGGATAAAATCGGGGTAGATATGGAAGAAGTTGAACATTATAAAAGCTTTGATGATGCAATGAATATACTTACACGAAAAAAAGGTCTTGTCTATATTGTAAAGGATGAATATGCGAAAAAAGATATTCAATTAGAGCTTAAAAATCGAAAACTTGAGGATGACTTGATATATACAGTTAAAGAATCAAAGGGACTAGAGTTTAAAGAAATTATAGTAGTAAATAGAGATATGACAGATAATGAAAAGTACATAGCATATACACGAGCTCTTGTAAAGCTAACAATTATTGAAGAATTAGGCAGTTATATTGACAAAAAAGAGAAACTTTATCTTCAAGGAGATGATGAAGAAGAGCAAGAATTGAAATAATAGATAAGTGAAAGAAAAGAGGATAAAAGAATATGAGTGAATTAAAAATTAAAGAAAACATTATTATTGATGACGTAGCTGCTGTTGTTGAACGTATTGAAGAGCGCACGGGCTTTAGAAATATAGATATTAAAGACATCATAGATTTTATTAATCATGAGCCAAACACAATATATTATGTTGACGAAAAAGGTAATGTAAAATTAGAACCAGAAAATACTAGATATTTATGGATTGACAGTGGATTTGAAGAAGAAGGTAAACCTATTTTTATATCATTACTTAGTAGTTATGGCGAATACATTGGACATTACACGGGTCACTATAAATTTCTAACGAGAACAATAACTGATTATTATCCGCAAAACACAAAATATGTAAATGATAATATTAGAAAATTCGAACAAAAGTATGAAATAAAAATACAAAATAGAATTGTAAAGCATTTAACGGAAAAATATGAAAATCTTAATGGAGCTTTACCAGAAAACTTTGCTGGATATGAAATAAAAGAAGAACCAGAACTTATTGAAGAAAAAAAAGAGATGACAACCTCGTTTTTTAACAAAGATTCCTTTACAAGTAGTGAATTAGGACAGACGGTCAGAGAACAACTTCTTGTAGATAAATGGAAATCACAAGTTGGATTTGAAAGATATATAAAAATAATTGGTTCAAGAATCTATCAATTAGTTGAGCAAGGCAAGACTGAATATTATGTAATAAACAAAACAAAATCTGTAATAGTGAATACTGGCCTTATAAATAAGTATGGTGAAGATATTAAGCTCATGTATAGAATTAATTTAACTAGCAATACATATAATGTTTATCAGTTGATTGAAAGCAAGCAGGATTATTTACAAAATGATTTTACAAAGGAGCAGTCTCAGACAGAAATCAAACCAATATCATTTTTTGATGAAGGAAGATTTTTTAATGCTAAGATTGATGATTTTGATATTAACACAAGATCATTAATGCATATAATTGGAGAACGTAGAGATAGATTTCCTGATAATGTAAGTGATATGACAGATGATAAGCTTGCCCAAAGAATCAAAGATGCTTTGCTTTTAGGCTTAAAAATGCAGGAACGTGACAATACATATGTTAAACCTAGTTATTCAGGAGATTATAACGGTATTTATTGGTTGATGCCATTGCATATCAATAATGAGTTTACTGATGACCCTGAACTTGTTTTGGTAGTAAGTAAGTTGCATGATTTCTATGAAATTAAAACGGTTCTTCCTTATGATGACTGTATGAAAGACAGAATAATGGCTTTATCATTATATGAAAAGTTGTGGTGAATCAAATAAAATAATGTAGGAGGATATTAGTATGAGTATATTTGGTGTTGACTGGGATATGGATGGAAAAGTTGATGATATGGATTTAGCAACTGATTTGTTTATTATTGATGAAATAGAAAAAGAAGAACGTGAAAATCAGAAAAACTTTGATAGTGATTTTGAAGACGACTTTGATAGTGATTATGATGATTAAAAGGTAATAGCATATGTGGATTCTTATATTAGTAGCTTTATTTGGATTAGTAGCAACATGTGTTTTGGCAATAAATCTTTCATTTATATGGATTATTTTTGCAATTATCATTATTCTTGGTATAGGTGGATTGATATTATTTTGTAAAAAGAAAAAAGAAAAGCCAGGTAAAATATGTATATATGTTGCTTGTGGGATTGCAATTCTTATGTTGCTTATTTTCTTTCCGCTAAAATCATATATGAGCGAAATCAAGTACAAGTACAAGCTTTTCCATCCCGAAACATCGGGCAAGGAGAATAGTAAAACATATAGTAATTATTCGTCATCATCTTATTCAAGTAATTATGAAAGCAAATCGAATTATTATAGTGGCTCTAATAAAAGCTATTCAAATAGCAATAATTCATCAAAGAGTAAAAGCGGACCTTTAATTGGGAATAAGAAATATTACAGTAACTCAAAGAGCAAATCAAAAGACCCATATGATGTGGATGAGTTTGAACATGCTGAGGATTTCTATGAGTTTCACTACGATGATTTTATAGACTATGAAGAAGCAGAAGATTACTATAATGAACATAGTGAAGATTGATATAAGGGTAATATTAATCTACGTATCATTTAGACAAGATTAAAAAAGTAAATAAAGAAAGCTAAAATGAATATCATTTAGAAAAAGGTTTGGATTTTGAAAATCAAACCTTTTTTATTTTAAAGAATAAAGAAAAATCGCACTTTCGTTATAAAAATCGGACATATAAATATTGTGAAGGCAAAAAAAATATTCAAGAAAATAATTTCCTCATGCGTTTGGTTACAGCCGGTTATTATGACTATTTCTTTATTGGTATTAAAGAAAGTTTTTCCTGCAATGTTGCATAGTGCTTCTGGGTGGATAGCCAGTATATTTCTTTCACTATTTCCCATTCTAATAGCTATTGGTAATAGTAATAAACCAAGTGCAAAACAGGCCGTAAAAGGAAAGGAGGCGGCCTCTCATCCTGAAATAGAACAGAGTTTACTCTCGAGAAAACCAGAAGGAATTATATTCGGCAAGTTCGGAAAAGAATATGTTAGAAAGTCAATTGATTCAGACGGCCATGTATTTATTGTAGGTGGCTCTGGCACAGGGAAGTCTAGCTGTGTATCCATTTTGTCAATAATGGCTAATCCTGAATGCAGCAAATTCGTAATTGATATAAAAGGGGAACTTTCAGAAAAATCAATACGAATGGATGATAAAAAAGCTTTTATTTTTAATCCGCAAGATAGACGTTCATGGGGATACGACCCTTTGTACATGTTGAACGAAAATAGTACGGGTCAAGACATCTTAGAATGTATGCAGACAGTAGCTTTTTCACTGATTCAATTAAAAGCAAACGTAAAAGATGAATTTTGGATTTTATCGGCTCGCAACTTATTCCTAGGATTTTTAATCTTTTTTTTCAGACAAGGTGAAAAAAATTTAATTGGAATAATAGATAAAATTCTAAGTAGGCCTGCAACCGAGATTATTGAAGAGGTATTAGAAGAATCTAATCCTAATTCAATAGAATACAGGTACCTTGTTCAATTTAAGGCGATGGCTCCTGAAACCCTTGGAGGGATAGTTGCTCAAATGAATAATCACCTAACGATATTTGTAAATGACCAGGACATTCGATTTGCACTCAGAGCAAATCGAAGAAAAATGACGCCGAATGACCTGCAAAATGGGCAAAGTATTTATATAGTTATTCAGGAAGCAAAACTTCAGGCATATGCAGATTTATTGCAATTAATTCTAAATCAATTTCTGAGCTCGTTTGAAATGAGATCAGAAAATTCAGAACCAATTTTTTTTATTGTCGACGAACTTGCTCGTATTGTTTCCAGTGGAAAAATAGAAAAACTACTTGATTCTGCACGAACACTACGTAGTCGTAAGGTAACACTTTTACTAATAACACAATCACTTGAAAGTCTAATGTCTGCCTACACAGAAAATGAAGTCACAGATTTGGTGTCTAATTGTTCATATATTCTTGTGCTAAATGCAACTAGCGTAAAAACACAGCGAGCAGTTTGTAGTTGGTGTGGAAAATACCTTGCTCAAAAAACGAGCTGGAATGGTAACGGAATGGAGCAAAAGACTTCTGTATCTTTTGAAGAAAAAGAAATATTAACACCTTCTGATTTAATGGAATTACCACTAAAAAAAGAGGCTATTCTAATAAGTCCATACGGCTATTGCCGAGTAACCAAAGTGCCATATTACGAGGATGAATTATTTAAGAATATTGCTAAACAAAATTTAATTTATAACACAGAAGCGAAAAACGCTTCAGAAAGGACCTAAACATGTATACAAAAACAATCAATTTAAAAACTGGAATACTTTTTATTCCAGAAGAATTTGTATTAATTAAGGAAACACAAACAGATAATGCTGATTTTGCAGGAATTGTTGCAAATAAAGCAGGTGCAAAAACACACTATGTTGTTCTTAGTGAAAAGTCGATTAACTCACTTAATGATTCTGAAGAAGGTGAATTAATTGAGATAGTTAAACAGAAAGAACATGACTCGGAAAGTGTATATGGTCTGTTTGCAGTGCCTGAGGTGGAGAATCCATGCGACCTTTTTCTTGGTACGGGAATTGTACGAGGAGGTAGAAAAGCATGAATTATGAGCAATTTAAAAGCGAATTAACAGAGCTACTTCAGGAAAAACTCGGAAGCGAAATAGAAGTTATTAATACAGCCATTAGTAAAGTTAATGGTGAAAGAGATGCGCTTACATTTAAAACAAATGCAGATTGTGAAGCGATGCCCGTGATTTATTTGGCTGACCAATATGAGCTTTTAGGTAGTGGCCATTCTATGGATGACATCATTGAACGAATAGAAAATATTCTTGAAGAAGCAAAAGCAAATAAGCCTCTAATTTCGATGATAAATGAAGATTTTATTAGGGAAAATACTTTTTGTTCTTTGATTAATATTGAAGAAAATCAAGAGTTATTGAAGAAAGTGCCATACGAAAAGTTTGCTGATGATTTGGCCATTATTGCACGTTGTCGAATCAATGAACAGGGTTCATTTGTAGTCAATAATAATATTGCTGAGCAATTTCATTTTACAGATACTGAAGTAATGGAAATAGCGCATAAAAACACAAATTCAAAGGAAAAAATAAAGTTCGAAGGTATGTTTAAAACCGTTACGGAAATGCAAGGATTTTCAGTAGATTTACCTGACCCGGATAATGAAGATTTATTTGTTCTTTCGAACGAGATGATGACTGATGGAGCAGCAGTAATTACCAACACTGAATTGCTAAAGGATATTAAAAATCAACTAGGTGAAGATTTTTATATTATTCCTTCAAGTAGGCACGAGGTTTTAATAGTTAGAGAGAGTAGCGCTCCAGCTCCTCAAGAGCTCTTAAAATTAGTTCAAAATGTGAATAAGACAGAGCTAAAACACGAAGACCTTTTGAGCAATGCCTTATACTGCTCGAACGGTAGAAAAGTTCAAATGATTAATGAAAACAAACTAATCAAAGATGAACAGATATTGAAAGAGGTAACTCCAGAAAGAATCAAGTCAGTTAGTATTTTGCCAGGGGTTCTAAGAATATCAGAACGAATAGCATACTCGACATTGAATAACATTAAACAATCCATTAATGAAGCAATGACCCCGACAATGTAAAAATTTAGAAAGGAAATAGAAAATATGCCAAAGAAAAAAAGTTTAGAAGAATTATTATTACAGCAAAAAAAGATTGAAGAAAAAGCTAAACAATTACAACAATTAATTCAAGAGGAACGCAAAGAAAAAACTCAACATTTTCAAGAGAAACTTGTAAAAGCAGTAACGGAATGGAATGCATCAAGAGGTAATGCAAAAGTAGACGAGGAATTACTGCCAGATGTTTTTAAAAGTTGGACCAAAGCGGAACAGCAAAAAAACAACTAAAATGCTTGAAACTGAGAGGATTTAATTCCTCTCAGTTTCATTTTTTGACACGCTCTCTGCGTAGGAGCCCAGTTTTAGCGCTTGCGCTAAAAGGTACGGGGTACTTTTTTAACGAATTTACAGAATAAAAAAGAAAGAAGGATAAAAAATGAATAAAACAAGATTAACAACGCACTCGGGAAGAGTAGGAAAAGATGGAACATTCTCGGCTAAACATAATGATAGATTTTTTGCTGTCGAAAATGCAGAACATATAACCCAACAACTTAGCTACAGAAACTGGTATTGGAAATTAATTTCTGAAGCGAAGAACTTTGATGAGAACGAAAAAATATTCTATGAGGCATATTTTAAGGACGGATTAGATGCTCAAAATCAAAGATATATCAATAACCGACATCCTGAAAAGATTCAAAGTATAGATGAATATAGGAGTAATCCAAAACACTGCCCGGAAGAAACAATATATCAAATAGGAAAATGTTCGGATGATATATCAGCATTTGTTACTTATGAATGCATAACAAAACTTTTAAGATGGGAGCAGGAAACTTTTTCCAACGTTAAAATATTGGATGTAGCATTGCACATGGATGAAGAAGGAGCAGGAAAACATTTTCATGTTCGAAAAGTGTGGGTCGGTCATGATAGGGATGGAAATTTTGTTGCTAATCAAAATCAGGCGCTAAAGGAAATGGGAATTCATAGACCTGACTTAACAAAAAAACAAGGCAGATACAATAATCCCAAGATCACTTATACCGAGATGATTCGTAATAAGTTTGTCGAAATCTGTCGGGAATATGGATTATCAATTGAAGAAATACCACTTGAAAAAACTGAACGTGGAAAGTCATTGCTTGAATATAAAAACACGCAAGAAGAATTAAAACTTTGCGAAACACAGAAAGAGATAAATGAGTTAAAAAAAGAAATAGAAAATTTACAAAAGGAAAAAGAAACACTAGAAACAATATCAGAGAAAGTATTTGATAAGTCAAATATAGCAAAAAGTAAAAAGGTGATTCTGACAGATGAAGAATTTAATGCATTAAGAAAAGCAGTCTTATTTTCTAATTATGAACAAAAACAAAACGAAGCTCGAATTGATGAATTAAAAGCAGAATTATTAGTACTTAAGTCAGAATATAATAATTACGAAAAACTTTATAAATCTTATAGACAAACAGTGAAAAAATATACCGATGAACTAAAAAACAAAGATGAAATAATAGATTCAATGTTTAGAATAATACAAGGTGAGTTTAATTCAAAGGATATGGAAACACTTAAAATATATGAAAATACAAAAAAAATAAAAAAGGTTTATTAAGAATAAAATGAATTTGATATAATAAATAAAAAAAGGAAATAATTATGGAAAATACGAGAGCAAACAAAAGTGATGTTGCAAAAATACTTAGGAAATGGTTGCCTGCTTATTTAAACGAATCATTAACGTCTGCAAAAAGAAAAAAAGCAGAAAATGCATTACTTGAAGTGTATTCAATAGAACGAAAAAACAGTGAAGTTAATAAATATTATGGAAAATATTTATGTAAGTATCTCAAGTATGATACATTCTCGTCTGAAGATTGTCTTCAGACAGTAAATGATGCTATTATCCAAACGTGTACATCTCCTAAAATAAAAAAACAATTAATTGATGTTGGGATAGACCAACTTTCGGATGGATACATAGCTAACAAATTTGAAATCGTACTAAATCCCAATATAGGTGCTCGATTGAAAAGTTTCATTGCTGAAAAAAATGGAACGACAAAATACACCTTGAATATTCTCAGGATTGTGGATGAGTCGAAATTAGACCTATTTTCAGAAAACACAACAGATTTAGAAAAATTATTATCAGGATATTCTGATGGAGCCAATAAAAACAAAATAGTTAATACTTTAGCGTTAATATATAAGCTTAGGAGAACAGTAAGACCGGGTTATTCATATTTGCGGGAATTTATAGACCGTGAACGACATGGGCTAAGTTTTAAAGAAAAAGAGAAAATACAAAAAAAGATAATAAAAGTCTTTAGAGAAGGTATGAAATCAAAAGAATTACATGAATATTCTCTTAATGAGAAGGATTTTTTGGTCTTTAATGAATACTTCCTTTCAGAAAAAAACATTACTGTTTCAGGATTCGCAAAAGAAAAAAATATAAAAAATATAAATCTTGTTATTGATAAATTACAAAATATCTTTCTGCAAATAGCAGTTAAATAATTTCTTTCCTATAAATATCAATTCGTAGTAGCCGTTAGAACGGCTACTTTTTTTGTACGATTTTTTCTCAAAAAAAATTTAAATTTTATATACAAAAATATTTTCTAAAAATATCGGACATATATATAGCGTCGATAAAAAAACGACATAGAAAATATTAAAGGGCGGTCAGCAAAGCCCGAGAGAAAAAGCTGACAAAAGGAGTATTTATGAATACTTTTAAAGAAATTAATAAAGAATTGGCATTGGAACTTGTTAAAAAATACCACTATTCCAACACCCTACCCAAATTAACCAAGTATTGTCTTGGATATTACCAAAATGAAAAAATTATTGGAATGGTTACACTTGGATGGGGAACACGACCTAGACATACCATCCAAAGAATATTTCCTCGATTAGACACGAAGGATTATTTAGAAATAGGTCGTATGTGCTTAATTCCAGGATTGTCAAAGAACAGTGCAACCCAAATGCTTTCGGACCTCATAAAATGGTTAAGACTCAATCTTCCGCAAATTAAAGTCCTATTTACATGGGCAGATGGGATGTTGGGAAAAGCTGGAATTGTGTATCAAGCTGCAAACTTCGTGTACGCAGGGCATAGCTTAGGTGAGTTTTATTTGAAGGAAGGCATTAAAATTCATCCTCGCCAGATTAGAGGCCTATTAGGACCATCGGATGAAAATGACCAGCGTATTGGGGTTCGACCGACTTTGGAACAGCTCCAAAAATTTCATATTGACCATTATAAAGGGCAACAGTTTAGGTACTTATATTTTCTTTGTAGCAAACAAGAAAAGGAACAATTACTTGACGAGTGCATTTGTAAAGATGAGTTAAAACTCAAACCTCCAAAGCCTCAAGACATAAGTTGGAAAAAAAGAAACTTAGATAGTGGTAAATGGGAAACCTGTGGCAAACCACCATATGTAACAGATTTTAATCGCGCGACAAAAGGTATTGTTGAAATTGAATAAACAATACAATTTTAGAAAAATAATTTTTACCGCTATGGGTAAATCCTGTAGCGGTAAGAATTTTAGCGTTTGCATTAAGGACGAAAAACAAAAGGGTAGCTTGCAAAATCTGAGAAAAAGCTAGTATGGAGAATTATTATGATTATATACAATGATGTGATTTTTGATAAAACAAAATATGAAGAGTTAAATCATTATCGCCAATTCCAAGAGAATAAAATGTATGAAGAAATATTAATAAGAGAATTGAGTAAGAATGAATATTATATTTTGAGTAACTCATTTTCTTATTTAATAAATGATAATTGTTGGCTTATGCAAAATGGTGAAGGAATAAATGCGTATCAAATTTTTAGCATTTCTGCTAATGAAATCAAACAAAATATTGAAAAAATAAAATACGGACAAAATATTATTGGATATTTTTCAGATAATTACAAAAAAATAACTAAAAAAATATTTTATGAATTGCAACGTGTAGAGTACGACGAGACAAAAGAAATAATAATCGGAGAATCAGAAGAATATGATGACAAGAATATGGTTCTTTACCGAGAAAAATTAACGTTTGAAAACAATAGATATTATTTATCTACAGATATAGACGTTTTTGATTATGAGTATGTAAATAAAAATCTAAGAACTTTTTATGCAATTCAAAGAGATTCTTATTGGCGAATTCTAACTGATGTTGTGGCAACCAATTGGTTGAATGCACATTGCATTAATAATTATTTAGACTGTAATGATTAAATTCTAGTTGAGGCAATAAGTGAATTTAAAATAAATGCATTACTTAAATACAATGTAATCCGATTTCAAATACAGTGGTGGTAGACAGTATATATATCTGTGCAAAAAAATACATATGAAAAATAAATAAAACAATAGTAAATGTAAAAAAATACAGAAAAGAAATATTAGGAAATGTAAAAATATACATACAAAGGAATGTAAAAAATTGCAGAAGGAAATTAATGAATGACAAAATCAAAATATAGAATAATAAATAACTCTCCCAAATATTGGGAAAGTACTGGTAAAGGAAAAATAAATGGAACAGGTCTTAGCGAGACATTTGCGAGAATCTATGAGTCAATGTTACGCTCTTCGGCCTGGAAGTCACTAACAACAAAACAAAAACTCTTATATGTGTATTGTAAAGCTCAATATTTTGGAAAACGGAAGCCGTCTTATGATTTTCCAGATCTTGAGTTGGATGAAACAAGTTTTTATTTTCATAAAAAACAAGCGTTAGATTATGGACTTTATTCAGATTCAACGCTACGTTTTCTATATTCGGATATGAGGGAATTAGAAAAAAAAGGATTTATTGAAATTGTTGCGTCAGGTCGTCCAAATCATATGAAGAGTATCTATAAATTCTCGGGGAAATGGCAACTTTGGGAACAAAAAAAAGATAAAGAATAAACGGAGCAAAACTTCTCACCTTTGTGGGAAGTTTTTTTATTTTAAAAAAATTAAATTTTATATACAAAAATATTTTTTGAAAATATCGGACATATATCTCTTGCAAATATAAATAAAGGAGATTAGTCTAGATGAGAGAAAAAGAAATTGAAATAAAAGATGATGTGCAAATATTCGCGGATTTTTTGGTGGAAATGGTTCAAAAATATGCTAAGGAATTAGGCATAAAGTAAGACTGAAAAAGACTAATGCTAAAATCAAAGTTTCTTTAAATGAGACTTTGATTTTTTTTATTCATATGTTAAAATGTAAAAAACGAAATTCGTAAAAGCGGAGAAAAAACATGTCCATAAGTGAAAGAATTTTTTATTATATGAAATGTAAGAATATGACCCAGGCTAAATTTTCGGAATTAACAGGAATATCACAAAGTACAATTTGTGACTGGAAACGCAAAAATAATACACCATCAGTAGAAAAACTTCCTGTTATTTGTGAAACCTTAAATATTACGTATTCTCAGTTGATTAATGGTGAAGGTAGCAAAGTAAGTTCGGGCGATATATCAGAAACCGAATTTAGTAATTTAGAAAAAAAGTTGATTGCTGATTTTAGAACTATTAAACGTGAAGATAAAAAAAGACTTTTAATTTATTTAAGTAATCTTAAAAAATTAAATGAAATGGATAAAGCTTAAAATAAGGGAAGGATATTTAATGAAAAAGGGAAAACTAAAAGCCTATATATATACAAGAGTTTCAACCGCTATGCAAACCGAAGGGTATTCATTAGATGCACAAAAATCTCGAATATATAATTATGCGAAGGCTTGCGATATTGAGATCGTTGGAGAATATGAAGATGCTGGAATTTCTGGAAAATCAATTGAAGGTCGCATTGAATTTAAGCGAATGATACAAGATATTCGCGAAAATAAAGACGATGTTAATTATGTAATGGTTTTTAAGTTGTCACGATTTGGCCGTAATGCAGCAGATGTTCTGAATACATTACAATTAATGCAAGATTATGGTGTGAACTTAATTAGCGTTGAAGATGGAATTGATTCTTCCAAGGAAGCTGGAAAACTTATGATTTCAGTGTTATCTGCTGTTGCAGAAATTGAACGAGAGAATATACGCGTGCAGACGATGGAAGGAAGAAAGCAAAAGGCCCGTGAAGGTCGTTGGAACGGAGGATTTGCACCATATGGTTATAAACTCATTGATGGAAAATTAGAAATTGAAGAGAATGAAGCGCAAGCAATAAGGCTTATTTTTAATCAATATATAAATACTGATATGGGAGCAACGGGTGTTTCAAAGTATTTAGTAAATCATGGTATTACTAAGATTCCAAGAAAAAATGGAACAAATCCTTTTTTTGAAGCCGCGTTGATAAGAAAAATCATTAAAAATCCAGTGTACTGTGGCAAAATATCGTATGGGAGACGCCAGACTGAAAAAGTTAAAGGAACACGCAATAAATATCATCTTGTTGAACAAGATAATTATATTTTAGCTGATGGGATTCATGAAGGTATAATAAGTGAAGAAATGTGGAAAGCCGCACAAAGAAAAATAAAAGCTCAAGCAAAAAAATATGAAAAAACAAATGTAGGGTCACAAAGAGTGCATTTATTGTCAGGAATAGTTAAGTGTCCAGTATGTGGACAAAGCATGTACTCAAATAAAAGTATTAAAAAGAAATCGGATGGTTCCAGTTACAAAGATTATTATTTTTATGCGTGTAAAAATAGAAATGCGACTAGAGGGCATAAATGCAATTTTAAAAATAATATAAACGAGGAACAATTAGATGCGTCGGTAGTTAAAGTAATTTCCAGTATTACTAATAGCCAGCAATTTAAGGAATTAATCCAGGATAAGATTGATACAAAGATTGATGTTTCAGAGTTAACAAAAGAAAAAGATGAATTGGAAAAACAATATCATCAAGCAACGAGGCTATCAAAAAAAATAATTGAACAAATGGATTTAATAGATATTAATTCTAAGCATTATGATAGGCAATATAATGACTACGAAAGTAGACTTAATAAACAATATGACAGAATAGAAGAATTAGAAATAGAAATTGATAATACAAACGTTAAAATAGAGAGTGTTAAAGCAACTGCCGTGTCAAAAGAGAATATATATAAGGTTCTCGAAAATTTTGAGAAGTTGTTTAAGGTTATGAATGAATCTGAAAGAAGACAATTTATAGAGAAATTAGTTGATGAGATTCATATTCATTCAGAACGTCCTGAAAATGGACAATGGATTAAATCGGTACATTTTAAATTACCAATTGTAAAAGAGAAAGTAATGATTAGTTTGGACAAAAATACACACGTCGAGACGGTTGTTCTACTACGCAGAATAATATAAAGCTAATACAAAAAAGGGACTGAACTTAGGTGAGGTTCTTTTTTTGATAAAACATTGGAGGCTTATAATAAAAGTGGCAAGAAAATCTCTACTATTTTTCATGCTGAATCTTGTAAAACAAAGTTTAGCGTGATACAATTGTGGTGAACATATGTTCGCCTAAAACTGAATGATTATAAAATAATATGAGAGGTCATAAATGAACAAAATTGTTGTAAAGGATACAGAAATAAATGTAGTTCAAATTAATGAGGAGGATTATATTTGTCTGACAGACATGATTAAAGCCAAAGATGGAGATTTCTTTATTACCGATTGGCTTAGAAATAGAAATACACTTGAGTATATCGGTATTTGGGAGAAGGTGTATAATCCGAATTTTAATTATGGCGAATTCGCCATAATTAGAAATCAATCAGGCCTTAACAGTTTTAAAATAAGTGTTAAGGAATTTGTGGCAAAAACAAACGCTGTATGTATTCAGGCTAAAGCTGGAAGATACGGTGGAACATATGCACATAAAGATATTGCCTTTGAGTTTGCAATGTGGATTAGCCCGGAATTTAAAATATATATCATCAAAGAGTTTCAGCGTTTGAAGGCGGAGGAACAAAAACTGTTTGGCTGGTCTGCGAAAAGAGAGTTAACGAAAATAAACTATCATATACATACTGATGCGATAAAAAACAATTTGATCCCAACGGAAGTGACATCAGAACAAAAAGCATTTATTTATGCAGATGAAGCTGATATGCTTAATGTTGCCTTGTTTGGCATAACGGCAAAACAATGGAGAAATCAGAATCCAGATAAAAAAGGTAATATCAGGGACTATGCCACAATAAATCAATTGATATGTTTAGCAAATATGGAAAATTTGAATGCTGTATTAATTAATGACAACATGTTTCAAAGCGAAAGACTTGAAAAACTTAATAAAATAGCTATTCAACAAATGAAAATTCTCGAGAATATTGAAGATAAAATACCGCTGATTGAAAATAATAAATAAAGTACATTGTTTAGCATTTGATAAAAGGTGTGCTTATGCCTTTTATGCGGGGAAAATCAACCATTGGTTCGTGTATTAAAGCATAATTATCGGTTATGCTTGAGACATGAAAGGAGGTGCCCGATATGGATCAAATTAAAATTGGAAAGTTTATAGCATCCTGCAGAAAAGAACAAGGCATGACTCAGATAGCACTTGCTGAGGAACTTGGAATCAGTGACAGGGCGATATCAAAATGGGAGACGGGAAGGTCTATGCCAGATTCCGGAATTATGCTAGAGCTATGCGATATTCTAAAAATAAATGTCAATGAGCTTTTGTCGGGCGAAAAGATTATGGCAGAATTATATGATAAACATGCCGAAGAAAATCTTATGGCAATGAGACGGGAGATTGAAGAAAAGAACAGACAGATGCTTAAGACAGAGTACTGGATTGCATTCCCGGGTATTATTTCTGGAGTGGTTATGGTGCTTGTTGCGGGGTTGATAGAAATGCCCGTATGGTTAAGAATTGCTTTAATTGTATGTGCTGGGATGATAATTTTTGTAATATGCTTTATTTCAGTCGGCATTGAGCAAAAAGCTGGATACTATGAGTGTCAGCAATGTCATCATAGATATGTGCCGACGTATATGCAGGTAAATCTTGCTCCGCATATAGGCAGGACAAGGTACATGAAATGTTCTGAGTGTGGTAAAAAGAACTGGCATAAGAAAGTGCTGACAAAAGAAGATTAATCATACTATATTCCTACCTATTTTTATTACCGATGAAGTGGTACTGCTATCAAAACACAAGTAATAACACAGCGGCTGGGAGAAATCCCGGCCGTTACTGTTCATAATTGGCTAAGAGGAAGAGATATTATTGAATTTCTTGGATTATGGGAGATTCTTCATAATGTTGATTTTAAACCCATCGAATTCGAGGGGTTTAGGATGCAAGCAGGAGCACATGCATTTACAATGTCACCAAAAAAATGGATAGAGAAAACTACAATGCGATTATGATTAAGCAAGAAATTCCACAGTCAGAAAGAATTGTGTACCTGCGTGACTTGGCAATTCAACAACTTAAAACATTACAATCGTTAGATGTTTCAAAGATAACTTCGCTGGAGAATAATGAATAATGTTATAATTTAGGTGGAGAAAATATTAGAAATGTTTCCTCGCCTAAATTACTTACCGATGAGACGGTTGCATTATTGTCCAAAATTTTTTAGCGGGGCATGGTTTATACAAAATATCGATAAAATTCATCCTTTAATTGCTTGACAACCTTTAGCTTGTAATGTAGCGTTTTTGTATAGGAAATATCTCAAAGTTTTCGGGCAAAAAGAAAAAAGGGAAGGTATGTTTATGGGGTATGATGTTTTGTTTTCTCCGATGAATATCGGCTCAATGACGGTTAAAAACCGAATCGTGATGGCAGCAGCAGAAGTCAGCATGGCACAGACCGATGGCAAGCCAACAAAGAGGTTGATGGACTATTATGAAGCGCGAGCAAAAGGAGGAGTTGGACTTATAATTCCTGGAATCACGCGTGTAAATGATATGGGTGGTGCGTCAACATTTACACAACTATCTATGAGCCATGATTATCATATAGCGCCAATGCGCGAATTTGCTAGAAGAATTCATAGTCACGGATCAAAACTTTGTATCCAACTTCATCATGCCGGAAGGCAAGGATATTCAAGTTCAATAAATTCACTTCCACTTGTAATTCCAATTGTTAGAAAAATCCCAAAAGTTCTTAATGGGCTTTATGCATGCACACCATTGCTTCTAGGTCTTGAAGCAAAAGGTATTTGTATGTCGGTTCAGGCGCCATCAAAGTGTGAACTTGCGGTACATGGCGCGATGCGAATGCATGCGATGAGTAACCGCGAAGTTAAAAAGCTCATAAAGAATTTTGTTGATGCAGCATATAGAGCAAAGCTTGCGAGTGTAGATGCTGTTGAGTTGCATGCGGGACATGGATATATGATTCAGCAATTTCTTTCACCAAATACAAATCATAGAACGGATGAGTATGGCGGAAGTTTTGATAATAGAATGCGTTTCATCACAGAAATAATCGAAGGCATACGCGAAAAATGCGGAAAAGATTTTCCTTTGATAGTTCGCATCACAGTTGATGAAATGTATGAGCGCATAGGATTAAAAGGGAAAGGCTACGACTTAGAAACAGGAAAACTTATTGCAAAACGTCTTGAGGAATTGGGCGTTGATGCGCTTAATGTAACGAGCGCATGTTACGAAGTTTATAACGGATGGCTAGAGCCAACAACTTACGAACCTGGTTGGCGAAAATATCTGGCAAAAGAAATAAAGAGCGTTGTAAGTATTCCGGTAATTGCGGCAAATGTTATTAGAACGCCGCAGCAGGCAGAGCAGCAGCTTGAAGAAGGCTATCAAGATTTTATTGCGTCAGCAAGAACATTTTTCTGCGATCCAGAATGGGCTAAAAAAGCTAAAGAAGGAAGACCGGAAGAAATTCGTCGCTGTATAGGTTGCCTTCATTGCATGAAGACATTTATGAATAATGCGACAATAGGAAAGCCAACAGAGTGTGCGCTTAATATGAGCTTCGGCCGTGAGACAGAATATGAGAATATGCCAGTAAATGGCGATGGAAGAAAAGTAGTTGTTGTTGGAGCTGGACCAGCGGGACTTATAGCTGGTCAAACTCTTGCAAAACGAGGATTTGATGTTGAAATATTTGATAAAAATGAAAAGGCTGGTGGACAAGTTATTGCTGCGGCAAAATGTAATTTGCGCGATAAGCTTTACTGGAGTATCGAAGATTTAATAACACTAGCTAAGAAGTCGGGAGCAAAACTAACACTCGGAAAAGAAATTAGCGTAGACGATATTAAACAGATTAATCCTTATGCTGTTATCTTAGCAACAGGCGGAGTTCCAGTCGTTCCAAAATCAATTCCAGGAACAGACAAAGAAAATGTATGCACTGCTGATGAAATAATTTTGAAACAAAAAGAAATTTCAGATAGCAAAGTTATTGTCGTTGGCTCAGGAATGACCGGCCTTGAAACTGCTGAGATTTTAGGAGAAGCAAAAAATAATGTAACAGTAGTAGAAATGGCAGGGGAAATTGCACCGGGTGCGTGGTTCCAACTTGTTGATGATGAGATGGAACGATTAAATCCTTTAGGCGTAGAGTTTATGCTTAATACAAAACTTGTTTCAATAGAGGATGGACATGTTGTTTGCGAAGATGCAAAATCAGGTGAAAAGGAAAAAATTGATGCAGACTATGTTGTTCTTTCTTTAGGCGTTCAGCCAACACCGGGAGTAGCTGAAGAAATTGAAAAACTAAAGAATATCAAAATTTATAGAGTCGGCGATGCACTTTCAAGTGGTACAATTGCAGATGCATGCCATAGCGCTTTCGAGACTGTACTTGCTATAGATTAAGTTTTGCAAACTAAAAGGAGAGGGAAATGATAGAAAACAAAAACATTGTTTTAACTGGAGGTTCAAGTGGAATTGGAAAGTCTATCTTGGAAAGGCTTGCAAAAGAAAGTGGCAATAAAATTATTGTTGCATGTAGAAGCGCTGCAAGTATTACAGGATTTGGTGAAAACGTAATTCCATTTACCTGCGATTTAAGCTCTAAGGAAGGCGTTGATTCTTTGTTTGAAAAAATAGGTGAAGAGTTTGACATGGCCGACCTTATTATTTCGAATGCGGGTGCACCATATTATGAAAAAATTGATTATGTTGATTGGGGCCGCATTGAGCGCATTTATAACCTCAATACAATTTCGCATATCTATATTTATCAAAAATATTTAGAACATCTTAATGGAAGAGCAGGTCAGCTTTGTTACACAATTTCAGCAATGGGAGAAATGGCTCTTCCGGGTTATGCGCTTTATTCGTCAACAAAATTTGCTATGAAGGGATTCCAACAAGCAATAAGAAGAGAAGGCGTAAAGAACTTAAAACTTACATGTATCTATCCGGTTTCGACCAGCACTAACTTCTTTAATGTTGGTGGCAATGGAATTGAAATGGAAAAACCATTCCCTGTTCAAACGCCTGAAAAAGTTGCTGACGTAACTATAAAAGCGATTGAAAAAGGAAGAAAAAATGTATATCCATGTGGACTATATATTTTCTCAAAAGTTCTTATGACAATTTTGCCACCGGTAAGAAGTATTTACCTTGGCATGGAACAAAAAAGACTTGAAAGATTTTTAGCACGTGTAGAGGCTGCTAAAAAAGAACAGTAAAAAATTCTTGACGAAGTATACGCCGAAGGTATCGGTTGTGAATATGGAGAATATTGGAAAATGAAATCATGTACTGGCAAAGTGCTGCTTGTTGATTTAACAAAAGGCAGCACACAAATAAAAAAAATACCGGATGAAGTTTATGAAAAAGTTCTTTTAGGAAAAGGACTTGCCGCTTGGTACTTATATAAAAATATTCCAGCGGATGCAGACCCTTTGGGGCCTGAAAATATTTTGAGCTTTGTATCTGGCGCACTTACAGGTACAGGCGCGCTGCTTTGTGGAAGATGGGACGTTGCATGTAAAAGCCCATTAACAGGGGGCTGGGGCGATGCTAACTGCGGAGGAGTTTTTTCTCCTGCAATAAAGCAGTGTGGCTATGATGCGATTTTCATTTCTGGAAAATCTGACAAGCCAGTATATTTATATTGCGACAATACGAAAGCAGAAATTCGCGATGCTTCTAAATATTGGGGTATGGATGCGGTTGATGCTGAAAATAAAATGCATGAAGAACTCGACGCGCAGTCGAGAAAACGTCCATGTATAGCAGTAATTGGACAAGCCGGCGAAAAACTTTCTTTGATTTCTGGTATATGTAATGAAGGTGGAAGAATTGCTGCACGCAGTGGTGTTGGAGCAGTTATGGGAAGCAAGATGCTTAAGGCTGTTGTGCTTGCGGGCGCAAAGCCAATGCCATGTGCAGATAAAGATGCCGTTAAAGCGATATCGAAAAAACTTGGCAAAAAAGTTATGAAGATGAAGATGCCAGGTGGGATCGGAGGATTTTTAGGATTTGGAGGAACGATGCTTGGTAAGCTTCCGTCTATGCCACTTGATGGTTCAATGACAACATTGATTTTCCGCGAGTGGGGTACGCCTTCTAATACGCCGATGGCAATAACCAGTGGCGACGGGCCTATTAAAAACTGGGCAGCAGGGCCAAGGGAAGCAAAGGGTATGACCGCAGCATACAACCCTGACAAAATCAACAAAATTGAAAAAGTTAAGTATCATTGCTATTCATGTCCGATAGGATGCGGCGGGAAATTGCATCTTAATTCTAATTCTTTTTCGGATTACGAGGAGACACATAAACCAGAATATGAAACTATCCAAGCGTTTGGACCGCTTCTTAAGAATGCTTCACTTGATAGCGTGCTTGCAATAAATGAAATCTTAAATCGCGCTGGCGTGGATTCAATTTCTGCTGGAAACACTGTAGCATGGGCTTTTGAATGTTATGAAAAAGGAATTATTACAAAGGAACAAACGGAAGGACTTGAACTTAACTGGGGCAATTCCGAAACTATTGTTAAGTTGACGCAGATGCTTGTAAATAGAGAAGGCTTTGGAAACGATTTGGCTGACGGTGTTAAAAGAGCATCAGCAAAATATGGTGGTGGGGAGTTTGCAATGCATGTAGGTGGGCAAGAGCCAGGTATGCATGACACACGAAACGATCCACAACTTGCGGTACATATGGTTGCTGAGCCAGCGCCTGGAAAACATACTGTTGGAATGGCTATTCAGTATGGGGCAATGTCGTTAAATGAGATTTGTTCATGGGCACCGAAGGCAAAGGTTCATTCGAAGGCAACTGACCTAGAGCCGACAAAAGAAAATGCTATGATTAGTAAGGCGAATGCATGCTATTCTATGCTGACGGATGCTGTTGGCGGATGTTACTATGGTGAGATGATGGGGGTTCATTTATGGAATCCTATCCAATATTTGAATGCGGCAGCGAACTGGAATTATGATGGCGATTATTACATGGAAATCGGCGAGCGAATTCAAACTTTAAGGCAAATGTTTAATATTAAGCATGGCTTTAATCCAGCTGATGTTAAATTGCCAAAAAGGATGATGGGAGAACCACCGCTTAGCAACGGACCGCTTAAAGGCATAACACTTAAAAATGAAGAGCAAGTTTCTATGCATTGGGAAGCATTTGGCTGGGATTCTAAGACCGGCGAGCCACTTTTAGAAACAATCGAAAAGTTAGGAATAAATAAACTTATGGAGGTGAACCTCGATGAGTAAAAAACCTTTTTTCAATATAAACGAATGTATTAATTGCGGAATATGTGTGCAGGCATGTCCTTTGTCTTGTCTTGAACTTTCACTTGAAGGCAAACAGGGAAAATATAAAAATGTATTTCCACAGCTTGTATCAGATAAATGCACAGGATGCGGGCTTTGTGCTGATAGCTGCCCTATGGATTCGATAGAAATAAGAAATAATGATGTGCTTTAAGTGCAAAAAGGTTAAATAACATTTTGTTTTAAGAGGGTAAAATGAACGAAAGACTGATTAAAAATATGCCGTCCGCAATTCCGTTGCTTATGGCATCGGGAAAGAAATTTGATTTTTCAATCAATATAAGAATTGAACTGACAGAAGAAGTAGATGTAAAACTTCTTAGATATGCTGTTGAGAAAGCAAGGGCGCGCTACCCATATTTTTATGTTTGTCTTACACATGAGGAATCGGGCAATCTTCAGTTAGTAGATAATCCGGAACCAATTGTGGTAAACGATAGCTTAATACCTCCGACGCTTTTATGCTCTGAAAGCAATAATCATATACAGGCGTTTTCATGTGAAGGAAAGATTATTTGGCATCATATCCATCATGCTTTTATAGATGGAACAGGTGTTAACCGATACATCCAAACTATCTTATATTTGTATTTTTCAGAAAAATATCACAAAGATTTTAATTCGCCAGGAGTGCGTTTGCCGGGAGATGAGATACTACAAGAAGAAAGCACAGATCCGCTACTTAGGTTTTACCCTGAGATTGAGAACGTAAAAAATAATCAGCAGCAAGCGCCGCCACCAGCAGGATTTGGCTGGGACAGCAAATATATAAAAGAATGTGTGCCAACGGTGTTTTATATTACCGTTCCAGAAGATGCGTTTGTCAAATATTCAAAAGATAAAGATAGTTCACCAGCAACACTTCCAATAGTGTTCATGTTGAAAACAATATATGCTTTACATGATGAAAAACTTCCTGTGAATGCGATAGTTATGGCAAATGGTAGGCAAGCTCTTATGTGCGATTCGTTTATGGGCACATGTGTAAGCCAAGCAAGGATAACATATCCGCCAAAGTTAAGAGACTGGGATGTTCAACAGATTGCAACTGTAACAAGAGGTGCTGTAATTTTGCAAACTCATCCAGATAGTGTAGAACAACAACTTAAGCAACTTGCGATGCTTTCAAATTATGCATGGAATATGAAAGATAAGCAGGTCGCAAAGGAAATGCTTACAGAAATGTTTGCCCCAAAAGAAAAGGACAGCTCAATGACAATAGGTTGTAGTTATCCTGGAGCAATACTTTGGGGTGAACTTAACGATTTTATTTCATCAATAAATTGTGTAATAGATCCAAGCGCTGACTTAATGACATTTTCATCTAGTGTAAGCGCAATTAATGGAAAATTTTGTATTACGCATATTCAAAATTTCTCATCAGATGTTTATGTAAAGCAATTCTGTAAGGAATTAGAAAAAGAAGGTATCTGCTGTACATGTTCTAGAGCCTATCCTGCATACTATGCAAAAACTTCAGATATTAATTTATAATGACTGATAAAAGTTATGTGGAGAAATAAATATTGACTCAGTGTGATATGAAAGATGAAGCTAAGCATATAGCAAATATTATAACGGGGATTAGAATTGTTTGTGCAATCGCATTACTTTTTTGTCCAACATTTTCATCTTGGTTTTACATCCCGTATATTCTTGGTGGTATCAGCGATGTATTTGACGGAATCGTAGCACGACATTTTGGGAAAGAAACAAAATTTGGCGCACGTCTGCATCGCAATCCTTACACACAAATATTTTTATGTGGAATGAGCGTAATGAAACGCGAAGCTGACGGCGCCTGAGCTTAAGAAGGAGCTCGCGCCGTGGCTTCGCTTCCTACGGCAGCTAACTTTCGTTCGCCAGTACACTTATGTCCGCCTGCTGCCTTGTTTTATTGGGTTTCCCAATATATGAGATTAG